>NYYG01000015.1 GCA_002686685.1 SAR116 cluster bacterium | reverse complement strand
GCAGGCCGCCGCGACATTGAACGTTTCCTGCGTGTGGATCATGCCGGCGAACGCGCTGCGCAGCAGATTTACCGCGGCCAGCTGGCCATCCTGCGGAACCATTCCTCGGGCCCTGAAATCCAGCATATGATGGAACAAGAGATCGAGCATCTGCAGACTTTTGAAAGATTGCTGAATGAACGCCGGGTGCGCCCATCCGTGCTGGACCCGGTCTGGGGTGCCGCCGGGTTCGCGCTTGGTGCTGTCACCGCCGCGATGGGGCCTAAGGCAGCCATGGCCTGTACCATCGCCGTCGAAGAGGTGATCGGTGAACATTATGCGGATCAGGCCGACCGTCTGGATGATGATGAAAGCGATCTTCGGGCGACCATCGCACGCTTTCGCGATGAAGAACTGGAACATCGCGACATTGCCGTGGAACATCGGGGGCGCGAGGCAATGTTCTATGCCGCGCTGAAGGCGGTCATCCAGCAGGGATGCCGCACGGCCATCCGGATTGCCGAACGGGTCTGACCACGCGGCAACCGCGCACCGTCAGGTCTGCTGCAATTCGGAATCCCAATACAGATAGTCACGCCAGGATTCATGCAAATAGTTTGGCGGGAAACCGCGTCCATTTTCCTGCAATTGCCAGATATTGGGTGCGACCGGCTTTGACAAAGGCTGCATGCCGCATTGTTCAGGCAGCTTGTTCGCCTTTCTCAGATTGCAGGGACTGCAGGCAGCCACAACATTGGTCCATGTCGTGCGCCCGCCACGCGAACGGGGCACCACATGATCAAATGTCAGATCGGCGGCGGCATGACCGGTACCACAATACTGGCAGCTGAAGCGGTCTCGCAGGAAGACATTAAAACGGGTGAACGCCGGATTGCGCATCTGCGGCACATATTCCTTCAGCGCAATCACCGACGGAAGTTTCATTTCCATGGTGGGTGAACTGATCGATACGTCATATTCAGACACAATGGTCACCCGGTCGAGACAGACAGCCTTGACGGCGTCCTGCCAGGACCAGAGCGAGAGCGGAAAGTAGTTCAAGGGACGGAAATCGGCATTCAGGACCAGTGCTGGTGCAAAACTGCCTGCGTTCATCGTCTCCCCCAATCTGGTTNGCCCNTCTATGGTTGCAAGCAAAACATGACCTGANGNCAATTACAAGGGCTTCCACCACATCTTGCGTTGCGTGATTGTGTTCTCTCAAAATATTGCGGGTCAAATATNACACNGGGATGACANCNGGATGACACAAACGCCCCTTTGCCGGCGGCANGCATCAGGCTGGNAGGGTGCGGGCAAGAAAATCGATTGCNGCGCTCAGCGCGTCAGGGTCAATCCCGTGACCAAGCCCGGGGCGGGCCACCGTTTCCGCCGTGATGCCGTGCGTGGCAAGCANATCACGCGCGCGGTCCATGCTGGAAAACGGCACCACCTGGTCATCGGTTCCGTGAACAAGCATCACCGCCGGCGGTGCCGGATTGTCGATGATCGCGGCAGGCTGCAGCAAGGCACCGGAAAAGCTGACAATCGCAGCAGGTGCCGGGGCCGTGCCAAGCCCGCAATGAAGGCTCATCATNCCGCCNTGCGAAAATCCGGTCAGGGCAACCGCATCCATACCAAGATCCAGCGCCGCACAGGCATCGGCAAGNCATNGCAGGATGACAGCNGCCGCCNCNGGNGGCCCGTTTTCCAGATCGCCCAGATCAAACCATTGCCGGCCCATCGGGTTCATGCTGCAGACGTCCGGCGCATCCGGCACAAAGAAAGCTGCCCCCGGAAAACGAAGCGACACGGGATAGGCAAGGTCGGCAAGATCGCTGGCATCCGCACCCCAGCCATGCAGGATCACAATCAGGCTGGACGCCGCGCCGCCGCGCGCCGGTGGGGTAAAAAATCCATCAAGATCACCAAAGCGCCTTTTCGTCATGCCCAGTCCTTTCCTGTGCGTCCGGCACCGCTGGAATGCTGCCGGAAGCGTCACGCATCACCATGCGCAAAACGCTACACCCACTGACCCGCCAGGGTCCAGACGCGACAAGGCCGCTATTCACAAATGCGATCATCAGCCGCTAGACTGCGCCCCGCACACCGATGGTTCATTCTCACCCCGACCCGGATCGCCGCCATCATGACCAGACAGCCTGTTACGCGATTTGCCCCNAGCCCCACAGGCGAAATGCATCTTGGACATGCCTTTTCGGCAATGGTGGCAANCCATATCGGCGGCGGCTATATCCTGCGGATCGATGATATTGACCATACGCGGTGCCAGGACAGGTTCGTAACCGGTATTCTGGATGATCTGCGCTGGCTGGGGCTTGCCTGGCGGGGTGCGCCCGTCTTCCAGAGTGACCGGCTTGCCACCTATGAAGATGCGCTGCGCCGGCTGCAGGCGATGGACCTTGTCTATCCCTGTTATCTGACCCGCAAGGAACTTGATGCCGTGCTGAGCGCCCCGCATGGCAGCCNCGCACCGCTGGCAACCGACAGCCTGTTGCCAGCAGCNGAAACAGCACGCCGCGCATCCGATGGCAGGGCCGCCGCCTGGCGGCTGCGAAGCGCAGCCGCGCTGGACCGGGCCGGACCAATCAGCTGGTTTGATGCGCGAAGCGGCCGTGACGTGGCNGTTGACATGGCCGCGCATGGCGATGTGGTTATCGCCCGCCGCGATATCGGTACATCCTATCATCTGTCGGTGGTGGTGGATGATGCGATGGACGGGGTGACACATGTGACCCGCGGCGAAGATCTNGCCGACAGCACCCATGTGCATCGGCTTTTGCAGGCGCTTCTGGGCNTGCCAAGCCCGGTCTATTTTCACCATGCGCTTGTGACTGCAAAGAGTGGTAAACGCCTCGCAAAACGGGACAAGGCGGCAAGTCTCGCCAGTCTCAGAGCGGCGGGCCAGACTGTGGATAACATTGTTGCAAATTTGCCACCGCTATCATCATTAAAACTTCGTCAATAAGCAAAAACTCATTAATCCACTGTTTTTCATCATTATTTTTTAAGTCATATTTTCTGACCTATTTTTGCATAAAATACGGGTTGAGGGGTTGACGCCGCATGCTTGGAGGCGCATATCTGCCGAGCGCGGCCGATGGCTGCGCGTTTCCTCCCTAAACTCGGCCGTGAGATCTCTCACGGCCTTTTTTTTGGGCTTTCCGCAGACAATTGCACAGGCCGGTGCACGGGCAGGTGCGCGGGGGCGACAAGATGCCCACCCTGCCCCGCTATCCCCTTGTTGCAAAAGGATTGCAACGNCGTNTACCATGNNANCNNNATTGANNCAGGANCACGCAGTATGACACCCGACAACNCCCAGATTGCGATCGCGTCTGACACGCCAACCGACACGCTGATAGACCCCTNTGGCCGCCGTGTCGATTATCTGCGCGTCTCGGTNACCGACCGATGTGATTTCCGCTGCGTCTACTGCATGGCAGAGGAAATGACCTTCCTGCCGAAAGCGGAGTTGCTGAGCCTTGAGGAACTGGAGGTTCTGTGCCGCCGTTTCATGGCTGCGGGTGTCAGAAAAATCAGGCTGACGGGCGGCGAACCGCTGGTCCGGCGCAATATCATGCAATTCATCTCGGCCCTTGGTGCCGAGGTCAAGGCGGGCAATCTTGACGAGTTAACCATCACCACCAATGGCAGCCAGCTCGGGAAAATGGCAGATGATCTGTATGCTGCCGGTGTGCGCCGCATCAATATCTCGCTCGACACGCTGGATGAAGACCGGTTCCGGGCCATTACGCGCTGGGGGGATCTGGCAAAGGTGATGGCAGGCCTGCATGCGGCGCAGGCGGCCGGCCTTCAGGTCAAGATCAATGCGGTGGCCCTGCGCGGTGTCAATGATGATGAACTTGGTGACATGCTGGCCTGGTGTGGGGAACAGGGATTCGACATGACCATCATCGAGGTGATGCCGATGGGCGATATTGGCAGCGAAAACAGGCTGGACCAGTATCTGCCGCTCTCGACTGTGCGTGCCAACCTGTCCAAACGCTTCACCCTGACCGATATCCCGTTCCGTACGGGCGGGCCGGCGCGTTATGTGACAGTTGAGGAAACCGGCCGCAAGCTGGGCTTCATTACCCCGCTGACGCATAATTTCTGCGAAAGTTGCAACCGGGTGCGCGTTACCTGCACGGGCCAGCTCTATATGTGTCTTGGTCAGGACGATAATGCCGATCTGCGGCGCGCCCTGCGCGACGGCGGTCCCGAGGGTCTGGACGCCGCCATCCGCGAAGCCATCACCCGCAAGCCGAAGGGACATGATTTCATTATCGACCGCGACCACAGCGACCCGGCCGTCAGCCGGCATATGAATGTGACCGGCGGATAACGGGTATTGCAGCGGCTAGGACAATGCCGCATCGCGACGGCGCACGATGCCNAGCCATAATAATCCCAGCACCACAATACTGACCGGCAGAATGGCAAGCTGACTCATCATCTGCCAGCCATACTGGCTGTGCACCGCGCCGGCCGTCAGCGAGGCAATGGCGACCGTTGTGGTGGTCAGCAGGTCACCGATACCCTGTACCCTGCCGCGCTCCGACGGTTTCGCCACCTGCGCAATCAGCGAACTGCCGCCGACATAGAGGAAATTCCACCCCAGCCCCAGCGTGACAAGCGCCCCCCAATACAGCCAGAAACCGTCCGCTGTCANCGACAGGTAAATCGTTGCACCATAGAACAGGGCGCCAGCCCACAGCACCCGCGAGACACCAAAGCGCGAAATCAGGTTGCCGGTAAAGAAGGAGGGCAGAAACATCGCCACAACATGCCACTGAATGATGGTGGCATTGGCGGAATGGCCCAGCTTGACCACATTGACCACCTGCAGCGGGGTCGCCGTCATCAGGTAACTCATCAGCGCATAGCCAATGGCGGCGCACATGACACCGACAACATAGACCGGCATCCGGAAAAACGCGCCGATCGGCCGCCCGTCATCCCGTGTTGCCCGTGGCGGCTTTTCGATCTTTACCCCGGCCAGCGCCACCAGTGAAACAAGCTGCACGACCGCCACAGTGAAGAAACAGCCGGCATAGAGTGAGCCCGGCAGCAAATCGACCGTGTTGCGCGCGATTTCAGGCCCGATAAGCGCCGCTGCAAGACCGCCAACCAACACATAGGATATGGCCTTTGGCCGATCGCGTTCTTCCAGCCCGTCAGCGGCAGCATACCGGTAATAGGCCGCAATCCCCATCGCCATGCCAAGCCCCATGGCGGCGGCGCAGAACATCTGGAAATTCTGAAAGATAATAGCGAGGCCGAGACTGAGGGATGACAGGCTGCTGATCACAACACCGGCAATAAAGACCGGCCGCCGGCCGACACGCGCCATCAGCAATGATGCCGGCAAGGTGATCATCATCACACTGACAAATTGCAGTGACAGCGGCAATGTCGCCAGCCACGGCACGGGGGCAAGCAGATAACCGACCAGCGCGGTGTTGATGATATTCACATTCATCGATGTCATCGAAAGCGCCTGCGCAACCGCAAGCCTCACGACNTTCGATTTATGTTGTCTGGTCTGCATCAAAACACCTCAAAACAGGCCGAGGGGGCAAAATCTANCGGAAAACCGGGTTACCGGCACCCGCAATAACCGGCCAGACTCGCCATCTGCGAAGGGCCGCGCGCATTACCGGTCATCATGAATGGGGCAGGATCAGGTCCTGGTCAGGTTGTATCTACAGATCANTTTGCATCTTTGGGCAGTTTCCGGCCAAACAGTTCCAGCCGGTGGTCTACAAGTTCATACCCCATCTCGCGCGCGATCTGCTCTTTCAGCGCTTCGAGTTCAGCATGATAGAATTCAGTCACTTCACCGGTCTCGACATCGACCAGATGCTCATGATGCTCGCCGGCCTCTTCGTAACGGGCGCGCCCGTCGCCGAATTCCAGCCGTTCAATAACCCCGGCTTCTTCCAGCAGCTTTACAGTGCGATAGACAGTTGCAATGGAAATGGTGTTGTCCTGCTTGACCGCGCGCCGATAGAGTTCATCAACATCAGGATGATCCTCGGCATCGCCGATCACACCAACAATCACCTGTCTCTGGCTGGTCATGCGGATGCCTTTCTTGAGGCATCTTGAAAGCAAGTTGTCGGACATATTTTCTCGTGCAGTTGTCGGCTGTCGCAGCCGCCNTGATCTCCTAGCACAGTTTGCAACGTTCAGCGACAAACATCAAGTTAGCCAATCAAAAAGACATGCGGGTCAGATGGATTGACGCATCGCACAAGCTGGGCGCAGCATGCGGGCATTATGACAGGGTCACGGCAAATACAACGTCCCGGGGTCGGCATGGCCCTGATCAGCATTTCAATGCTGATGATTCCCGGACTCGACGCATTTGCCAAGCTTTTGGGTGCAGAATGCGGCTGGCTGGAAATCACCTTCTGGCGATTCTTCATGCAGACCGTGCTGATGCTGCCCTTTATCATCGCGTTTGGCGCCTGGGCGATACCAAAGGGTACGTTGCTGCTGCAGATGATCCGCGGCCTGTTACTGGCGGCCGCAACAGCCTTCTTTTTTGCTGCGCTGAAAACACTGCCCATGGCAGAGGCCATATCTATTTTCTTCATGCAGCCGATGATCCTGACATTGCTGTCCGCGCTGTTGCTTGGGGAACAGCTGCGAATCCGGCGGCTGGGCGCAATTCTTGCGGGTTTTATCGGTACGCTGATCATTCTCCAGCCATCGGTTCTCGCCTTTGGATGGGCAGCGGCCCTGCCGATGGCATCGGCGCTCATGATGGCGCTCTATATGATTGTCACCCGCCATCTTTCTGCGCAGGTGGGCGCGATCCAGATGCAATTTCTGGGCAGCGCGACATCGATGTTTGTGCTGGCCGGCCTGTTGGCGCTTGGCAGTTGGGCCGGCATATCAGGTGCCGGCGTGACAGCCCTTTCCCTGACCCAGATCAGCTGGGTAATCGGAATGGGCATTATTGCCACCTCTGCACATTTGCTGATGGTTCTGTCGACCAAATATGCCCCGGCCAACCTTCTGGCCCCTTTTCAATATCTCGAAATTATCGGCGCCAGCACGCTTGGCTTTCTTGTCTTTGGCGATGTGCCCGCCAACACCACCTTTGCCGGTGTCTCAATTATCATTGTCAGCGGGCTATATCTGTTCCACCGCGAGCGAATCAGCGCAAGGCGCAGGAACGCTGCCAAGGGGCAGGAATGAATCAACGCCTGAAACCCATGCGATGCATGCGGTTACAGATCAATGGTATCCATTTGGAAGATGTCAGTCTGTGTCCGCGCCGGGGGCCGGCCTTGTGCGGTAAAAGCGCAAGACAGACAGCGGCAGGCTGACCACATAGACGCCGGCAAGCACGACATAGGTCAGCCATGGCTGTACAAAAGCGCCGGCAATCAACAATGATCCGCCCGCCAGGACCGGCAGCACGGTTCCCACCGGCAGCTTTACACGCTTGCCGGCAAATGTGGGCAGCGCCGATACTGCCAGCGCCCCGATGGTAACAAGCCATATGCAGACATATTGCGGTTCACGCGCCCAACTGATGCCAAATTCCAGATCAACGCAGATCGGCACCAGCAACAGGAAGGCCGAGGCCGGTGCCGGCACGCCGGTAAAATAATCCTTGGAATGGCCCGGCGGGTCGCGCAGTTCGGAATCGAATCGCGCCAGNCGCAGGGCGATGGCCACGGCATAGAANAATGTCGCCCACCANGCGATCCGGCCAGAATCCTGCAAGGCCCAGAGATAGAGGCACAGCGCAGGCACCACCCCGAAAACCACCAGGTCGCTGAGACTGTCCAGCGCCGCACCAAAGGAAGAAGATGTCTTGAAGCGGCGCGCGGTCCGTCCGTCCAGGGCGTCGAACACCGCCGCCAGCACAATCAGACCAATCACACCCGACCAGCGCCCATCAAGGGCAAAACGCAGCGCGGTCAACCCGGATACAAGACCGGCAACCGTCAGCACATTCGGCAACAACCAGAAAATCGAAACCGATTTGAAACGACGATTCTGGTTCGCGGGGCTCATGATCAGGCAACCCGCGTCTGGGTCGGTTCAGTCATCACGCCATCAAGATCGGCAATCACGGTTTCCCCTGCCACCGTGCGCTGACCCGGCAATATGGTGACCGGTGTCGAAAGGGGCAACCAGATATCCACCCGGCTGCCAAAGCGGATGATGCCGAATTGCTGGCCAACGACCAGCCGGTCACCGACACCGGTCTCAAGAAGGATACGGCGCGCCACCAGACCGGCAATCTGCACAATGCCGACAACCTGNCCAGACTCTGTTTCCATGCGGATATTCTGGCGTTCATTCGCCTCGGCCGCCTTGTCGAGGCTGGCATTGACGAAAGCACCCTTGTGATAGCTGGTGGCGGATACGATCCCACTGACCGGGGCCCGGTTTACATGCACATCAAAGACATTCATGAAAATCGCCACACGCCGCCATTCGCCGTCGGGCAGATCGAGATCGGCCGGTGGGTCGGCTGCCCCGATGGACAGCACCCGTCCGTCGGCAGGTGCAATCACCAGATTGTCTGTCACCGGCGTGGTGCGGCGCGGGTTGCGGAAAAAATATACGCACCAGAGCGACAGCAAGGTGCCGGGCAAGGCAAAGGGTGACCAGAAAATGGTGATCAGAATGCTGGCCAGTACAAACAGAAAGATGAACGGCCATCCGGCGGGATGTATCGGCACCAGCACTTCTTCGGTGACGGCTTTGTAAATATTCATGGGTTTTGAATTGCCATCTGTNTCAAATGAATAAGCTATGCAGATATTTGGGTCTGCCCACCCGCGGCGACAACCTAACCGGTTGCAGAAAAAAGGTCACCCGCTAATCATCAACCGCTTTGCNCTTGGCCACCTGCGGCAAGGCCAGGGAAAGACGANTTAACGNAAATGACAGGCCGCATGGTAAGCTGCCAGATAGCCGTCACAGCCTGATTCGACCCGTCAGCACATCTGCACCGGCGACGGCCTAGCTGTTCAGCAGGCCACGCTGTTGNAGATCCTGCCGCTTGGCGACAAGTGAATCCGGATGCAGGGGACGCGGNGATTCCAGCCCGGGAACAATAATCTGCATCACATCGTCAGACGCCAGAATAGACGTGTCAGGGTGATGACCATTTGTGCCCGACCCGTTTGCAGGCGTGCCGTTCAGGCAGGATCCGTTCATCTGCGCCCCGTTCGNGCCTGATCCATTCAGATCTGATCCATTCAAATCTGGTCCATCCCAATCTGATCCATTCAGGTTCAGGTCCTGCGCCGCGGTACCGTCCAGCTGTGACATATCCATATCGGCGGGTGCCGCAGGATGCGGCGCAGCTGGCGTCATGTCTGCGGGCGCATCGTCAGCCTGCGGTTCAACAGCGCCGAACACCGCTTCGAGCGCGGCCGCGCTGATCGCCTGATCATCCGTGTCATCAGCCACGCTGTGCGCTGCTGNTACGCCGTTGCCTGATGCGCCGTTGCCTGATGCNTNGGCGCCTGATTGCCATATGCCTCTTCTGCAGGCGGCATCGGCATATTCAGCAGCGAATCGATCGATGCCGCATTATCGGCAATACGGGATGTGCCGTTTGGTGAAGATGCAGCAAGGTCAGTGGCGGCGTGATCTGCTGTTTCAGAGGCGTCGGCGCCGGTCCCGGGGGACATGGTCGCAGGCGCATCCATCATGTCGAGATGCGGTTCAGGATTGGCGCGCACGACCTGCGGTACCGGCAAGGCCGCCTTGAAAAGCGCAAGATGCTTCTTGCCTGTCTTTTGTAGCTGCTGGTCCGGCTGATTGCCGCCTGCAAGTGTCAGGAATTCATCAACCAGAATGGTCTGCCAGTGACAGGCCTCTATTTCCCAGGGCCGGTGGCGCCATTCCAGCTGATCGATGATCACCGGTTTGCCACTCATCCAGCGCGCCAGATCAACCATCGCCTTGGTGCCGTTAACCTTTTTGGTGGCCCGGCTAAGCGCCAGCCGGCCATTCATCACCTGCGAAATATGGATCATCTCATGCGCAAGCACCTCACCTGCATCGCGAATCCCGGCAGCTGTCGAAACCGTCATCTCGAAGCTGCCCGGGGCAATGGTGCGCAGGCCCGAACGCCGCGGCATCAACATGGCGCGCGTTACCGGCACACGCACAGCCGCGCGCGTCAGATCAACAAAGATCTGCATGCTCTTGCGCTGGCGTGGCGTGAACAGCCTGTCTGACAAATAAGCTGTCAGCAACTGCATGATCTCGGCCTCGCCGGACGCCCCATCTATTACGTTCACTTCGATCATCGGTCTTTCGTCAGGTGGTCCTGAACAATGAAGTTTGGTTCGAATCGGATTAATACAAAATTAACACAATAAATAATTTCAACAAAACCGCACATCATATTGATTTTATTGTAANNTTATAAAAAATCTGATGGCTTGACCTCGCATGTGCCTGTCTTCACTCTTATCTGCCACACGCAGACAGGCCGCCCCGGCCCGTCTGTTTCATCCGAAAAATNCGAGGAAGGCACCATCATGGAAGACATGTTCGAAACCGGCCTTGCACAACGCAAGGCCACTTTGGGAGACGCCTATGTCGAACGCACGCTGGANGCGGCTGACGACTTCACCAAACCGTTTCAGGAAGCCATGACGGCCTGGTGCTGGGGATTTGGCTGGGGCGATGATGCGATTGACGCAAAAACCCGTTCNATGATGAATCTGGCGATGATCGGCGCGCTTGGCAAAATGCATGAATGGGAACTGCATTGCCGCGGCGCGATCAACAACGGCGTTACCCGCGAGGAAATCCGCGCCATTATCCATGTGATTGGCATTTATTGTGGCGTTCCGCAGGCACTGGAGTGCTTTCGCGCTGCGAAAAACGTACTGGATGAAACGCCGGCATAGGCCNGTTTGCCTGCCACAGCCGCACCCATTGCAAGGGCTGCGGCTGTGCAGNACAAGNGCAGCGATACCAGCGCCGCTTACAGTAGCACTATTTAAATGCTAGACATCTGCCTCAATTTGGGCGATTTTCTGCTGGTAATTGCCGTACTGCCAACGCAGTATAACNATCAATGTCGCGCGTGNTTTGGGTAAAGACCGTTATGTTTGTCTTGCACAGGTCTCCCGACAGACGCGACCTAGACTCATGATTGTTAGGGGGTCATTAAGAATGCGCCGGCCATGGACATACATGCTTGCAGGCTCGATTGTAGCCATCGGCACNGCTGCCCATGCGGGTGGCTTGCCTGCATCTGATGATGACAGTGCGACCAGCGCGTCATCCACTTCGCAGACAACCTCGACCGCTACACAGACCGCTGCGGCAAGCAGCACAGCAACCAGCACAAGCGGTGCAACCACCAGCGCCAGCAGCGGCGCGGCGGCAGCNAGCACTGACACCGCAACCGTTGCGGCAGATACCACACAGACAGCTACGTCCGGTGCAGCTGATTCCGGGTCAACCGCTTCTGGCGGTGTCGAGCAGGGCGAGGTGGAAACCGGCTCTTTTATCGCCATTGAAGATGATCCGCTGATCATCGACGCGTCATCGGTTGTTGATGGCGATGGTGTTGGCAGCATGCAGGTGCAGTGGCAGGTGTCAGACGATGGCGTCGCCTGGTCAAANCTGTCCGGTGAAATCCGCCAGTCCTTTACCCCGCGCGAACGCCATGTCGGCCGCCAGCTGCGGGTTCAGCTTTCCTATGTGGACGGNCAGGGCAATCTGGAGACAATCCTCAGCCCGCCTTCAAGCCCGGTACAGAACGTCAATGACAAGCCGAATGGCGCGCCNCAGCTTGTGGGCGCCGCAATGGAAGAAGATGCCCTTGTCGTNGATACGAGCATGATCTCGGATGATGACGGNCTTGGNAACTTTTCGATTGTCTGGCAGCGGTCCAGCACAAAGACCGACTGGCAGGCCTTCCCTGAAGTTGCCGGCGAGGTTCTGCCGCTGTCCCAGCGTCACGTCGGCTATTCTTATCGTGCGGTTGTGTCCTACATGGATGGGCACGGTACAAAAGAACTGCTGGTCACCAGCCCGTCAGANACAGTGCGGAATGTNGATGATCCGGTNCAGGGCGAAGTGCTGATCACCGGCAAGGCAACCGAGGGCGAGACCATNCTTGTCAGCACCAACGGCGTGTCTGACGAAGACGGCATTGCCAGCATGTCCATCGGCTGGGAAGCCTCCACCGATGGCCGGAACTGGCGGGCAATTGAGACCGGCGGGTCGACACAGCTGCCATTGTCCCAATCTCTGGTCAACAAGCAGATTCGCGCGCGCGTCGCCGTTGTGGACAGCTTTGGCGTGGAAACAGTTATCTTCAGCCAGGCGACTAACACAGTGAAAAACATCAACAATAAGCCGGCCGGCACGATCTTTGTCCGCCGTGTTGGCGGGTAACAGGAGCCGACATTTACGGCAACTGATACAAATTTACATTCTGGTTACAAAGAGGCCCCTTGCGGGCCTCTTTTTTGTGCAATTTGCTTTTTTCTGCCCGTGACCTGTT
>NYYG01000001.1 GCA_002686685.1 SAR116 cluster bacterium | reverse complement strand
GGAAGCGGAATTGAAACTCTTTTCCGCTTACAGGCCGATGGAGATCATCCTTCCCAGCCTGTTCTCGGAACTGGAAGGCGATGCGCTGCCAAACATCGTTGAGCAGATCGCCTGCACAGACTACCTGAACCATGTGATCATTGGACTCGATCGCGCCGACCGTGACCAGTATGAATACGCCTTTGAGTTTTTCACCCGTCTGAAGCAGCCCTTTTCAATACTGTGGAATGACGGCCCGCGCCTGAAAGCCATACAGCACGAGCTGGAGGACAAGGGCCTCGGGCCAACCGAGGCAGGCAAGGGCCGCAATGTNTGGTACTGCATCGGCATGGTGAATGCCCGCGGCAAGGCCGACGCNGTNGGCNTCCATGATTGCGACGTGCTGACNTATGACCGCCGCCTNCTTGCNCGCCTTCTCTACCCGGTGGCCAATCCGAATTTNAGNTTCGAATTCTGCAANGGATATTANCCGCGNGTNGCNGACGGNAAGATGAANGGCCGGGTCAACAGGCTNCTNGTNGGGCCANTNNTGATGGCGCTCGAACGCGTTCTNGGCCCGANTGAATANCTGNCCTTCATGCGNGGNTTCCGCTATCTGCTTGCNGGCGAATTCTCCTTCCGCCGCTCNNTGATACCCGAANTGCGNATTCCNTCGGACTGGGGNCTCGAGGTNGGCATCCTNTCGGANATGCAGCGCAANCANGCNAGCGCNNGNATTTGCCAGGTCGATCTNGCCAACAGCTACGATCACAAGCACCAGCCGCTTTCTCCTGAGGATGCGAGTGCCGGACTGTCACGCATGTCGGTCGATATCACAAAGGTGCTATTTCGGAAGTTGGCGACAAAAGGCCACTGCTTTGGGCAGGACACCTTTAGAACAATCAAGGCAACCTATTACCGCAAAGCTCTGGACATGGCTGCTTTCTACCAGTCCGACGCCGAGCTGAACGGCCTGTCATACGACATCGACAGTGAAGAACGCGCGATCGAGATGTTTGCCGAAAACATCATGCGTGCTGGTGACGCTTTCACCTATGTACCGATGGAAACGCCCTTCATTCCAGCTTGGACGCGGATTAATTCAGCCATCCCCGACATGGCCTACCGGCTTCGGCAGGCGGTCGAGGCGGACAATCAGGAACAACGGGAACGGCTGGCCTCGCGCCAACGTGTCGCCTAGGGCATCAGCCAGGGTGCTTCCAGCTAGAGCCGGCTCTCGCCTTCATCGAACAGATGCAGCGACTCCCGTGCCAGCATCAGCCCGACGTCACTGCCAACCTCGCAATCCTCTGCCGGATCGATCCTGACCGTGATAACATCCTCGAACCCGCAATCGACATAGACATACTGCTCGGACCCCAGATATTCGGTCACCATGACCTTGCCGGCCAGCATGCCGTGTTTCGGATCACAGAGGGTTATGTGTTCAGGCCGCACGCCAAGCCAAGCCGTGCCCTTGCCCGTTGTCGGAATGCTAGATTTCTGAATGCTCGCCGACAGCAGGCTGAGCTGACCACCCTCTTCGCGGCAAGGCATCAGGTTCATCTTCGGGCTGCCGATGAATTCCGCGACAAACTTGTTCTGCGGGTTGCTGTAAAGCTCGCGCGGGCTTCCTGCCTGCATGATCACACCCTCATTCAGCACGACAATCCTGTCGGCTAGGGTCATCGCCTCGGTCTGATCGTGCGTGACATAGATCGTGGTGTTGCCGAGCTGGTCATGCAGCCGCGAGATCTCGAGGCGCATATTCACCCGCAGCGCCGCATCTAGATTTGACAGCGGCTCGTCGAAGAGAAATCCCTTGGGTTCACGGATGATGGCACGGCCGATGGCCACACGCTGGCGCTGTCCGCCGGACAGCTGTTTCGGCAGCCGGTCCAGCAGCGGCTCGAGCCGCAGGATCTTTGCAACCTGTGCCACACGGCTGTCGATTTCTGACCGGCCGACACCCGCCGTCTTCAGCGCAAAACCAATATTCGCCGCGACATCCATATGCGGGTAAAGCGCATATGACTGGAACACCATCGACAGGCCGCGCTCGGACGGCAGCCTGTCTGTCACATCCTCGTCATCAATCAGGATGGACCCGAAGGTGGCATCCTCGAGCCCGGCCAGAATGCGCAGTAGCGTCGACTTCCCGCAGCCGGACGGCCCGACGAGAACAATGAACTCGCCCTCCTGAATGTCGAGATCGAGCCCCTTGATGACTTGTAGGTCACCGAACCATTTTTCGATTGCTTGCAGGCGGATCGCAGCCATCTGATGCTGACCCTTATACCGTTTCTTTCAGAAGCTCGGCTACGCGATCCCGACAATGGTCGAGGTAAATCGCTGCGGTCCAGGAGAAATCCATGCCGCCTAAACCGGTGCCGTCCATAGGGTCGAAATACTCCGCCATGCCCTGGCTTTCTATGAGCTTCTGTGTGTCCGACCTGATGCGCTGAGCCAGCATTTCCTCGCCGGCATCTGCAAGCCCGGTGATCAGCATATGGTTCATAATCGCCCACACGGGACCACGCCAATAGCGGCGCGGTTCAAAATCGGCATGTTCGGGATCCCAGCTCGGCATGCCGAACTGACAGGCTGCCAGAATGCGGCGGCAGTGGGTCGCCATGCTAGCCCTTTGGTCGGGTGAGCCGACATCACCATAGAAACACAGCATGGATGCATTGGTGATGGCATCGCTGAAAACNCCCGTGCGTATATCGCGCGCGCAATAGCCGCCGACCTTGTCATTCCATAGCCAGTCTGACCCTTTGCTAACCTGCTCAATCAGCCGGCGTAATTCACTTATGGCCTCAGTCATGTCCAGCATTTCTGCAAGTGTCAGCAGGTCACGGGTCGCGCGCAGGAAGATGAACTGAACGCCGGGGTCGGCCATCAGGAACGGTCCTTCGGCATGAATTCTGCGATGGTCCCAGCCTGTCTCACGGGCAAACTGAACTATGGTGATGAAGCGGTCATACTGCTCCTGTGTCGGCCGTTGGTCACTGTCCACATGCGAAGTGTCNCGGCGCTTGTAGTCAATCAGGTCACCCGGCACAGTGATCGCNTTCATTCCGATATCCCAGTCGGGGCAGTTGTCACGACCGGATTCCCAGGGGTGAATGATACCTATGACGCCAGTGCCCTGCGGGTCGCGCGCCGAGGCAAACCAGCGGTGATAGGCCATCAGCCGGGGGAAGACTTCGCGCGCTTTNCGCATGTCATAGGCCGTACCGTTCTGCACCATCCGCAAAATCATGCTCGCCAGNACCGGCGGTTGCGAATGCCCGCTGGATGCCGGTTCGGTATTGGTCTGCCATACCCCGGGCCCGGGNAAATAATCGGGATCATTCTGCCGGAAGACGATATGGGGCACCATGCCGTCCTCCCACTGGGCGTCNAGCAGCGCCATGATTTCAAGCCATGCACGCCATTTGTTGAAATGCCAAATGCCGAGCGCGGTGAAGCCCGAGTCCCAGTTCCATTGATAAGGATAAAGCCGGTTGGTCGGTACGGTGAANCCGCCGCGGTCGTTCATCTTGATGGTCTTGATCGCCTCTTCGATGCGACACTCCATNTTTTATCCTTTCACACTGCCTGCAGTNAGACCAGANACAAGGAACCGCTCAAACCACAGAAAGATCACCAGAACNGGTGTTGTTGCGATNACCGCACCGGCCATCAAATGCTGGCGCGGGACCTCGGACGAATTCAACGAGACAATGCCACGCGACAAAGTAAATAGCTTCACATCATCAAGGAACATGAAGGCAAAGAGAAATTCATTCCAGGCAATCATGAATACATAAAGTGCGACTGACGCGATGGCCGGTGTCGAAAGCGGCATAGCGATCCTTGTGATGATCTGAAGACGCGATAGGCCGTCCATCAACCCGGCATCATCCAGCTCCGAGGGCAGACCAGCAAAATAGCCGCGCAGCATGTAGAGTGCGACTGGAATTGTCGTGGCTGGATAGACAATGCAAAGTCCGAGCAGTGAATTGCGGAGCCCAAGCTGGCTGAACACCGCATAGAGGGGGATAACGAGGATGATGGCCGGTATCAAATAGATCATCAGCACCGAGCCTGAAAGCCATTTGCGGCCTGGAAAGCGCAACCGCGCCACCGCATAGGCGCCGGGCACCGCAAACAGCAGGGTGATGAACACAGTCATCACCGACACGATGGTCGAGTTGATCAGCAGCGTGCCGAAATCAAATTTCGTGAAAAGCTCGATGTAGGAGCGGAAGAGGACCGCACCGCCGACACCCGGATCAATCGAGAAATCCAGCGGATTGCCAAGCAGGCTTTGCTGGCTCTTCAGGCTGGTCATAACCATCACATAGAAGGGGATGGCAACGATCAGCACGAACATGATCAGGCCGAGACCCCAGACAAGGCGCAGATAGAATTTCTCGGCGGCATAGCGCGCCTGCCGTGCCGGGCTCATATTGCCGATCGCCGCCGCGATGCTGAACCAGCCGGCCGTGGCAGCGATCACCAGCGTCAGCCAGCTCTGCCAGGCCGGCAGGATGGCTTTGGGATCATAGGGCGCACCGAGCGAGAACCCCCAGATTAGCACGCCCATCGCCAGCACACCGCAGATATGGCGCAGCACCGTGCTTTCCGAACGGAACAGGATGGCGAACAGTCCCGCGCTGGCGCCCGCCAGCACCGCCGGNCCGGTCTGCAGNGACAGCCCGGCNCCNGTCGAGACGATCAGCGCCATNGTCAGCCACGATCTGCCAGANNNCNCCCCACAGNNCNCCNGCNANAACNGNTCCGAAAATGCCATGCATCCAGAACNTCATCAGCCGGCATCCTTNGGCGAGAANCNNATGAANATGANCGAGAACACNAGCAGNANCACGAANATCACCACCGCCACNGCNGCNCCNGCGCCNAGGTTCGAGATCGCAAAGGCCTGTTCATACACATTCACTGTCAACGTGCGCGTGCCGGCATTGCCGCCAGTCAGCAGGAAAATGTCGTCGAACTTGTTGAAGGTCCAGATGAAGCGCAGCAGGAACAGTACCGCGAGGATCCCGGCGATATGCGGCAGGGACAGGAAGCGGAACTGCTGCATCGGCGTGGCACCGTCAATTTCGGCCGCCTCATAGATGTCCGACGGGATCGACTGCATGCGTGCCAGAATAAACAGGAACGACAGCGGAAAATAGCGCCAGACCTCGAACAGTATGACCATGGTCAGCGCCATCGGCAGGTTGAAGGCCACGCCAAAAAAGCTAACTTCAATCATTCGCTGCCCGAAGAAGTTGATCGGCCCTGACGCCACTTCCATCTGCTGCAGCATGGCATTGACCGCCCCTGAGAAAGGATCAAATAGCACGACCCAGGAAAAGGCGACCGCAATCACTGGCGCAACATAGGGAAACAGCATCAGCCCGCGAATTACTGGCCGGCCAAAGAAGGCTTTCTGCATGATCTGCGCGGCGAACAGGCCGAACAGCAGCGCGCCAGCCGTTCCGAACACGGTGTAGTAGACCGACACCTTCAGAACATCCCAGAATTCCGCAACGGAGAAAATCTTCTGGAAATTGCCGAGGGTAAAGTCAAACGATGTCATCACATTATAGGCGCTGAAGGTCGCTGCCGGCACACTCGTCCTGAAATCTAGCTTGCCCGGCGGATCGCCGGTCAGCGCCTCGATCTCGACCCGGATGCGGCCCCGTGACTTGGCTTCCAGATCGCCAAGCTCGCAGGTCAGCTTTGCGGCGATTTCATCGATCCGGCAGGCCTTATCCAGCCCGGTGACTTTGATGCCGTCCGGCAGCGTGTCTATGAAGGATACCTCGCCAAGCGGGTATTTGATCGAAGAATTGCGAAAGCGGTATTCGATCCGCGCCGTGTCTCCCGCTGCCGCCAGTTTGCCGCGAAGCTGTTCCTTGACGATCAGCTGTGGCGGGCGCAGGTCGGCAAGTGTGACCGGCTTGAAGGAAATCCAGAAATTCGCCAGCAACGGAAGCAGGATGACGCCGAGAACCAGCGCGAATGTCGGCAGCAGCAGGCTGTAGGCAAGCCGCTTCTCGCGGCGTGCCAGCGCTCCTTCGCCTCTGCGCCTTGCGCCATCACTCATCTTCGGTCGCCATGATAAAAATGGATAAAGCAGGAATGAGAGGGCAGCCAGCGCATACTGACTGCCCTCGCAGTTTTTATTCTACAGCAGCCAGCTCTGCATTGAGCTTGGCAACCGCCTCGGAGGCGCCGATCTCGTCGTCGATATACTGACGGACGATACGGTTGATCACCTGCGAGTTGATCATCTTCGAAGCCAGCGACAGCTGACCCTCGGCAACGCCCCAGCGGTCGGCCGTCTCGAGGCCGCCGACAATACGGCGAATGGTGGCCGCGTCATAGAAGTCGGACAGCGGAGCCTTGCGGTCCACACCAACCGGCAGCTTCGACCATGCGTTGATGTAACGGGCGGTGTCCGTGACTTCGCCACGGCGGACCGGGAACTTGCCCTCTGGCGCGATCGACAGTGTCGCGGTGTAACCATCCTTCATGGAATAGGTCACAAACTCGCTCGCCACATCGGTGTTGGCGTCGCTGGTGATGCCGAAATAGCGGATGTCGGCCCAGGCTGCGCCGCTCGCGTTCGACGGGCCGCCAAAGGTAGTGACGATGCCGGTCTTCGACGCCAGCTCGGGCGAGGTCGGGTCATCATTGATTGTCGGCGGGGCGGAGTCACGAAGACCTGCCAGCTCGTCAAGGATGAAGGGCGACCAGATGATCATCGCGGCCTGACCTGCGAAATACATTTCGCGGGACTGCTTCCAGTAAAGCTCACCCGGAGGCGATGCCTTAGAGATCTTCTTGTAGAAGTCCAGAACCTCGGTGGTAGCGGCCTCATCGAGAGCGGCAAAGCCTTCACCGCTCACAGGCGACACACCGTTGGCAAGGAACACATGCTCCAGAACCTGGCTCATGAAGTTCTCGTCGACCTTGTTCGGCGCGACAAAGCCATACATGGATGGCGGGTTATGCAGCGCGTCGACAGCTGCCTCTATCGCGGCATAGCTGGTCGGGGCCGCGAGGCCGGCTGCCTTGAACAGGTCCTTGCGATAGACAACCATCTGCGTCCAGCCGTCGACAGGAACAGCGGCGGTCATGCCGTCAAACTGAGCCATGGTGATGGCACCCGGGGCGAAAGTGTTCTTCTGCAGCGAATCCACGATGTCGGAGTTGGCTTCCACATCGAGAATGCCTGCCTCTGCCCACGGCAGGACATATTGCAGCGTATGGTAGATCACATCCGGAAGATCGCCGGCAGCGTAGGCTGCGGTGGCGCGCGTGCCGAGGTCCTTCTCCTCGACCGGGATGACCTCAACAGTATGGCCAGTTGCATTGTTGAAATCGTCCGCCATGGCCTGCTGCTTGGCAAGACGCGCCGGCTGGTTCTCGGTTGTCCAGAACCTTATTGTGTCGGCATTAGATACACCTGCGACCAAGGTGGAGATCACCACGGAAGCAGCCGTTACAAGTAATGGTCTCATAATTCAAAAACCTCCGATATTTGAGTTGATTGATTGCCGGTCCAATATGCTCCGGCGTTATGGCACGCCCTCGCAAGGAGGGTTGGCCGTTCCCCGCCGCACCAATGACGCGCGGAAGAGTTCCTGATTGTCGGCGGGCATGCTTTTCCCCTCGACAATGGTAATCAGCATTTCTGCTAGTCTGCTGCCTGCGGATTGAAGTGGCTGGCTCATTGTTGTAAGGGGCGGGTCAAGTAGCGATCCAATTTCCAGACCGTCATATCCGACAACAGAAATCTCGCGACCCGGAACGTATCCAGCATCCCTGATTGCTCGCATCGCTCCGATGGCAACAACATCAGACACACAGCAAACCGCGGTCGGCGGCTCATCAAGAGCGAGAAGGCGCTTCATCGCGNCATTGCCGCCTTCAAAGCTCAGTTCGGTTGCTTCGGCATAGCCCGCCATCTCTTCCAGGCCGGAATCTTTCAGCCCGCGTTTCCATCCGTCGGCGCGTTGTCGTGCAAAGTTATAGACGGGTACACCGCCGATATGGGCGATCCTGCGATGACCGAGGGACGCCAGATAGGATGTCATTTCAACGAAGGCGAGCTCATTGTCGACATCCAGCCACGCCGAGTTAGCGCTTTCGTTCGAACGGCCGTGAGACACAAAGGGGATTTGGAGGTCCTGAAGAATACGGAACCGGGGATCGTCGATATAGGTACGCGAAATGATCAGGCCGCTGACATGCCGCGCCTTGGCGATTTTCTTGAAAATTTCCAGCTCGTCTTCAGGACTCTGCGGCGCCAGAACCATAAGGTCCCAGCCACGACCCGACAGCGTCTTGGCCATGCCAGCCATCAGCTCGCCAAGGAATGTTTCGGTCAGCTGGCCGTCCTGCTTGGGCATTACATAGCCGAGGGTGTCCGACTTTCCCGATGCAAGACGTCTTGCATGTGTATTAGGTTCNTAACCAAGTTCGTCGGCTACATCGCGCACANGCGCCTTGGTCCGAGCGGAAATGTCCCGGTAATCGTTCAAGGCCCGCGACACCGTGCTCTCCGACAGGTTTAGTCGCTCAGCTATCACTTTCAGACCTTTAGGCTCCTCCATGACAAAAGCCTCTCCCGAAAGCGATTTCGGTGTCAACCGAAAACGCTTTCGGTTTAAGCAGAGCCGCTTAAAGCCCGAAATTGCGGTATTTTCCACTATGCTGGTTGAAACCCGTAATCGGACAAGGCTGCCGGACAACTATGCTGAAATGAGAGGAATCGACATCCGGAGAGATCACCACAGCCTCGAAGACTGGNTGGTCGGCCGCGCAGACTGGCCCGCTCTTGGTCTGGACGACGCGGTTGATGACGCAGCCCGCCTGTGCCGTGCCTGGCTGCTTCGGCATTGCCCAAGGCATCCCGACCATGATGCCGCTGACATCTTGATCCGGAATGGCGCACCCGGACCCGTCGGTGATTTTCTCGGCACCGGCCTTGCCAAGCTGTCTCAAGTCGACGCGGCCGCCCCGACACCATGGCACATCTTCTGCCCCTCTGCCGCCGCTGCAAACTCCAACCCGGCAGCCATGTCCGCTGAAATTGAAGCGCGGCGCCGACTGTCTCACATTATCCCGCCGCCAATGCCGATGACGGACCCGGCACGCGAACTGCTTTTTACGACCAACGCACTGCTGTCGCCGCCGCTGGATCCGGGCTCCGCACATATTCCTGCTTCACTACGACGGGACACCCGGCAGTTTGCGTCGAGACCGCAATCCTTCTGGTACGACCACCCTGTACCCCTTGATGCCAGCCCGGCGGAAAATGAAATCCTCTACGGCCTGTCGAAGCTCGACGAGGCGCTGGCACAGGAGGCTGCCGGAGGATTGCTGGCGCCCGGCACGCGCATCGACCTGGCGATGTCGATCTCGGTAACCCATGAGGGGATGGAGGAGCTCGCCTCCCGCTATGTCAGCGACCTGATCGCAACTCACCTGAATCTCCGGCATCTGCGTGTATTCCTGTTCGATGAATCACGCTGCCGCCAGATCGTCGAGCATCTGTGTCCGTCCGATGCCGCTGCCGCGGATGTGTTTGGCGTCAACGGCGCCTATGGCCGGCATTACAGCTTCCTGAAGGCCGTTCTCCTTCTTTGGCAGGTGGCGGTGAACCCGCAAGCACGTTTCACCTTCAAGATCGACCTCGACCAGGTTTTCGACCAGGCGGCGCTGCTGGCCCAGACAGGAAGCAGCGCCCTGCAGCTCATCGCCAATCCGCTGTGGGGCGGCAGCGCAGTGGATCATGCCGGCAGGCAGGTTGATCTTGGCATGCTGGCCGGCGGCCTCGTCAACGAGGCGGATGCACCGCACGGCCTCTACATTCCCGACGTGCCACGCCCGCGCACCGATCTGGTCACAGCCCCCCTCACCTCGCGCCGCCTGTTCTGTCCACAATGGCCGCAAGCCATCTCCACCGAAGCCGAAATCCTGCAGAGANACAGAGGCTATCAGCGCATTCACGTTACCGGCGGGACGACCGGCATCACCGCCGAGGCGCTGCGGACTTGGCGTCCCTTCACCCCCGGCTTCATCAATCGGGCTGAAGACCAGGCCTATGCGATGGCTGCGCTCAAGGAGGATGCATACTTGTCGCATCTTCACGCCGACGGCCTGATCATGCGCCACGACAAGCAGGCATTCGCCGGCCGGTCCATCGCCCATGCCAGCACCGGAAAAGCCGTTGGCGATATCGAACGGCTGCTTCTCTTCAGCCGCTATGCTGAACTCCATGGACGCGGGCTGGCGGCTGTCCGCGACCATCTCTGGCCGTTCACATCCTGCTTTGTGCATCCTGACGCCGGAGCGCTGGCCGGGTTGATTTTCGCCCTCGACGGTGCGGCCCAGGGCGGCAGGTTTGTGGCCGAGGGCGCTCCCCGCCTGATGCGGTGCCTGAATTTTTGCGATCAGGGCATGGAACGCCGGCTGCAACATGAACAGGCCGGCTGGCAGGCCATCTATGACAGCCTGTCCGCCGTTCNCCGGTTTCCCGGGGCACTCACCGAGATGATAAGGCCTGTCTCACTTTAACAGGCAGCCCTTCAGTGAAGCCGCCATATTGCGGATCAGGGTGAAGTAGAGATCCGGCCCGTCATCGATCGATGTTCCGAGCGGGTCGAGAACCCCGGTCCCGGCATTTGTGTTTTCAGTGACCGTCGCCACCAGCTTCGGCTCGAACTGCGGCTCGGAGAACACGCAGGTTGCGCCAAGGTCCCTGACCTTGTCCTGAAGCTCTGCAACCCGCTCCGCGCCGGGCAGAACCTCGGGCGATACGGTGATGGAACCTACNGCGGAGACGCCAAAGCGCGCTTCAAAATACTGGTAGGCGTCGTGGAACACCACATAGCCGCGGCCTTTGACAGGCTCGAGCTCGGCATCGATCTCGGCCACCAGATCGTCAAGCCTCGACATCAATGCCTCGGCATTGGCCTCATAGGCTGCGGCGTTGGACGGGTCTGCCTCGACAAGCGCTTCCTCGATTTCGTGAACCATTGCCTTGGCGTTTACCGGATCAAGCCAGACATGCGGGTCCTCCCCATGATGGGCGTGCTCGTCATGTTTGTGCTCGTCATGATCNTCATGGCCATGCTCGTCATGTTTGTGCTCGTCATGATCNTCATGGCCATGCTCGTCATGCTTGTGCTCGTCATGATCGTCATGATCGTCATGATCCTCATGGCCATGCTCGTCATGCTTGTGCTCGTCATGCTTGTGCTCGTCATG
>NYYG01000080.1 GCA_002686685.1 SAR116 cluster bacterium | reverse complement strand
TTCAGGTTAACACCGGCGAGGAACCTCAGAAATCAGGCGTTATGCCGGGTGATTTGGAGGCTCTACTCACCATTTGTCGAGATGAATGCGGGCTCAAGATCACCGGTCTGATGTGTATTCCACCTGTGGGGGAAGAACCAGCAATGCATTTTGCCCTGCTGCGCAGCATGGCTGAACGCTATGCGCTTGCCGAACTCTCGATGGGTATGAGTGGCGATTTTGAGGATGCAATTGCATTTGGTGCCACATCCATACGCGTCGGATCTGCTATTTTTGGTGCACGTGACAGTTTTTAATCTGGAGACGATGAAGACTGGCGCCGCCTCCAATNCCAAGGCTATTNGCNNATCATATGTCCCGANCGGTNCTGCTTGGTNNGGAGATAGNGTTNATTATGCNNNTTGCTTGGNGGCGTCATGGNTACGCGCTTTTNGACAACAAATCCNTTCTCCTCAAGCTGCGCGATCTTTNANGGGTTATTCGTGATCAGCTGCAGTNNNTCNACACCNAATTCATTCANGATNTTGCAGGCNGGCAGGAAGTAGCGTTCATCATCCTCGAATCCCAGCGCATGATTGGCATCAACAGTATCCATGCCTCTGTCCTGCAACGCGTAGGCGCGCATCTTGTTCAGAAAACCGATATCCCGNCCNTCCTGAGCNAGATAGACGAGGATGCCGCCACCCGCATCNGCCATCATCNTCAGNGCACCGTCAAGCTGNTCACCNCAATCGCATTTCAGACTGCCGAGAATGTCNCCTGTGATGCATTGCGAATGCAGACGAACAAGCGGTGTCTCATGGGCCTGCGGATCGCCAACAATNACGGCAAAATGTTCATCGCCGCCCAATTCCGCACGGAACATCACAACTTCGGCATCTGGCGCACGGCGCAATGGCACCCTGGCGCGCGCCGCCACTTTCAGGCTCTGTGCGGCAGCGGTGATATAGCGGTCCACATCGCGCGCNTCGATAACNATGATGCCGTGTTCATCACAAATCTTCTGATGGATGGCTGGATCCCGCGTTGGAAGGCGTGCCATCAGTGCAGCGGGGACGAGCTTCGAAATACGTAGTAGCCGCGTTGCGTAATCGGCGAGTGAGCCACGACGCTCGGCAACGATCGTCAGGCTGGCGTCCAGCAAGCCCGCACGGGGCTGGTCCACGGCAAGCGATGCAAGCAGATCCTTTTCAATATTATGGGCAGACAGGCTGGCCCCACAAAAATTCTCGGCCAGATTGCGGCCCAGGCTTTCCATGCGCGTCGTTGTCAGCACCAACAGCGCGCCTGATCCGGCAAGACGCTGCAGTTCATCGCGACAATCATCCCCCATTAGTTCGGCTGCACGCAAAAAACAGGCCGCTCCGTTGGCGAGCCTCAGCAATACCACACCGCCGCGCCGCAGTTCCTGACAGCTGCGCTCCGTCTTGAGATGGGTCCGATTTGCGCGAAGATCCTGCATGCATTTTAAGCCGGTTACACCGGCTACCTTTGTGGGTTTCTACAATTGGTTGATTCGGGTTATCCTCGTTGNTACTGCAAGGAACAACCTCCCCGGTCTGGTTTTATGGAGAGCAGAATGAAATTGCAAGGACTTGAAGCTGAAGCCGTATGGGACACGATGCCCACTGGCCGGCTCCTTGTCGTTGATGATGATGCCTTCCTGCGCGCGACGCTGATGGAGCAGTTCGCTGCCGAAGGGTTTGATGAGGTCTATGAAGCGGAAACGCTGATTGAAACCTTCCGTGAGATTGATCTGCGCAATCCGGATCTGATTATCCTTGATATCCGTCTTCCGGATGGCAACGGTATCGAAATTTGCCGCAAGCTGCGTGAACGCGGTTTTGCCAAACCCATCATCATGTTGACGGGTCAGAATGCTGAACAGGATATCATTGCCAGCCTTGAAGCCGGTGCCAATGACTATGTGATCAAGCCGATGCGCCTTGGCGAATTGCTGGCGCGCGTCAAGTCACAGCTGTGGCAGCATAAGGCATCAGACACGGCACGTTTCTCGATCGGCGGGCTAAGCTTTCTGCCTGCCAACAAATTGCTGAAATCTGAAGATGAGACCCGTAAGGTGATCCTTACCGAGAAAGAATCGACCATTCTGAAATATCTGTACCGAGCACATCCCAACTGCGTCACAAAGGAAGAGCTTCTGGCCGAAGTGTGGGGTTTTCAGAACGGACTAAGTACCCATACGGTGGAAACGCACATCTATCGATTGCGCCAGAAGATCAAGCGGCTGACCAAAAAGAATATCATCCTGACAGGCATGCAGGGCTATTCACTGTCATCCGTGCCTTAGGTGCAACATTCATGTAGCGGAATTAACTCTGGCTGGGGCGGTAGGATTCGAACCTACGATACACGATACCAAAAACCGATGCCTTACCACTTGGCTACGCCCCAGTCGCAGAGTGGTCGCAATGTAGCGGCCAAAATGTGACCGATCAAGCCCGAAGATGTCGGCGCTTAGCAGATAAATTTTATCACCGAAAAAGGTGTGATTTCTGGCACCTGCCATGGATCAGATGCTTGTGCTGACAGCCCATAATCCACGCGATTTCAGCGCTGCCTCTGCCGCATCGCATAGCGCCGAAGTTTCAAATAACGCAAAACAGGCAGAACCGCTGCCAGTCATCTGCGCGGTGACAGCGCCGTCCTGCGCCGCCATCAGCTGCAGCAATGCGCCGATTTCCGGCGCGATGGCGATTGCCTCCGCTTGCAGATCATTTCCCCGGCTGGCGATCTCTGCCATGGTCAGGCCTTCAGGACCGGCCGGCAGCGGCCAACTGGCGGGGCCATTATCATCCCGGCCCGTATCATCCCGGCCCGTATCATCCTGTTCAGCGTCCTTATCGGCAAGGGCAGTGAAAACGCGCTTTGTCGACAGCAACACCCCGGGGCTGGCCAGCAGTACCGGCCCGGCCGGTGCCGGTTCCAGAGTCTCGATCACATCGCCAATTCCGCGCATCCGCAACGGTTTGCCGACAAGGCAGGCGGGTACATCAGCCCCAATTTCAAGCGCAAGGTCAAACAGCTGATCATCTGCAATCGGCCGGTCTGCATGTGTCTGCAACCAGCGTAACAGGGCGGCGGCGTCACCTGACCCGCCACCAAGACCGGCCCCTACCGGTATATGTTTCTCGATATGTATGGCAAGCGGTCCGATGGCGCCGCCGGCGGCCCGCCACGCGCTAAGGGTCTTTGCACAGATATTGCCGCCGCCGTCGCTTGCGGCTTGTGGCCCGCGATCCTGTGTTTCATAGACCTGACTGGCAAATGCCCCGGCAAGGGTAATGCAATCTTCTTCCGCATGCCGGATGTCCAGAAAATCGCCGGTTGCCGCAAAAACAACGACGGAATCCAGCAGATGATATCCATCTGCCCGCCGTCCCGTAATGTTCAGACAGAGATTGATCTTTGCCGGCGCGTTTACGCGGCTTGGCGCAGGCTGCCCGGTTGCCACGGGGTCAGTTCGCGGCCGGAATGTCGTCAGGCGACAAACCGTTCTCAAGGCGTGATGTCAGCATTGCCCGTTCCTCGTCATCAGCACTCAGGCTGCGCGCCAGCCGCCATTTGAAACGTGCCTCGTCATATCGCCCCAGTACCCAGTAGACATCACCAAGATGGCCCGTGATCTCCGGGTCCGAGGGTTCCAGTTCGGTCGCGCGTTCAAGATAGTCAACGGCCTTTTGCGGGTTGCCCAGCTTGAAATGGACCCAGCCAAGCGAATCAACAAAAAAGCCGCTTCCGGGACGCTGTTCGACGGCGCGCTCAATCAGGCCGATGGCCTGATCAAGGTTGCGGCCTTCATCAGCCCACCAATAGCCAAGATAATTCAGCGCATATGAATCAGACGGATCAATTTCGACGGCGCGAAGCAGATGCGTCTCCGCTGCAAGGTCATCACCAAGACGTTCAAGGGCCATGCCGAGATTGCGGTGCAACGCGCCACTGTCACTGCCGAGCGCCATGGCTTTCATATAGGCATCACGGCTTTCGGCGTAACGTTGCATGCGCCGGTAGTTATCGCCAACACGGTGATAGAGATACGGGTTGTCGCGGTTACGGATGATGACAGCTTCAAGAATGGAAACTGCACGTTCCGGATCGTCCATATTCTCAATGATGGACGCCTTCAGTAGCTGGGCAAGCTGGCCAAAGACATCGTCTACATCAATTCGGTCGAGATGAAGAATCGCCTCTTCATACTGACCGACATCACTCAACTCCTGGGCCAGCAACAAGTGACCAAAATCAAGCTCCGGTGCAATAAAAAGCGCCAGCCGCAGTCGCGCGGACAGGGATCTGCGCCCATCCTCACTCTGGCTTGCAAGCGCCACTTCGATGATGTTGTTGGCAATCAATGTGTTGATATCGGTACCGCGCCCTGGTGCCGTAATAAGGCTGTCCATTACAGCGCGATGGTTGAATTGCTGCGACAGTCGGTCATCAAGGAGCGCCCTTGCCTCCTGCAGTTCGCCAACGCGCACAAGAAAGCCGGCAAGCTGGATGGCCATGCCAGCAGGCAGATCTGTGCTGCGCAGCTCCGTGCTGCGTTGCTGCGCCTCGTCATCAAGCCCGAGATATTCTGCCATCAACATGATGTTGAGTTGCACATGNGCAGGTAATGGTGCGTTGTCGCCGGCAATCAGCCGCCCGGTATCGGCAAGNTGTGCAATGCCGGCATCCATCTGTCCGTTGGCNGCGGTTGCCCANGCGGTGATCACCCCGGCAAGATCCATCGCATTGCTGTCCTCAGCGATAACGTCTGCCAGAACAAGGGTGGCCGNCCAGTCATGGTTCCGGATCGCGAGCGCAGTCCCAGGCTCGCCAGCCAGTGCCATCGTCAGGTTCAGCTGTTCCATCTGACGTCCGATGGCAGCGGCCTTTTCAATATCACCGTAATAATACTGTGTCAGAAAGGCCTGCCGCAATAGTGCGGCATCCGGATCAGCCCCATCAATGGCCTCGAGAAAAAACGCTGCAGACNGTCTTACATCACTCATGTAAAGGGCTTGCCGTGCTGCCAGAAAATGCCCCGATATTGTCGATATATCGTGCTGACTGGCAGCGCTTGAAACACTGGCAGGCGCCGCCGGCTCCGTTGTGGCCGCCTCAGCCTGTACAAGGCCGGTCTCTGGTGTGCCGGCTTGCGCGCGTTCAGTCGCCGTTGTCGCTGTGCCGCAGGATGACGTGGCAAGGGCGATCAAACCGGCACCCGCAACGANATAAGCCTTGTGCGCGATCNGCGAGATAGCCCTTGTTCCTGGCATGATTGCCCTCCGCCCACATGGTCAGTGGTTCCAAATTCAGGGCAGTCCAAGTTTTGTTCTGCCCTTCTTGCCGGGCGTTGTCAGGCCATACCCGTTACATATTTGGATAATTTGGCCCGCCGCCACCCTCCGGCGTTACCCANGTAATATTTTGGGATGGATCCTTGATATCGCAAGTCTTGCAGTGGACGCAGTTCTGCGCATTGATCTGCAGGCGCGGGTTGCTGCCATCATCCTCGCGGACAATTTCATAGACTCCGGCAGGGCAATAGCGCTGCTCTGGCGCGTCATAAAGTGCGAGATTGTGGGCAATCGGCACAGAACTGTCCTTCAAGGTCAGATGTGCCGGCTGGTTTTCCTCGTGATTTGTGCCGGACATGAATACCGATGAATTGCGATCAAAACTGATCTCTCCATCTGGCTTCGGATATGCGATCCGCGGGGCCTCATCCGCCTTCTTCAAGGTGATATGGTCGGCATGATGATGCATGGTCCAAGGCGCGCGACCGCGCAGGATATAGGTGTCTAGCGCAGCGTTGGCCATACCGAACCAAAGTCCCTTGCTGAAGCCGGGGCGAATATTGCGCACCTTGTAGAGTTCCGTCCACAACCAGCTGTCCTGCAATTTGTCACCATAGCTTGCCGGCTCGTGTCCGGGTGCCATGGCGTCGAGTGATTCAAAAATGGCTTCGGCAGCAACCATGCCCGACTTCATGGCGGTGTGTGTGCCCTTGATCTTGGGAACATTCAGAAAACCGGCTGTACAGCCAACAAGGCAGCCCCCTGGGAAAGTCAGCTTCGGAATCGACTGGAACCCTCCCTCATTCAGCGCGCGCGCGCCATACGCAACACGCCGTCCGCCTTCAAACACATTGCGAATGGCAGGGTGTGTCTTGAAACGCTGGAATTCTTCGAAAGGTGACAGATGCGGATTTGAATAGTCGAGACCCACAACATAGCCAACAGCAACCTGATTACCGTTCAGATGGTACAGGAAGGATCCGCCATAGGTGTCGCTGGACAGGGGCCAGCCGACCGAATGCAGGGCGGTTCCCGGCTTTGACTTTTCGGGCTCGATATCCCACAGCTCCTTGATGCCGATGGCAAAGGTCTGCGGATCCTTTCCCTCGCGCAAATCAAACTTGTCGAATAACGTCTTTGTCAGATGGCCGCGACAGCCCTCGGCAAAGATTGTTTGTTTGGCCAGCAATTCCATACCGGGCATATGGTTTTCGGTTGGCGCACCATCCTTGCCAATGCCCATATCACCGGTTGCCACGCCGCGCACGGCACCGTTCTCGTCATACAACATTTCGGCGGCTGCAAAACCGGGGTAGATTTCAACCCCAAGCGCTTCGGCCTGTTCACCCAGCCAGCGGCAGAAATTGCCAAGTGAGATGATATAGTTGCCGTGATTGTTCATCTGCGGCGGGGTAGGCAGGCGGAACGACCCGCTTTGCGTCAGGTAAAGAAACTTGTCATCTGTGACCGGGGTATCCAGCGGTGCGCCGCGCTCTTTCCAGTCCGGCAGCAATTCATTCAGGGTCCGCGGCTCCAGAACCGCGCCAGACAGAATATGTGCGCCGACTTCACTGCCTTTTTCGATCAGGCAGACTTCAAGATCGCGGCCTGTTTCCTGCGCCAGCTGCTTGAGACGGATGGCTGCCGACAGGCCTGACGGGCCACCGCCAACCACGACGACATCAAACTCCATTGATTCACGTTCCATCCTTGCGCTCCCCTGATCATCGGCTTTGACGGCTATGGATTGTTTTCGCGGGTCTTGTATAAGGTAACCTGTTACCGAAGAATAGTTGTCTTTTTATCGCATCATGACGGTCAGGAAATCGACGGAAATTTACATGACAGCGAAGTCTGAAACTGCAGATGATCTTCTTGCCGCACTTGCCTGGCAACATCAGATGGGTATCGATGAAACGCTTGTTGATGACCCGGTTTCGGCCGCAACGGTGACATTGCGCGATATTTCGGCCCCCCGCCCGTCACCCGCCCGACAGCCCGTCACATCGGCGGACAGCCTGCCAGTGTCAGGAACGGTCACGCCACAGGAACAGACGCTGGCGCCAGCTGACGCGCCGCCGCCGCCATCTTCCGGGACCGGGCAGCTCACAGGGATTGCTTCTATCGCGGCGTTGAAGGCCGCACTGCAGGATTTTGATCAGTGCGCGCTCAAACATACTGCCAGCAATATGGTGTTCTCTGATGGCAATGAAGGGGCAAGGCTGATGGTTATCAGCGATGTGCCCGGCCGCGAGGAGGACCGCATTGGTCTGCCGCTGGTCGGGGCGGCTGGGCAATTGTTTGACCGTATGCTGGCCAGTATCGGATTGACACGCGCCGATGTCTATATCACCAGCCTTCTGCCGTGGCGTCCGCCGGGAAACCGNACACCGACCAGCGAGGANATGGCCCTNCTCTTGCCNTGGNTGTATCGCCATANCCAGCTCGCAGCACCCGAATATGTCCTTATATTGGGCGGTGCGCCGGCAAAGGCGCTGATCCCCGGTGCTGGCAGCATTCTGAAGGTCCGCGGCAAATGGACCGAAATTGAATTCGGAGATGGTATTGAGCGTCAGGTCATTGCCAGCCTGCATCCTGAATATCTGCTGCGATCACCGGCACAAAAACGGCTGGCCTGGACAGATCTGTTGGCACTGGCTGATAAACTTCTATAGAGTGCGCGCCGAAATCGCGAATGTCAGGATCGTGAAAGCCTGGATCATGCCCATACCGTCATTTCTTGCAAAATCCCTTGGCCGGTTAGCGGTGATGCTTGGCATTGTTCTGCACGCTCAGGCCTTTGCATTGGTTGCAGAGGACAGGCCGGCACCNGTGCCGACATCCCCGTTGCCGCTGCTNCTCAGCGATTTTGATGTACAGCAATATCAGCGCCTNTTTGACCTTCAGGAACAGGGGCGTATGAAGCAGGCCATCCGCGAGATCGGTCGACTGGAAAACCCGATCCTGACCGGCCATCTGCTGTCACAACGCTATCTTCATCCAACAGCCTGGCGCTCAAGTTTCAAGGAACTGTCATCATGGCTGAAAGCCTATAATGACCATCCTGATGCCAGCCGCATCTACTGGCTGGCCAAAAAACGGCGCCCCAAGAATGCGGCGATGCCGACAGCACCAAAGAACGGATATTTAAACGGATTTGGGCTATCAACCGGTAACAGCTATCGCCCACCAATCCCGGCCAGCTCTGCCGGCCGCGCATCTCCGCGAAACACAAGGCGCATCGCCAGAGAGATCCGCCGGTCAATCCGCCGCGGATGGCCAACAGGCGCGCTGAAAGTCATCGATGACAAGGGCAACCAGCGTTATCTGACCAGTGCCGAGGAAAGCCAGCTCCGTGGCGAGATCGCCCATGCCTATTTTATTTTTGGGGTCGATGCCAAAGCGATCCGGCAGGCGCGCTACGCGATGGGGGCAAACCGTGATGCAGCGGTGATGGGCAGCTGGGCCGGCGGCCTTGCCGCATGGCGCAGCGGGGATTTCGAGTTTGCCGGCGCCCTGTTNCGCGACCTTGCCGAAAATGACAAAGCCTTTCCGGCTTTGCGCAGCGCCGGAGCATTCTGGGCGCACCGCATCGAAATGCGGTCNGGACGGCCAAAAGAGGCGACGCGCTATCTGCAGATCGCCGCGCGTGATCTCGACAGCTTTTACGGCGTAATCGCGCGGGCTGCGCTTGGTCAGAACTACGACATCGGGTTTGAGCTGCCAGACTATGATTCCGATTTCATCAACTGGTTGTCAGGGCGGCCCGGCGGACAGCGCCTGTTCGCCCTGCTGCAGATCGGGCGGTATAATGATGCCGAGCGCGAATTGCGTTATCTGTGGGCCGAGATGCCGGGTACGATGAAAGAGGCGGCGCTGCGCTTCACGCTTGATAATGGCATGGCTGGTCTCGCCTATCGGGCTGGATCGCTGCTTTCGAAAAATGGCGGCAAGACCTTTTTCGGCGCGATCTACCCTATTCCGCTTTATGATGTCGAATTCACTGTCGACCCGTCGCTGGTGTGGGCGATATCACGCCAGGAATCGGGNTTTAACCCGCGGGCAAAAAGCCGGGCCCGTGCCGCCGGCCTGATGCAAATCATGCCGGCCACCGCGTCTTTTGTGACGAATAACCGTGGCTATCGGGGCCGCGACAGGCATTTGCTTCTGAATCCGGAACGCAATCTCGAGATTGGTCAGGCCTATATTCGATCGCTTCTGGACGAGCCGCTGATCGACCAGTCNATCATTCACCTGCTNGCCGCCTATAATGGCGGGCCTGGCAATCTGCGCAAATGGCTGCGCAAGGTTGACCATCAGGATGATCCCTTTTTGCTGATTGAATCCATTCCCGCGCGGGAAACGCGTCACTATATCAAGAGTGTGATCACGAATTTTGCGCTCTACAGAATGCAGCTTGGTGATCCTGTACCTGAATTGCTGGCCCTTGCGTCAGGCAGTTTCGGGCGCTTTGACTTCATGGTCTCGGATGGGGTGCNAGACGCTGGTGACGGATCCTGACCGGNACAATTGCAGGAGGCGACAATGCCGCGTGACACAAGCCGTCTGGACATGTCGGTTGACTTTCAACCGGTCAATATTGCCGTTTTGACCATCTCGGACACACGCACCCCTGATGATGATCGCTCTGGAGACCTGCTTGCCGAACGCATTGCCGAGGATGGCCATGTTCTGGCCAGCCGGATGATTGTGACCGATGATGTGGACCGCATCACCGCCCGGCTGCAGGACTGGATAGAGGATCCGCAAATTGATGTAATTGTCACAACCGGTGGCACCGGGCTGACAGGTCGGGACAGCACCCCCGAAGCCTTTGACCGAACTGTCGAAAAGGCCATTCCGGGATTTGGCGAGCTGTTTCGCCAGCTTTCCTATGAAAAGATCGGCACCTCCACCATTCAGTCGCGGGCGGTTGCCGGTGTGGCGGGCGGCACCTATCTGTTCGCCCTGCCCGGCTCGCCGTCCGGCTGCCGCGATGGCTGGGATGATATTCTGCGCTATCAGCTCGATATTCGCCATCGCCCATGCAACTTCGTGGAAATCATGCCNCGCCTGACAGAATCTGCATCACGCCGCCGCACCTCGCCAGTGGATGCCTGACTTCCGCCTTGAAGATGCTGCCGGCGGCATCGCCATNGGCGTTGATGAGGCTGGTCGCGGGCCCTGGGCCGGGCCGGTAAGTGTGGCGGCTTGCTGGCTTGATCGCACCCGGCCCGATCAGATCCCCGAGGGTCTGGATGATTCAAAGAAGCTTACTGCCGCGCGGCGTGCCGACATGTTCGCCCGCTTGACGCACGGGCCGCATCTTTTCAATCTCACCCATGTTGATGTGGCCACAATTGACCGTATCGGTATCTTGAAGGCAACGCTGGCAGCGATGGCCGAGGTGGCAGCAGCGCTCGCCGCGCAGATNCAACAGGCCGGCCATGATGCGGTGACCGAGGTCCTGATTGATGGCAATCAGATGCCGCCAACGGATCTGCCTTCGCGGTGTGTTGTGCGNGGCGATGCCACCAGCCTCAGCATCGCTGCCGCTTCGGTGATTGCCAAACATAGCCGTGACATGGTGATGACTGAACTTGACAAGACCTTCCCGGGATATGGCTGGGCACAGAATATGGGGTATGGCACNGCACAGCATCGTGACGCCATAGACAGGCTGGGCATCACGATCCATCATCGGCGCAGTTTTGCCCCGATCCGCCGCTATCTGGAATCTGAAGGCAAGCCCGTGGACCGCGGTGATCCTGTGGCATAATGAGGNGATCCCTCCTGCACGCCTGTGCCGACACACCCGTTCAAAACATCTGCCGCGCNCCNACAAAGCTGCAATGCCCGCCAGGCCTGCCACGCTGATGCCACAATATAATCAGCCCTCCCAGCGATATGACACCATATGTGGTTGCGCGGTCATATTCTGCCCGTTGTTGGTTGACTTGAGTTAAGTTTTTACGTCCTTATGGCTTTGTAAAGCTCTGAAACAACGTAAAAAAGGCCATACAGGGTGGAAAAGGATATTGTCATTCAGGGAGATTGCGTCAGCGCGTTGAAAACGCTGCCGACGGCGTCTGTCGACCTCGTTTTTGCAGATCCGCCCTATAATCTTCAGCTTGGCGGCATGCTGGCTCGTCCGGACCATTCGACCGTTGATGCTGTAGATGACGCGTGGGACAAGTTTGATTCCTTCGCAGCCTATGATGCTTTTTCGCTGGCCTGGCTGACCGAGGCGCGCCGGGTGCTGAAACCTGACGGCGCCATCTGGGTTATCGGCAGTTATCACAATATCTTCCGGTTGGGCCGCATTCTGCAGGATCTCGACTTCTGGCTGCTGAACGATGTGATCTGGCGCAAGACGAATCCGATGCCGAATTTTCGCGGTCGCCGTTTTACCAATGCTCATGAAACGCTGATCTGGGCAGCGCGGTCCAAGGAAGCGCGCTACAGTTTCAATTATGAAGCGATGAAAGCGCTGAATGACGATGTCCAGATGCGCTCTGACTGGGAATTGCCTATCTGCACCGGCCATGAACGGCTGAAACAGGAGGGACGCAAGGCGCATCCGACGCAGAAGCCTGAATCCTTGCTGGCGCGTGTCCTCCTCTCGTCAACCAATCGGGGCGACATTGTCCTTGACCCGTTCTTTGGAACCGGTACGACGGGCGCGGTGGCACGCCGTCTCAACCGCCATTTTATCGGTATCGAGCAGGATGAGGGTTATGTTGCGCTTGCCCGTGACCGCGTTGCGGCCGTCGCGCCAATCCAGTCACCCGATTTGCTGGCCACGCCCCCCAAACGCGCCAAGGCAAAAGTGCCTTTTGGCAGCTTGATCGAGCGCGGGATGATTCAGCCCGGGGATGTTCTTTTTGACGCCAAACGCCGGTTTACCGCGCAGGTGCGCGCCGATGGCTCACTTGTGACCACGGCGAAGGAAAGTGGCTCCATCCATAGTCTTGGTGCAAAGCTGCAGTCGCAGCCAAGCTGCAATGGCTGGACCTTCTGGCATGTCAGCCGTAACGGGCAGGATGTGCCAATCGATCAGTTTCGTGATGAAATCCGGGCAGCTGATGCGGCAGGCGGTGACGGCTGACCGTCTAGCGCCGCGGCATCAAGAAATAGCCGGCAACCATAAGAACAATAACAATGGACATGCCGGCACGTTCTGTCCCGGTGGCGGCAACGGCAATACCATAGAGCAGAGGCCCGATAAAGCTGGTCGCCTTGCCAGAGAGCATCAGCAACCCGAACATGCTGGCGCGATGTTCAGGCGGCGCTTTGTGCGCAACATAGACGCGCGCAGATGATTGCAACGGGCCGACAAACAAGCCGAGCGCTGCCCCGGCAGCCCAGAAGACGGCCTCATTAGGCGCCAGAATGGCGATCGTTCCCAGAATNGATAGTGCAACAAGCGACACCCGCATCACCCGTGTCGACCCGAACCGGTCATCGGCAAATCCGCCAAAAGCTGCACCGATACCAGCGGTAATGTTCAATATAATTGCAAAGACCAGAACCATGGTCTGAGAAAAGCCAAACACCTTGGCGGCGTAGATACCGCCAAAGGCAAAAAGGGTGACAAGCCCGTCGGCAAACAGCATGCGGGCAATCAGAAATCGTGGCATGTCGGGAATCCGCATGGCGATTGCGATACTGTCGCGAAGCTGGGTGATAAAGGGATCTTTCCGTGGTTGCGGCGAAGGTGACCGCACAAACAGAAACAGCGGTGCGGCAAAGATAACGAGCCACAAAGCGGCAAAACACATGGTGATCCGGATATGTGCCGCCTGTTCCTTGCCAATGCCGAAGGCNGGGGTATCGGGCATCACAAATAATACCAGCACCATCAAGAGCGCGATGATGGCGCCAGCATAACCTACCCCCCAGGCCAGTCCCGAGGCACGTCCATAGCCTTCTGGCTGTGATACAGACGGCAGCAGGGCGTTATAGAACACAAAGCTGATTTCCATTGCAAAGATGGACAGGGCAGATAACAGCAGCGCCATCATGGCAAAGGACGGGTCGGGCTTGACGAACCACAGCATCGCTGTTGCGCCCCCGCCAAGCAGCACCATCAGCCCCAGAAAGGATTTGGCATTGCCCCGCTGGTCCGCCATGCGCCCNAAAACAGGTGCAGCGATCGCCAGCAAAAAGGCTGTTGCCGCGGTCATCCAGGCCCANGCGACCGACCCGCCCTCCGGCATTACGGCGGTGGTAAAAAATACGGAAAAGATGAATGTGGCGTGCAGAGTCGGAACAGGCGAGCTTGCCCAGTCATAAAGCGACCACGCCAGAAGAGGTTTTGTNAGACGCATCACTAATCCCCTGCCGGTTTCTGCNTTCACATCAGAATTCGTAGCTTTGCAGCGCCTTTACCGGACAATCAAGCCGGTCCCGCCCTTTCAAGCCGGTCAATTCGATGATGCAGACAGCTCCAGCCAGAATACCGCCACTACGCGAGACAAGCTGTGCTGCTGCCTGCAACGTCCCGCCAGTTGCCANTAAATCGTCACATAGTACAACGCGCTTGTCACGCAGCTGTCGTGACGCCTGNATCGACAGCCGGGCCTCGCCATATTCCAGCGCATAGGATTGCTCATGCAATTCGCCGGGAAGCTTGCCGGCCTTGCGCACCATTACCATACCGCAATCAAGTTCGAGTGCGAGTGGCAGCGCAAACAGAAAGCCGCGTGCGTCAATACCGGCGATGATGTCCGGCTGCATGGGGCTGGTCAGGGCGGCAAGGGCCGTCATGGCCTGGCGGACGACTGTCCGATCCTCGAGGATCGGACTGATGTCATAGAAGGTTATCCCGTCCTTTGGGAAGCCGGGGGTCTTGGAAATATGCGGGTCCGCGTTAAAGNTCATGCTGTGCCTTTTTCTCCAAACGACGGGCATGAAGGATTGGCTCGGTATAGCCTGACGGTTGCACCGCTCCCTTGAAGACAAGATCACATGCTGCCTGGAAGGCGATAGAGGCGTCAAAGTCTGTCGCCATGGGTGTGTAGGCAGGATCATCGGCATTCTGCCGATCAACAACCCCCGCCATTTCCTGCATCACCGCCATCACCTGGTCATGACTGCAAATGCCGTGGTGCAGCCAGTTGGCAATATGCTGGGAAGAAATACGCAATGTGGCGCGGTCTTCCATCAGGCCCACATCATGGATGTCCGGNACCTTGGAGCAGCCGACCCCCTGGTCGATCCAGCGCACCACATAGCCAAGAATGCCCTGCGCATTGTTGCGTAACTCCTGAAGAATATCATCGTCCGACCAGTTCGGGCGCTGGGCGACGGGGACCGAAAGGATATCGGCGCGGTTCGCCGGCTTCCGTTTCGCGATGTCGCTTTGGCGTGCGGCGACATCCACCTGATGGTAATGCAGTGCATGCAGGGTTGCTGCCGTCGGCGAGGGAACCCANGCACAGTTCGCGCCAGCCATCGGGTGGCCAATCTTCTGTTCCAGCATGTCCGCCATGCGGTCCGGCATGGCCCACATGCCCTTGCCAATCTGTGCGCGACCTGCCAGCCCGCAGGCCAATCCAACATCNACGTTCCAGTTTTCATAGGCATCAATCCATGTGGCCCCCTTCATATCGGCCTTGCGGATCATAGGTCCGGCCTGCATCGAGGTGTGGATTTCATCCCCGGTGCGGTCAAGGAACCCTGTATTGATAAAGAACACCCGCGATTTTGCAGCGCGAATGGCCTCTTTCAGATTGATTGTTGTACGGCGTTCTTCATCCATGATGCCGATCTTGATGGTGTTTTCCGGCAGGCCCAGAACCATCTCGACGGCGGCAAAAATCTCGACGGCAAATGCCACCTCATCGGGCCCGTGCATCTTGGGCTTGACGACATAGACCGATCCGGTCGCCGAATTACGCCTTGCCTGCATGTCAGGCATCGCCGCTGTAACGGTCATGAAGGCATCCATGATCCCTTCTGGAATTTCGCTGCCATCTGCCATCAGGATGGCCGGATTTGTCATCAGATGACCGACATTGCGGACCAGCATCAGCGCGCGCGCTTTCAGCGCCGCATCTGTGCCACTGGCGGTCTTGTAGGTGATGTCATCGGCAAGCTGGCGGGAAATGGTGCGCCCGCCCTTTTCNAATGCCTCGGTCAGNGTGCCATCCATCAGACCCATCCAGTTGCGATAGGCNANGATCTTGTCTTCAGCATCAACCGCCGCGATGGAGTCCTCGCAATCCATGATGCTCGACAAGGCTGATTCGACAATGATGTCGTTGATNCCGGCGGCATCATCGCGCCCGATCGCTCCGTTGCTATCGATCATCACCAGAAGATGCAGCTGATTGTGGCACAGCACGATCATTGACGGCGAATCAGCAGGACCGTCATGACCTGCAAACACGGAAGGATCAGAAAGCGCGTCATCTCCCTGCGTTGTGGTGACTGTCAGTGCACCATTCTGGATCGTAAAGCCGGTGGCGTCACGCCANCTGGCATGCGCCAGCGGAACCATCTCGTCCAGAAAGGCGCGCGCACGTGCAATCACCTTGGCACCGCGCACCGGGTCATAGCCCTGTGTTCCGGAATCATCGTCTGCAGGGATGGCATCGGTGCCATAAAAGGCATCATACAGGCTGCCAAAACGCGCATTTGCAGCGTTTAGCGCATATCGTGCGTTGGTAATCGGCACGACCAGCTGCGGGCCGGCAATCGAGGCGATTTCCGGATCGACATGGTCTGTATCAACCTGGAAGTCATCCCCTTCCGGCACCAGATATCCGATGGATTCCAGAAAGGCGATATGCGCCGCTTCATCGATCCCGTCAGCGGCATTCTCTTTCATCCAGCGGTCAATCTGTGCCTGCATGGATTCGCGTATCTGCAACAGCTCCCTGTTGCGGGGGGCAAGGCGACTCACCGCGGCATCAAAGCCATCCCAGAATTGTTCCCCCGTCAGCCCAGTTGCCGACAGCAATTCGGTTTCAACAAATGCCGCAAGGTCTGCGGAAACCGACAGGCTGCCGCGGGACACATATTCGCTCATCAAGGTCTCCGGTCACTAGTCTCAATGTGGGGGGAATGGGCAACATAAGTGCTGCCCCTATCGGAGACAAGGTAAATTCCGGCTGTTTTACCAATCCAGTCCGGCAGAATTAAGCACATCGCCGATATCACCAATAAGCGCGTCGAGACGGTCTTTCGAATCAGCTTCTGCCCGGGCGATCAGAACAGCTTCGGTATTTGATGCGCGCAACAGCCACCAGCCNCCATCAGCCCGGACGCGGACACCATCAATGGTCGAAACAGCAGTTTCGCCCATCCGTGCCACAACATCTGTCGTAATTCTGTCCATCACTGCAAACTTTTCTGCGTCAGGGCATACAACCCGCATTTCCGGGGTCGCGTGCTGCTCCGGAAGGCTGTCCATAAAGGCTGTAATGTCGACCCCCATACGCACCGACTGGTCAATGACCCGCAAACCGGCATAAATGGCATCATCAAAGCCATAATAATCATCCCCGATAAAGATATGGCCTGACATCTCGCCGGCCAGCGGTGCGCCGACGTCCTTCATCCGCTTCTTCATATGGCTGTGTCCGGTCTTCCAGATTTCGGGGGATGCCCCNGCGNGGCGCATCAGTTCCAGCGCCACATCGGATGATTTCACATCCAGCAGCATCGGCTTGCCNTCGTGCCGGGNCGCNACATCCTGTGCAATNAAGGCGGTAAGAAGGTCNCCCGGCACCTGCCGGCCACGNGCGTCAACCACACCGATCCTGTCACCATCGCCATCAAATCCGATGCCAAGATGCGCCTTCCGGCTTTTGACCTCGGCGCGCAGGATTTCCAATGTTTCGGGATCGACGGGGTTTGGGTGGTGGTTCGGAAACGTGCCGTCAATCTCGGCAAACAACACATGATGCTCGCCTTCAATCCGGCCAGCCACCTTGGCGGTGACGTCGCCAGCNGCACCGTTGCCGCAGTCCCAGACCACAGTCATGCCAGCGGTTTGCATGCCTGCNGTGATGCGATCNATGTAGNGGGCCTCGACCGGCATATCCTGGCGGCTGCCGCCGGCAACATGGNTGACACCCTTTGCGCAGGTATCGCCAAGAAGGCTGATATCTTCACCGAAGAAAGACGCCCCCCCCATCATCATCTTGAAGCCATTATGCTGTGGCGGGTTGTGGCTTCCTGTAACCTGAATGGCACCATCGGCCTTCATGTCATGCGCGGCAAAATACAGCATCGGCGTTGGTCCACAGCCGATATCCGCAACCTCTGCCCCGCCGGCCACAAGCCCTTCTACCAGTGCTGCGGCAAGGGTTGGCGAGGACAGCCTTCCGTCACGTCCAACGACAACGGATGAACCATATCCGCGGGCACGCTGCATGGTGATGAAGGTCAGCCCGATGTGAAATGCATCAGCATGGGTCAGCGTGTCTTCGAAGATTCCGCGAATATCATAGGCCCGCAGGATTGTCGGATCAAATTGATGCGCGCTCATTCAATGTGGTCCCGCAACCATTCCTGCAGGGCATCCGCCATATCCGGATTATCGAGGCCAAAAGCAATATTGGCCTGCAGAAAACCGACCTTGGAACCGCAGTCAAACCGCTCACCGGAAAAATGCAGCCCGGTAAAGGGCGCCGTTCCAATCTGCTTGGCCAGCGCGTCTGTGAGCTGTATNTCGCCGCNGGCGCCCTGCTCCTGGAGGCCCAGNGTATCAAAAACAGACGGGGAGATGATATAACGTCCTACGACGGCAGTGGTTGATGGCGCATCCGCCGGCATCGGCTTTTCAACAAGTCCGGCGATGTCTACCTTCTGTCCGTGCGTCTTTCCCGGGGTGACAATGCCGTAAGCACCTGTCTGGTCTCGCGGGACATCCATCACCGCCACCATATTGCCGCCGTCATAGGCATCCACCATTTCCTTCATACAGGAACGACCTTTGATCAGATCGTCTGCAAGCAGGATGGCAACCGGCTCGTCACCAACAAGATGTCGGGCGCACCACACGGCATGGCCAAGTCCGGCNGGCTGTTGTTGCCGGACATATATGACAGACCCNGGTACTTTCATCATACCGCCGACAACATCCATGGCCGCGTCCTTTCCCCTGACCGCAAGCGAATGTTCCAGCTCAAATGAATGGTCGAAATGATCCTCAATCGCGCTTTTGTTTCGGCCGGTCACAAAGATAAACTGCTCGATGCCGGCGGCAGCGGCCTCCTCAACCGCATACTGGATCAGCGGCTTGTCGACGATTGGCAGCATTTCNTTGGGCATGGCCTTGGTAGCCGGCAGAAAACGGGTGCCAAGACCGCCAACAGGAAATATGGCTTTTTTGATCATAAAGCTGTCCTTGCGGTTGTGGGTTCGGCTTGGTACCCATGGATACCGACCCGCCCCGAAAGGGTCAAGAAAATGACCGGGCAATACCAATGAGCAAATTTTCAGCGGCTGATATCAGCGCACTCCTNATGACCTCTGCTGCCACCAAGCAGGACACAGCGGCGCAGTGCAGCGACAAGGCCTTTGCGGCAGCCGAAATGATTGCAGCTTCGCTTGCTNCGGGCGGCAAGCTGATGCTCTGCGGCAATGGTGGTTCGGCAGGCGACGCCCAGCATCTGGCAGCTGAATTTGTCGCNACCCTTGATCACCAGCGTCCCCGTGACGGGTTGCCGGCAATGGCGCTCACGACAGACACCTCCTTCATCACAGCCTATGCCAATGATTTTGGCTTTGAGGGTGTTTTTGCGCGCCAGGTCGCGACGCTTGGCAGGCCCGGGGATGTGCTTGTCTGTATTTCAACCAGTGGCAATTCGAAAAATGTGCTGGCGGCGGCACAGGCAGCCGCCAAGAAAGATATTGCTGTGATTGCGATGACCGGCAAGGGGGGTGGCAAACTGGCCGATGCCAGTTCCTTGTGCCTGGCGGTGCCAAGTGAAGTGACCATGCATATTCAGGAATCGCACATCGCACTTGGCCATGCGATAACCCTGGCAGTGGAAAGACTGCTTGGCCATGAGTGACGACTGCATGGCAGTCCGATGTCGAATGGCAACATTGTCCCAGAACAAAATNTATTTACACTGTCACATATCGTACATGCGTCCGGTATATCGTGACGTTAAAGAACCGTCGAAATGGAGTGGTCTTTGAAACTTGCTGTAATTGGAACCGGATATGTCGGGCTTGTTTCTGGGGCCTGTTTNTCTGAATTCGGTTTTGATGTGACCTGCATCGACAAGGATGCAGACAAGATCGCCAGNATTGAAGACGGGATCNTGCCGATTTATGAGCCTGGCCTTGAGGATCTCGTGGANCGCAATGTCAGCGCAGGCCGTCTGNGCTTCTCGGTGGATATGGGGCCAGCTGTGCGCGATGCCGATGCGGTGTTTATTGCTGTCGGCACCCCGACACGGCGCGGCGACGGGCACGCTGATCTGAGCTTTGTCTTTGCCGCTGCCGAAGAATTGGCCTCCTTTCTGACGGGTTACACGGTCGTCGTCACCAAATCGACGGTCCCTGTTGGTACCGGCCGGGAGGTAGAAAAGATCATTCGTGCTGCCAATCCGGCATGTGATTTCAATGTGGCATCAAATCCCGAATTCCTGCGTGAGGGTGCNGCCATCTCTGATTTCATGCGTCCGGACAGGGTTGTTGTCGGTGCCGAGAGCGATCGCGCGCGCGACATTCTCCGCCAGCTCTATCGTCCACTCTATCTCATAGAAACACCAATCTTGATGACCAGTCTCGAAACGAGCGAGTTGATCAAATATGCGAGCAACGCCTTTCTGGCTGTCAAGATCACCTATATCAACCAGATGGCCGATCTTTGTGAGCGCGTGGGTGCGGATGTCCACGANGTTGCGCGCGGNATGGGTNTGGACAAGCGGATNGGAAGNAAGTTTCTGCATCCGGGGCCTGGCTATGGCGGNTCCTGTTTTCCNAAGGATACTCTGGCATTGGTACGCACCGGTCAGGACCATGCTTGTGATATCAGCATTGTCGATCAGGTAGNGTCCTATAATGCCGAACGCAAAGCATCCATGGCGGGCCGTGTGGAACGGGCGGCCGGCGGTTCCGTTGACGGCAAAACCATTGCTGTCCTGGGTCTGGCCTTCAAGCCCGAAACAGATGATATGCGTGACAGCCCGTCACTGGACATTATCCCGGCATTGTTGGCGGCTGGTGCGCATATTCGCGCCTATGATCCAAAAGCAATGGATGAAGCGCGCCATCTGCTGCCAGCCGGCACTGTCTTTCAGGACAGCGCGCTCGACTGTCTGGATGGCGCAGATCTGGCCGTTGTGGTGACAGAATGGAATGAATTCCGCGCTCTGACACCAAGTCTGTTCCTTGATAAGATGGCCGGTAATACGCTGGTCGATTTACGCAATATTTATGATCCGGCGGTGATGCGTGATGCCGGTCTGGAATATATGTCGATCGGGCGCTGACCCGACTGACGGTTTAGGCTGCGCACCCACCTCCTGGTCTGACACGCCCAAAGTTGCGTTCGTGATGTCCCAAAACCATAGGGCGATGGCATGATTCAAAAGACGGTTCTGGTTCTTATCGCCTTTGTGCTGGCCTATGGCCTGTATGTATTTCCCTTTGCGGCGTTATGGGCGCTGTTTCATGGCATAGCCATATTCGATCCACAATCACTGCTGCTGGGGGTGCCAGCCTTTGTCTGCCTTTGGCTGTATTTGAGGACAGGCACCACAAACAGGCCCCTGAAAGCCTTTGTCTATTACGGGATGGGGATTGGTTTCATCGCATTGTGGGTGGTGGGGTTGGCCCTTGTCGCACAGGCGCTGGCCGGTTTCGAATCCGGTGCCGTTGCGGCAGTCGCATCGACAGCCATTTTTGTCCTGTCGGCAGTCTCGCTGATAAATGCCAGAACCATAACCCGTCGCCAGCTTGTCGTTAATTCAGCCAAGATCAGCCAGCCGGTCAGATTCGCCTTTATCAGTGATGTCCATATCGGGTCACATGCGCCGCAGCATCTGGCCAAAATCTGTGATCATCTGATCACGATGGATGTTGATGCCGTGCTGATTGGCGGCGATCTGTTCGACAGCAGTGACTTCACGCTGGATGACCTGAAAGCGCTCAAACGCATAAAGCAGGATATCTTTTTCATAACCGGCAATCACGAAGGCTATGTAAAGGGTCATCAGCTGATGCTGGACCAGTTTGACGGGCTGGGCATTACCGTTCTGGATAACAGCGCACAGGATTTTGCCGGGATCAATATTATCGGAATTGCCGACAGTCAGCCGGTAGCGGATAAGGTGGCCGCGATTGACAGCTTGCGCCAGCCCGACACGTTTAATCTGGCGCTTGTTCACCAGCCTTCCAGCTGGTCCCCTGCGCGCGACATGGTAGATCTGATGCTGTGTGGCCATACACATAATGGCCAGATTTTCCCGTTCAATTTTCTGGTCAGGCTTCAGTTCGCCCAGACTTATGGACGCTATGGGGTGCCCGGTGCGCAGCTCTATGTATCATCAGGTGCCGGGTGCTGGGGCCCCGGCATGCGACTTGGTTCGCGCAATGAAATCATTCATCTGGAGATTCTGCCATCCTGAGATATTCTGCCGAGCGCCTATCAGGCTTGATACGCTCTTATGATGCTGTCATGCCAAGATAGACCGTCTGGGTATAATCTTCTTCCAGTAACGGGTTGAAGAAGGTCACTTTCTCTGCGCTGGCGCTGGCAAAATGCTGTGTCAGCCTGTCAAGAAAGGCGTTGTGCGGCGGGTCGTTGGACCACAGGGCGAAAACACCGCCGCTGTTCAACGCTCCTGACAATCGCGCCAGACCGGCGTCACTGTAGAAATCGGCATGGGACGGGTTCAGGTAAAAATCCGGAGAATGATCGATATCAAGAAAGATGCCATCAAACCGTCGACCCGCACGGTCTGTGTCAAAGCCGGTGTCGCTGCGTGCAAGGGCAAAGAAATCTCCCTCGACAAGCCGGCAGCGCGGATCATCTGCCAGCGCGGTACCAAGTGGCAGGCGACCATCCCTATGCCATTCAATGACCGGTGCCAGATATTCAATCACGGTCAGCGATTGCACATCGCTGTATGCCAGCACCGCCTCTGCGGTATAGCCAAGCCCCAGGCCACCCACGAGAATGTCCGGCTGTTTGGTTGCCAGCCGTTCCATCGGCAGTTGTGCGAGGGCAATTTCCGAAGCGGTGAACATGTCTGACATCAGATGTTCATCATTCAGGATGACCTCGACAACGTCACGGCCAAGTTTGAGGATGTGCCGGCGTCGCAGGATCAGCGTTCCAAGCGGTGTCTGCCGGTAATCCAGCTCCTCAAACATTTTTGACATGATCTTTGTCCCGTGTTTGCGCGCGCCGTTTGGTAGCGGTTTTGTTGGCACGTGCTCTGGTCGATCAGCTTTCTGGATAGGCGCGAATGAAGACCGGTGCCGACGGGGTGGACTCATCAGGCCGATATCGATATCCGCCCGCATCAAACTGCTGCAGGGCGTCCGGGTCCTTCAGACGGTTCTGCACGATATAGCGGGCCATGGCCCCGCGCGCCTTCTTGGCAAAGAAGCTTACAATTCTGGCGCGTCCATCACGCTCTTCTTTGAAGACAGGGGTGATAACCGGCAATGACAAAGCGGAGGTATCAACCGCACCAAAATATTCGTGCGAGGCGCAATTGACCAGCGCATTGGATTCGGTCGCCGCAGCCTGTGTACCTAGCGCCTCTGCTAGTTTTGACCCCCAATATTCATACAGTGAACCGCCATGCGCGGTTTTCAGCCGACTGCCCATTTCCAGCCTGTAGGGCTCGATGGCATCAAGTGGACGCAGCAGCCCATAGAGGCCGGACAAGATACGTAAATGGTTTTGCGCCCAGGCCATGTCATCATCATCCAGCGACTGTGCCTCGAGCCCCTGATAAGTGTCACCGGCAAAACTCAGTGCCGCAGGCTTTTCAGGCTGCGCGCCAAAATTGGCGAAGCGTTCGACATTCAGTTGGGCCAGTGTATCGCTCAACCCCATAAGGGACCGGATGTCATCATGTGACAGCCCGCGCGCCACCTCTGCCAGTTCCTGCGCATGCTCCAGAAAGACCGGCTGTGTTGGTGTATGGCTGTAGGAGGAATCCATATCGAGTTTCTTGGCAGGCGAGATGACGACCAGCATAACGTTCTCCTTTTCACCAATAGAATTTAATATGCCAAAGGCCGAACATCCAGAGGATCGTGGATTTTTCCGTTGCGGCACTGATTTTGGCGTGATGTCGGAGCACCTGACCTAGCCGCTTGGGCGGTCGGCAGCAAGCGATGGCTATCAACACATAGCTGGGCCGCTTTAAGCAATGAAAT
>NYYG01000079.1 GCA_002686685.1 SAR116 cluster bacterium | reverse complement strand
CGATGTGGCCTATTCAAACCCGTTGCCGCATGTCCTGATCCTGACCGCCATTGTGGTGGGAGTGGCGACAACGGCCCTTGGGTTGGCGCTCGTTCTGCGGATTCACGCTGCTTTTGGCAGTATCGAGGATGATGAGGTTCTGACAATAAAGGCCGAGGCCGCCCTGCCACGGGTTACTCGCGCGGCCTCTGAAACGGACAGCGAGGCCCGGTCATGAGCCTTGCTGCCGTCATTGCCAATCTGCCGGCACTGGTTGTCGTTGTGCCGTTGTTGCTGGCACCCGTTGCTGCACTGATACCCGTGTCGGGTGCCGCCTGGGTGATTGCAGTGATCGGCACTGGTGGCGCGCTGATATCCGCCTGGATGCTGCAGGGTGCCGTTACCGGCGGTGTCAGCTTCAGCTATCACCTCGGCAGCTGGCCACCGCCATGGGGCATTGAATTTGTCGTGGATGCGGCTTCGGCCTTGACTGTTTTGATCATGGCGGCGCTTAGCTTTGTTGCCACGCTGTTCGCGCGGCGTGCGTTACCGGCGGAAATCAATGAAAGGGATGCTGGCAAGGCCTATTCGGCCTGGCTGCTGGCATCGGGCGGACTGGCCGGGCTGGTCATGACCGGCGATGCCTTCAATCTGTTTGTATTTCTGGAAATTTCCGCACTGTCCTCGATCATCCTGATTGCGCTTGGTGCCGGCACGGACAGGCGGGCGCTTGTCGCTGCCTATAATTATCTGATCATTGGTGCCGTCGGGGCGACGTTCTATGTCATCGGTGTTGGCTTTATCTANGCCGTCACCGGCACCTTGAACATGGCCGATCTTGCGGAACGGATACCGCAAGTGCAGCAGGATACAGTGATCATCGTCGGCTTTGGGTTTATGGTTGCCGGTATTCTGGTCAAGGCGGCTGNTTTNCCGGTGCATATATGGTTGCCAGCGGCCTATGCCTTTGCCCCGTCTGCGNTGTCCGCCATGCTTGCAGCGATTGCGACCAAGGCAGCGCTCTATATCCTTGCGCGGATCCTGTTTACGGTTTTTGCCGGCGTTCCCGATGTTACGGCACTGGCACTGGAATGGGNGCTGGTTCCCCTTGCCATTGCCGGTATCTTTACCGGTACGATNCTCGCCATCTATGAAAANGACATAAAGAAGCTGCTCGCTTTCAGTTCTGTTGCGCAGATCGGGTATATCGCGCTTGCCTTTGGCATTGCCAGCAGCGCAGGCATCGCCGCCGGTTTCATCCATATTGGAAACCATGCGATCATAAAGGGCGGCATGTTCCTCGCAGTTGGCGGATATTTTCTTGCGCTGCGCAGCCGGGTCAGCCTGTCNGCCATGACGGGCCTTGGCCGTCNNATGCCAATTACCACAACAGGNTTTCTGATCTGCGGGCTCAGCCTGATCGGCNTGCCCTTGACNGCGGGTTTCATCTCAAAACTCTANCTTGTCAGGGCGCTGATCGCAGAAGACATGATCCTGGTGATGATCCTTGTACTGGTCAGCAGTGCCTTGTCGGTTGCCTATCTGTGGAAAATTGTTGAAATCCTCTGGCAGCGCCCCGAAGGGGANGACGTCCCGTTGCATGGAGATGAAACCCCGGCGCTGTATCTGCCGCTGTGGATTCTCGCCATCGCCAATCTTTGGCTTGGCGTTGCGCCGGCACCGCTGGTCGATGCCGCAAACCGGGCAGCGATGCATCTGGTAGGGGGGNNNTCGTGATGTTCATGTCACCTGAAACCGCTCTCCTGACCGGTATCTTTGCGCCGCTTGTGGTGGCGCTTCTGACGCCATTTCTGGCGGTGCGTAACAACTGGCGCGATGTNGCNGGGCCAATCGGCGGGGTCATCACATTCATTGCTGCCCTGCATGTGGCCAATGACGTGCTGGCGGGTGGCACGCCGTCATGGACAGCAGCAGAGATCGCGCCGGGCATAGAACTTGGCTTTTCGGTAACGGCGCTGGGGGCAATTTTCGGGCTTGTTGCATCGGGCCTTTGGGTTTTGGCGGCCATCTANTCGGTCGGCTATATGCGTGGCAATCATGAAAAGCACCAGACGCGTTTTNCCGCCTTCTATGCGGTGGCAGTGCATGCCGCCATGGCCATTGCATGGTCCGGCAATCTGCTGGTGCTGTTCATTTTCTACGAAATTCTGACCTTTTCCACATTTCCGCTTGTGGCGCATAAGGAAAGCAAGGCCGCACGCGACGCCGGCAGGCTTTATCTGAGCATTCTGGTTGGCACCTCGGTGGTGCTTTTGCTGCCGGCCGTCATCTATGTGTGGGTGATGACCGGTCGTCTGGATTTCATCCCCGGGGGCATTCTGGCAGGAACGATTTCGCCAGAGGTTGCACCCTGGTTGCTCGCGGCTTTTGCTTTCGGTGTCGGCAAGGCAGCGATCATGCCGCTTCANCGCTGGTTGCCGGCGGCGATGGTGGCGCCGACGCCTGTCTCAGCGCTGCTTCACGCTGTTGCTGTGGTGAAGGCCGGTGTCTTTACCNTGNTGATGGTAGCGGTTTACATNTTTGGCATTGATTATCTGGCGGATACGGGGGCCTCAGTCTGGCTGGTCTGGGCCACCTGTTTTACCATTCTGGCGTCAAGCTGTGTGGCCATTACAAAGGATGATCTNAAAGCGCGACTGGCCTATTCAACNATCAGTCAGNTGTCCTATGTGGTTCTTGGTGCTGCANTTGCGACNAAAATNGCTGCCGAAGGTGCAGCGCTTCACATTGTCATGCATGCNGTTGGCAAGATCACCCTGTTCTTCGTCGCAGGCGCAATCTATGTTCAGGCGCATATCACAAAGATATCGCAGCTAGACGGGCAGGGGCCCGAGATGAAGCTTGTCTTCGCTGCCTTCTTTATTGGCGCATTTTCCATCATCGGTATCCCGCCCGCAGGCGGCAGCTGGTCGAAATTCATGCTCATGGTGGGTGCAGCAGATGCCGGCATGGTGATGGTGCTGATTGTGCTTGGCATCTCGTCACTGATGAACATCTATTACNTGCTCGACCCGGTGGCCCGCGCCTTCTTCAAGCCGAAAGTCAAAGAGGTCAAGATCACCTGGCATCCGTTGACAGTATGGCCGCCGGTTGCGACNGCGGTGCTCTGCATCGCACTGTTTTTCTTCGCTGACCCGATAGTGGGGCTGGCACAGGCAATGGTGACAGGATGAGCGCGAACAGCAAAGAGGCGCAGAAACTGGCGCGCATGGGCATCTGGGCGACAAGGGTGTTGCTGGCAATTGGTGCCGTGCTGGTGGTGCTGGAGTTTGTGATCCATCGCCATGGCGAAATCGCGCTGGAAGACCTGCCACTATTCCCGGCGATCTATGCCTTCTTCATTTGTATCTTCATCGTGGTNGGTGGGATCCTGCTGCGGAAGATCGCGATGAAACCAGAGGATTACTATGATGATGAGTGATTTTCTGACCATGCTGCCACCAGGCGCACTGATGATGATTGTGGCGNCCGGGCTGGTGCTGGTGCCGCATCACGCGCGNCAGGTGGTAATGCTGCTGGCGATTGCCGGATCGGCCTTCAGCCTGACAGCCGGCGCTGGTCAGCATCTGACCGTTGCGCTTCTCGGGTTCGAGATGATGCTTTATCGGGCCGATCATCTCAGCCTTCCCTTTGCCATTGTGTTTCATATCGCAGCAGCCNTGAACGTCTTTTATGGCTGGCANGAAAAACGCGCTACTGATCATGTGGCAGGACTCGCCTATGCCGGGGCAGCCATTGCCGCGCTTCACGCCGGCGATCTGATTACCCTTTTCATCTGGTGGGAGGCGACGGCGATCACCTCGGTGTTCCTTATCCTTGCTTCCGGGACACAGCGCGCCCGTCATGCTGCAATGCGCTATCTGATCATTCAGGTGGCATCAGGTGTATTGCTCCTGGCTGGTGCGGCCATGCTGTTCAGTGAAACCGGATCGCTTGCATTCGCCGCCATGACACTCGGATCTACAGCAAGCTGGCTGATCTTCATCGCCTTCGGGATCAAGGCCGCGTTCCCGTTGCTGAATGGCTGGCTGCAGGACGCCTATCCAGAGGCCACTGTCGTCGGCACAGTCGTTCTGTCTGCTTTCACAACCAAGCTTGCGATCTATGCCCTGGCCCGTGGCTTTGCCGGGACCGAGCTTTTGATCGTCATTGGCTGTCTGATGACAGCGTTCCCGGTCTTTTTCGCGGTCATCGAGAACGACATGCGGCGTGTGCTTGCCTACAGTCTCAACAACCAGCTTGGCTTTATGGTGGTCGCGATCGGCATCGGTACCGATCTTGCGATCAATGGGGCGGTGGCGCATGCCTTTGCGCATATCATCTATAAGGGTCTGCTCTTTATGAGCATGGGTGCGGTCCTTTATCGGGTTGGCACGGTCAAGGCGTCCGAGCTTGGCGGCCTCTACAAGTCGATGCCGCTGACGATGGTGTTCTGTATTATCGGGGCGATGTCGATCTCTGCTTTTCCGCTATTCAGCGGTTTTGCGGCGAAGTCGCTGATTATGTCGGCGCTTGGCTATAAAGGTCTGATTGCGGCCTATCTCGTGCTGCTGGCAGCGTCTGCAGGTGTGTTGCACCATTCCGGTATCAAAATCCCCTATTTTGCTTTCTTCGGGCATGATGGCGGGTACAAGGTGAAGGAAGCACCCTTNGGNATGCTGGTGGCGATGGCCGGNGCCAGTGCGCTNTGCATCGGCATTGGCAGCTTCCCNNCCATTTTCTATCAGATCCTGCCATACAGCATCGANTATAATCCNTACGATGCNAGCCATGTNCTNGGACAGATGGAACTGCTGATCTTTTCGATACTGGCNTTCACNTTNCTCATGCGNTTNGGCTTTTATCCGCCGGAGCTGAAATCGACGGTCCTGAATACGGACTGGCTGTATCGCCGTGTTGCGGTCTGGTTNGGCAGACCGATATTGTTGGCGGTAATGACCNTCTGGAACAGTGCCATGCGTGCCATCGCCGGNTACCGCGACGCTATCTGGCAGGCTGTTGAACGGTTGGCGCATGCGCCTATCACCGGGCCAACCGTGCCGGGGCGCGCNGTTATGGTGCAAACCGTATTACTGGCAACGCTTCTGGCGATTGGCTATCTTGTCGCGGGCTAGACACAAACTGCTGGTTGCNGCTGNTCTGTCGGCCATTGTGGCGTTCAGCAGTCTAGTCCCCACTGCCTATGCTGACCGGCCCGTCTTTGATACTGCGCAAATCCTGGTTGATCCTGGCGACGGTCGCAAAATCAATGTGACTGTTGAGGTGGCGATCACACCAATGCAACACCAATATGGCTTGATGTTCGTTACGGCACTTGGTGATGACGAAGGAATGTTGTTTGTGTTCAAANCAAATGCGATGCGCAGCTTCTGGATGAAGAATACCCTTATCCCGCTTGATATGCTGTTTTTTGATGACAAGGGGCAGCTTGTTAACGCTATCGAAAATGTCCCGCCACAGACATTGGAGTCGCGTCGATCCGCCGCGCCAGCCCGCTATGTGCTTGAATTGAAAGGCGGCAGTGTGGCCAGACACGGGATCAAATCTGCGGCGCGTCTGCTGTTGCCTGNAGGGTTNCAGCCGGATTGACAGGAAAATCCGCATCTTCTGCATTTTGTGTGTTTTATCAGCTTGCCAATTGGCAGCGTAGGCAATAAAACCAGCGCGTCGGAGTGTAGCGCAGCCTGGTAGCGCATCTGGTTTGGGACCAGAGGGCCGGGGGTTCGAATCCCTCCACTCCGACCATTTCTCATTCTGGACCATTCCTAATTNTTACTGGCGCATGCTGACCGCGCCCGTTGCTGGCTATCGAATTCGACTTGGTGCGGCAAGGCGGGGCTTGACCGCAACCGGCAAGAATTGGATATATAAAGAGCCGTCAGGCTTCGGGGGGACGAAATGGTACGNGCACGCATTTACAAGCCATGCAAGACAGCTATGCAATCCGGCCGCAAGGCNGCGGTGACACGGGGCAATGGCTGGGTTCTTGAATATCCGCGCAGTACTGCGGTCAGGCCCGACAGACTTATGGGATGGCAGTCGTCAGCCGATACAGGTCGTCAGGTACGTGTCCGGTTTCCTGACAAGCAGAGCGCGATTNATTACGCCGAAGCNAATGGCATCGCCTATCANGTCAGCGAGCCNAAATCNCGCCGGGTAAAGCCAAAGGCCTATGCTGATAATTTTGCCTTTACGCGGAACGGTGCCTGGACGCACTGACCAATATCAGGTCAGTCCTGCAGCGCCTTTTGCATATAGACGATATCCAGCCGGCGCCCGAACTTGAAGCCGATCTCCTGCGCCGTACCAATATGACGAAAACCCAGTGCGCTGTGCAGCCCGATCGAGGCTGTATTTGCTGAATCGCCAATCACCGCCATCATCTGATAAAAGCCGCGTGCCGCTGCTGCATTGATGAGGGCAGTCAGCAATTGTCGGCCGATACCCTTGCCGAGACAATCCTTATCCAGATAGACGCTGTCCTCAACGGTCTGGTTATAGGCTGCCCGCGGCTTGTGGGGGCCGGCATAGGCAAAGCCGACAATCACGCCATCATATTTTTCGGCGATCAATACGGGATATTCTTTTGCCATCAGCGCCGACATCCGGCTTTCCATATCGCCGATGGATGGCGGATCGATTTCAAAACTGGCGGTGCCGTGCAGCACATGATGCTGATAGATCGCAGTCATGGCCGCAATATCACTTGGGTCCGGGTGGCCGGATGCATCGGTGGCCAGAGCGCGAATGATGGTTGTCATGCGCGCAGGATAGCCGGCGCACTTCCCAACGGCAAACCGTGAAACAGAGTGCAGGCCGCAAATGAGAGGGGCCGTTTTCTGTGGCTGGACTTTACAGGCCAAATCAGGCANAAAACGCGNCANGTGGGNCNGTGTTGNCACGCTNNTGCCCNCCTNCCATGGCTAATGGTTCCGTAGCTCAACTGGATAGAGCAGCTGACTTCTAATCAGCAGGTTGGGGGTTCGAGTCCTCCCGGAATCGCCATGCTGTCTTGCGGTGACACGCCTGCATTTCTGTGAAAACCACATATCTTTTATGGTGTCGATTCTTCTATGGTATCGATCGGTTTGCGAAGTGACCGTTCACCCCGTCAATCAAGGCAGGTGCCTTTGCACCGCATGCCCGTTTGAGCGACGGGATTGGGACAAATGCGTAAAATCCCGCATTCCGCGAGAGCAAGGCGACACCAGTCGTTCATTTTTGGTTTCCAAACTGATCTCAAATGAAATTTAATTTCCGTCTGGAAACGTGACGGAGTGGAAGAGATGTATATGCGAGGCGCACGGGTGACATTCACGAACGAGATGATGAAAAATTCCGTGGTGAGTTTCATGTCGAAACAAATTGATCTGACCGAGGGCATGATCATTTCCTTTCGGGCTCATCTGAGTGAAAATCAGATCATTCATATCATGGTGTTTCCTGACGAAAAGACTGCCGATGGCTTTGGCCGTGTGGCAAAAGGCTATGCTGATCAGATAAAGGAAATGGGGGCGAAAATGGAAATAATGAAAGGCGATATTTCACATTTTGGTGTCGCCGGTGATGTAACTCTCGACCAACTGCGGTCTCTGGGCTGAAAAGGAGGCCCGCCACATGACTGACACGAAACCAGCATTGGTTAATTTTACTGTCGAAACCTTTCCCAATGAACGCGACATGGAATTCCACCTCGTGCAGACCGACAAGCGTTTTGACGTTTTCCAGCCACGGTTGAAGGCCGCTGGTCTCAGGAAAATCACATCCACCAAGATTTGGAACCGGGANGGCAAGGCGATGGTGGGATGGGTGTTCGAGTATGAAAATGCCGAGGCGTATAAGGCCTGCCANCCCATTTGGAAAGAAATCGAACAGGAAATAGACGTGGATGACGGCACGCCTGTCATAAGGCAGGCCTTTAGGGGAATCGTCCTGAGTCAGACAACATTATAAGCTGTAGATAGAGCGTCCTTGCGTCGCTTGGGCGTTTCAGCCTGCCGGTCTGGCATTATTTTGAAAAACCGTCATTCATGCCTTTGAATATGCCTTTCAGGCGTTTCGAGACATGGCTCGAAGGCTTTTCAGGCGCGAAGGCGGTATTGGATGGTTTCAAGTGCGGCGCAAGCAGGAATNCCCCGCCTGTAGCGATGGCGACCAGACAGATTATGATGATCAGGTTCTTCATCATATTGCCAGCATTGACATCAGCAGAAAGCCCCCGGCGACCAGGGTAATCCAGTAGACAGGCTTTGGCACATTTTTAGTTTGCGCCACTTTGCTATAGACGAGCAACGCGCCAAGCAGGGCGAGCGGCGCCATGTAATGCATGATGATATCGATGATCCACATCCTCCAGCTTGGCCGCACCTGTATCTTTGCGAATGACACCAGCTATCGACCCAATGTGGCATTCCTCGCGGTCAAGCCTATGACGATATTCACATCTTCATCAAGCTTGGCATGGTTGCGGCAGGAGAACCAGAGACTGGGTACGGTCGAGNTAATGAGGAATCCACTTCACCGCCGGCATTTCCGGACGTTTTGAAATGACAAACCACCCTGTGGAATTTTGCATCGGTACATAGTGCAGTTTTCCTTTGCGATGTTTTCGTATTTAATTGTGCTGACCGAAAGCGGGCGTCATTTGCNCGTCTGGGATGTTGTTATAGAGGTGGAGCCAAGATCATGTCTTTTTACTGTCGTGTATTCCGCACCACGTTCCTGAATGATTTNCAGCGTGAAAGCGCAGCATCCTTTCTGTCACCCAAGGTAGCGGCTGAAGACTATAAACGCGGGCTTATCACCAGAATCACCTTCGATATTTCAGCAAATCAGCGTGTCGAGATTTATCTCTGGCCTGATCGGGAAACAGCTGACAAGACATGGCAGGAATTTGGCGAGCCATTGTCACACAAGCTGCGTGAAACCGGTGCGCGCATGGAACGTTTCGAAGGTTATGTCGATAATTTTGACATTAATCCGGCAACTGATTTCAAGGCACTGATTACCGAATTTGAAACCGGATAAGCGCGGNACTACNGCTCTGCCTGGAAAAAGAGCAGGGCAGGAGGGTGCCGCACGCCTGTTTTCACCGACCCNACAAANAGCGGTTATTCGACCAGGTCTCCGGTCAATGGGATCGTGTGCCGGTCTACCTCGTTATATTCCTGNAGCATATGCCGCATCCCATCGAGGGTCTGCACACCACGTTTGGCATCTTCTTCCAGCTTGTCTGCATGTCGAATGACAATGCTGAATACTTCGTCATCCTTGGTCATAACGAAGCTGTTCAGGATCGCCGTGCGGTCTGGTGCTGTGCTTGCTTGCTTGAGCTCTTGCACAAAGGCATCGAAATGTTCCGGCTTTGGCTTGAATCTCACAATCGTCAGTTTTTTCATCACTCATCCTCAAAAATCGTCACTAAAAATCGGGTGATCAGGTCCTGCTTGCTTGTCTGAAAGGCCTTGACCCTGTGTCACCCTAGCATGNTTTGCCGNCTTCGTATTACATCCGCCTCACATNGGCACCGACGTCGGCCGACAGCCGCGNTCATTGTTATTTGCGTGGTTTGGTATCACTATCGGGTAAGTTTAGGCGATAATAGCGTTTGGTAGCCGCAGGTAACACAATGGCAAAATTGATGAATGTGACGGTTCAGACCTTCAAGACGGAAAACGAAATGGAACTCAGNATCTCGCGGTGGCGTGATGTTCAGGATAATTTCATGCCACATTTCAAGGANGCCGGTCTAAGCCGTTATTCCACGTCAAAAGTGTGGAATCGGGAAGGGAAGTTTCAGCTTGTGCATGTGTTTGAGTATAGAGATAAGGACGCTTTTGATGCCTGTGTTCCAATCTGGAAGCAGATCGAAACAAAATGGCGCGAGAAGATTGAAAATGTAACAACAGGGTATCGCGGTGCCCTGATCGAGCAGCATATTTTTGAGTGATCTTATTTGACATGCAACGTCTACTGACCATCTGCCGGTTCTACACAAGACAGGTTAATCTCATTGCCTTTGTGCTGGGTCTTGGCTTTGCCCTTCTGTTTGCCCTCACTGCCAACCCCGGAGAAATTGCATTCGATCTTTTTGCGTTATTCTACGGAGGTATTGTCGGTTTTGCGGTGGCTGGTTTTCTGATGATCCCGGTGTTCCTGATCCTCAAATTTCTTGGTGGTNATGTTCAGCCGGAAGGCACAACGAGTGCGCTGGAAAGCATCCTGTTCAGACGCCCAAAAAGNAAGGGCGGTACTAAATAACGGTGTGATGATGGATGGTGGTATCGCCAGTCTCATCCATGCGTTTCTGCTGTCTTTCAGCGCTTTCAAATATCCTTTGATTAATTATTTTTCAGATATTTAATGGCAGGAATTCCCATATAGGTTAACGGACCCTCAAGGCTGAAACCCAGCTTGATGAGGACATTGGCAGACGCCTTGTTGTCCGGCATGACAAGCCCGATCAGCGTTGGCAGTTTCAATATCCGCGCGCCATAATCCATGACCGCTGCACCGGCTTCGGTTGCCAGCCCNTGGCCCCAACTGGACCGCGCATAGCGATAGCCGAAGTCCACACCATAATCCTCATCGATGAAACCGCACAGACCGATCAGCGCGCCATCTGCCTTAGCCTTGACAGCAAAACGGCCATATCCGTTTTCTTCGTAGGACCGCAACATGGCGTCGATATAATCGGCTACCTGCTGCCTTGTCATGGTCTTGTTGTCGATGTACCGGCGTACCAGACTGTCGGCCTCGATGGTGGCCAGCGCATCGAGATCCTGGTGCGTCAGTGGTTCTATCAACAACCGCTCGGTTTCCAGACGCATGACCGCTCCGTATCATTGTGGCTTGTTATGCATACTGGCATGAATTTTGCTGCGCTGCAGACATGAAAATCATACCGTTGAATATGTATCTTCGTCCTTTCCGGAACACAGCGATTGCGATCAGTCTGTTGCTTATGCCGCTTGATCTTATCGCCGCTGAAATTGATGGCGTGCCGGCAATCGACAATGTCTGCCTTGCCGAGGCGCGCCGCGCCGAAGATCGGCATGGCATTCCAAGAGGTCTGCTGCAGAGCATCACCCGTGTGGAAGCTGGTCGCAAGACCGTGACGGGTGAATATATGCCCTGGCCATGGACCTTGAATGATCAGGGGAAGGGCCTGTTCTTCGATACAAAACAAGCTGCGGTTGATTATCTTCAGGAGGCAGTTTCTGCTGGTGATCACAGTGTTGATGCAGGCTGTATGCAGGTGAACACCAAATGGCACATGGACGGGTTTTTCGAGCTGGCGGATATGCTGGACCCTGTACAAAACGCCGATTACGCCGCCAGTTTTCTGCTTGATCTGCACGCTGCCCATCAAAGCTGGGATGGCGCGGTCAAGCATTATCATTCATCCGACCCGGCAAAGCATGTGCAATATCACGCGCGTGTGCTCGGCGAGTTAGAAACCTATCTTGCGGCGCATAACGCCCCGCTGGAGGCCGCCGCCCCGGTTGTTGACCTGGCCGATGCGCGGCTGGCAGTCAGCGCGCCATCTTTGGCTGCTGAACCAGAATATGGCTCAGCCGAATACGCCCCCGACCAGGCTGCGCCTGTATCATCCGTTGAACCGTCCACTGAAACAGCTGCAGTCGTGCCGGCCCGTGCTGCGCCGGCGTCTGAAGGGTCGGCAGGCGATATCGCGGTGGCTGTTTCAGATACCATTATGGATGTACCCTCGCAGGAAGATGCAGACAGGCTGTTGCGCGAACGTCAGCCGCATCTGGCCCCTCAGTGGCAGAAGGTAGAAAAGTTTCGCGAGATGCTGGCACGCGAGGCAAGTTGACACGCCGCCATTGCCGTTTCATGACGCAGTCACCAACTCACCAGAGTTGAACTGTATCTGATACCGGCAAGAACATCACCGCGACACCTTTATGATCAGCCTTGTCTCGCATCCCGACTATGATATCCCGCTACCCGACGGGCACCGATTTCCAGCAACAAAATTCAGCCGTCTTGTCAGCCGGTTGCATGCGGACGGCATCGTCGGGCAGTTTGTTCCCCTGCAGCCCGAACCGGTTAATCCCATAGCTTTGTCGCTGACACAGGATGCAGGCTATATTGATGCCATTGCAAACGGCACGCTGGATCGTGAATCCCAGCGGGTGCTGGGTCTGACATGGAGCCAGGTTCTCGCCAACCGGTCGTTCCTTGCGGTAAACGGGACCCTGTTGGCGGCACGGCATGCACTGGCCCATGGCATGGCCTGCCATGCGGCTGGTGGCACGCATCACGCGCATCATGCGCATGGCGCAGGCTTTTGTGTTTTCAATGACCTTGCCTACACGGCCGCACGTTTGCGTGCAGACGGTGACGTTCAGCGGGTGTTGATTCTTGATTGCGATGTGCATCAGGGCGATGGCACGGCGCGGATTCTGGAACAACACCCGGACATTTTCACATGTTCGATTCACTGCCGCGCTAACTATCCGGCACGCAAAGCAACCAGTGATCTTGATGTCGAGATAGACAAGGGGACCGACGACAGTGGCTATCTTGCAATCCTTGCAGACACGCTTGCACGGCTTGACCTGTTGTGGCCCGACCCGGATTTGGTGTTGTATGATGCGGGGGTGGATATCCATGAAAGCGACAGGCTAGGGCTCTTGAATGTCACCTATGATGGTATCCGCGCACGTGACCTGCAGGTGCTGCAGCATTTTCGGGGCAGGGGCGTTCCGGTCGCAACAGTGATTGGCGGCGGTTATGGCGCCGATCTGGACGAGGTCGCCTACCGGCATTCGCTGGTATTTCATGCAGCGCTTGCAGTGGCTCATGACCAGGCCTGACAAAAGGCCGGCAGGCAGGATTTCAGACCGGATTAAGGCGATTCTCTGATCGCGGGCGCAGGTCTGATATNGGCCTGCCTGCCCGATGTTTTTCGGNGAGATTCCAAGCGGGTGAGGTAACAATTATCGCAAATTGCCGGCGGATTTGAAGCAAACTGCATTTTTTGTCTGCCAATTTGTCACTTTTTATCTGTTTGATGAACAAATCACTTTCGTTTTTAAGCCCAGTGTAGTTATCTGGCTCCAGTTCAGGAAAACGCGAGAATTTCCGGACTATATTCGTAATCATCACAACATAGCAGGGATGAATAAGATGAAAAAAATCGTCTATGCAGTCGCTGGTCTTGCTGCAGCTACAATGGTTAGCTCGGCTCAGGCTGGCACTCTGGAAGATGTGCAGGCACGTGGCGTGCTGAACTGCATCGTTTCAACGGGTACGCCCGGGTTCTCGAATCCGGATGATAGTGGCAAATGGCAGGGCTTTGACGTCGACTTCTGTCGTGCGACAGCGGCCGCGGTACTGGGTGACGCCGACAAGGTGCGCTATGTATCGACCACCGGTGCCAACCGTTTCACAATGCTGAACTCGGGTGAAGGCGATCTGCTGTATCGCGTGACAACCGTTACTTTCCGTCGTGATGTGGACGTCAAGCTCACGTTCCTCGGCGTAAACTACTATGACGGTCAGGGCTTCATGGTCGCCAAGGACACAGTTGGTTCTGCTCTTGAACTCGACGGTGCATCTGTCTGCGTACAGGTTGGTACAACAACCGAACTGAACCTCGCCGACTATTTCCGTTCAAACGGCATGACCTACGAAGCTATTCCGGCCAATTCATCGGATGAAACACGTGAAGGTCTTGAGTCTGGCCGTTGTGACGTGATGACAACTGACGCCTCTGCACTGGCTGCTCAGCGTTCTGCGCTGTCAGATCCAAGCAACTGGGTCATTCTTCCTGAGATAATCTCCAAAGAGCCGCTTGGGCCAGCTGTTCGCCAGGGCGACGATGCCTGGGCCGACCTGGTGCGCTGGGTACTGTATGGCGTGATCGCTGCTGAAGAAATGGGCATCACATCTGCCAACGTCGACAGTTTCGACGCCAGTGTGAAGAACCCGCAGCTTAAGCGTATGCTTGGTCTCGACGATACTGATCTGGGTGCAATGCTCGGCCTCGACAAAGAGTGGCTGAAGCGCGCTATTAAGCAGGTCGGTAACTACGGCGAAATCTTCGAGCGTCACATTGGTGTGAACACACCTGTCGGCCTCGAGCGCGGCGTAAACGACCAGTGGACAAAAGGCGGCCTGATNTACGCGCCACCGTTCAACTAGGCTTGTACTGAAGATAAACATGGCACCGCGGAGTTACTCCGCGGTGCCTGCTTCTTTATTCNTAGACTGCTACCCATTGTGGCTGTCATTTAAACGAAAACAACGCCGGCTATAGCAATCATGTCAGCAAACACTCAGTCGCAGGGCGATCGCGGGCTCCTCAGACGCATCCTCTACAACCGTGAAATCAGATCGGTTATNACGCAAATCGCCGTNATTCTNCTGGTATTCGTACTTATTTTCGAAATNGGTACAAANCTGTTGGCCAATCTCGCCGCNATNGGNAAAGAGATTTCCTTCGATTTCATTTCGCTGCCGGCCAGCTATGATATCACTTTCCAGCCCTTTGTTGATTATGACCCGTCAAAATCGCATTTCTGGGCTGCCATGGTGGGGCTGTCCAACACCTTGCTTGTTGCGGTCAGCGGTATCATTCTTGCCACCATTCTTGGCTTTACGCTTGGGGTGATGCGTCTTTCGAACAATTTTCTNNTCAGCCGGATTTCGCAAGTCTTNATCGAATTNAANAGGAATGTGCCTGTATTGNTGCATATCCTGTTTCTCTACGGCGTGATCATCCATATCCTGCCGAAACCAAAGCAATCCATCTCGATCCTCGACACCGCCTTTATCAGTAACCGCGGCATGTATGTGCCAAAGCCACTACTGAGCGATGGTGCAGGAATCGTATTTCTGTCTGTTTTCGTCGCGATCGGCGCAATCTTCGCGTTGTCACGCTGGGCCCGCATACGCCAACGCGAGACAGGACAGATTTTCCCGGTCTTCTGGTCATCTGTCGNGCTGTTCTTCATCATCCCGACGCTGACATTTTTTGCNATGGGCAGCCCGATCAGCCTGGAATTTCCNGTGCTGAAAGGGTTCAACTTNAAAGGTGGTGTATCGCTGAAGCCCGAATATCTGGCGCTGTGGCTGGCACTTTCCTATTACACAGCCTGTTTTATTGCGGANATCGTCCGTGGCGGCATTCTGGCAATTCACAAGGGGCAGCGCGAGGCCGCTTATGCCCTTGGCCTGACACCCAACCGGACATTGCANCTGGCAATCATTCCNCAGGCGCTGCCNCTGATCATCCCGCCGCTGACCAGTAACTACCTGAACCTGACAAAGAACTCGTCGCTGGCGGTCGCCATCGGCTATTTCGATATCGTCGCCACGATCGGCACAATCTCGCTGATGCAGACCGGCAAGGAAGTCGAGACGATGGTTATCGTGCTCAGCATCTATCTATGTCTTTCGCTCATTATTTCCGGGGCGATGAACCTTCTGAACTACAGACTGAAAATCAAGGTGCGCTGACATGCTGAAAGAAAAGTCATACGCCCGTGGGACGCACCCGGACCTGCCGCCGCCAAGCTCGGAGGTGGGTATTGTTGGCTGGTGCCGGAAGAACCTGTTCTCAACACCTGCAAATACGATTTTTACGATATTGGCCCTTTATGTGCTGTACAGCATCGTTCCGGGTCTGATTCAGTGGGCCTTTATCGATGCCGTCTATGTCGCTGAAAACCGTGAAGAATGCTGGAAACTGATGGAAACTCCAGCCTCGGCGGCATGCTGGGCTTTCACATCTGTGCGGCTGAACCAGCTGCTGTATGGCTTTTACCCGGAGACAGAAATCTGGCGGGTCAATCTGTCCTTTGTATTGCTGTTTGTTGCGATTACGCCGGTGCTGTTTGACAAGGTGCCGTTCAGAAAGCCGCTTTTCATATTCACTATGCTTTACCCGTTTGTTGCCGGCTGGCTGATTTTTGGCTGGTTTGTGCTGCCACCTGTTGCGTCACAGGATATTGGCGGTTTGGCGCTGACACTGATTATCGGCATTACCGGTATTGCGTTTTCGTTGCCACTCGGCATTTTACTGGCGCTAGGCAGAACATCCAATCTGCCGGTTATTAAGATCCTGTCTGTTCTGTTTATCGAGTTTATCCGCGGGGTGCCGCTGATTGCGTTGCTGTTCATCGCGTCAACCATGCTGAACTATTTCATGCCGCCCGGCACCACGTTCGATCTCCTTGTGCGTGTCCTGATCATGGTCACTCTGTTTGCGTCCGCCTACATGGCCGAGGTAATCCGCGGCGGTATTGCCGGCATTCCAAAAGGCCAGGTTGAGGCAGCGAATGCAGCCGGCCTGTCCTACTGGAAGACAATGTATCTGATCGTGATGCCACAGGTGCTGAAGATTTCGATCCCCGGGATCGTCAACACCTTCATCGGACTGTTCAAGGACACAACGCTTGTCCTGATCATCGGCATGTTTGATCTGCTGGGTATGGGCAAGGCTGCCCTGACCAACCTGAACTGGGCTGGATTGCACAGAGAGATGTATCTGTTTGTGGCGGTCGTCTTTTTCTTCTGCTGCTACGGCATGAGCCTTTATTCCGGCTATCTCGAGCGCAAGCTCGACACCGAGAACAAATTCCAGAAAAAATAGGTTTCCAGGAACACACCATGGCAAAAAAACCAAATGGCGAAAATGTCATCCGCATTGAGGGGATGCACAAATGGTTCGGCAACTTCCATGCGCTGAAAGACATCGATCTTGAGGTCGCGCAGGGCGAGAAGATCGTTATTTGCGGCCCGTCGGGGTCAGGCAAGTCAACACTGATCCGCTGCATCAACC
>NYYG01000078.1 GCA_002686685.1 SAR116 cluster bacterium | reverse complement strand
ATCACAGCCATGACAAAGATGATGGTATCACTGCGCAGACGGGTCTGGCTGCCAGCCCCTATCATATTACCCGTGACAACGCCTGCGCATCCTGTCTGTCTCCGGCACCGATGGCCTGAGAAATCACCGATACAGAGCCCGAACCGACAACCTCGTTCAACGCCATTGCGATGAAGACGTAAACAGTGACAGTTGTGAGCGCTGTGGGAACAGATGGCCCCAATTTGGCCAGCCAGAACATGTCCAACAGCTGAAATGTGTAATCGACAAAATATGCGACGGCGGCGAAGGCGGATGCCTTCGCCATGGCTCCGACGGATTGGGGGCGCTTGCTCACCGGGTTCTGCCTGTTCCTAGATCGTACAGGAGGCGTTATTCGGTAACTGAAACTTCGCTCTTAATGCATCCGCGAACGCTTCGAGATCGCTTAGTTTCATTCTGTCCTTCACTCACCGCCGAGGTGTTTGGCGGTGATCAACAGGTCAGATGAAACGCTGCATTAACCTTTTTATGCAAATGTGAGGGCGGCCCCTAAGCCCGTCCGGCGGCGTCGCTGGCGCTGTCGGTCAGCGCGCCTTTCGCCGGGCCGCCCGCATCCTGTGTGGCATAGCCGAAAATCAGGCTGTCACAGGCCGGATCAAGGCGCACCTCGACCAGATCGCCATCGCCAAACCGGCCTTCCAGCAGCGCCTCTGCCAGCGGGTTCTGCACCGCGTTCTGGATCACCCGCTGCAGCGGGCGCGCGCCGAATTGCGGGTCATAGCCGCGGCGTGCCAGCCAGTCCGCCGCCGCGTCATGCAGGCGCAGGGTCACACCGCGGTCGGCAAGCCGTGCCTGCAACCGCGCGAACTGGATGCTGACAATCGCACCCATATGATCCGGCGACAGGCGGTGGAACAGCAAAATCTCGTCAAGCCGGTTCAANAATTCCGGGCGGAAGGTCGACTGCACATCCGCCATCACCGCGTCGCGCGCGGCATCGCTGTCCTNGCNATCCGCCAGCGCCAGCANATGGTCAGCCCCGATATTCGATGTCAGCAGGATGATGGTGTTGGCGAAATCCACACGCCTTCCCTGCCCNTCGGTCAGGTGCCCCTCATCCAGCACCTGNAGCAGGATGTTGAAGATATCGGGATGCGCCTTCTCGATCTCGTCGAACAGCACCACCTGATAGGGGCGGCGGCGCACCGCCTCGGTCAGCGTGCCGCCCTCCTCATAGCCGACATAGCCCGGGGGCGCACCGATCAGACGCGCCACCGCATGCTTTTCCATATATTCCGACATATCGATGCNCAGNACCGCGCTGNCATTGTCGAACAGAAAACCGGCAAGCGCCTTGGCCATTTCGGTCTTGCCGACACCGGTCGGCCCNAGCATCAGGAAACTGCCCATNGGCTGGTGCGGGTCGGACAGGCCGGCGCGCGANCGGCGGGTGGCATTGGCGATNGCGCCGACTGCCTCGGCCTGGCCGATGATCCGCTGGCCGATCTCGGCCTCCATGCCCAGCAGCTTCTCGCGNTCGCCTTCCAGCATCTTGTCGACAGGNATACCGGTCCAGCCGCTGATCACCGCGGCGATCTGCGTGTCCGTNACCTCTTCATCGACAAGGTCCGATTCCGACAGCGCATCCTTGNCAGCGGCAAGTGACTGTTCCAGCCCCGGCAGCCGCCCATAGGCAAGTTCGGCCGCCGATTCCAGACGGCCCTCACGCTGCGCCACCTCCAGCGCATGACGCGCATCTTCCAGATCCTGCTGCAGCCGCGCCACTTCCGACATCTGGGTCTTGACCTGTGCCCATGCGGCTGTCAGCTGCGCCGACTGGTNTTCAAGCGTGGCCAGTTCGGCNGCGATGGCATCCAGCCTCTTGCCGGCACTTTTTGCGCTTTCTTTCTGCAGGGCGGCCTGCTCGATCTTCAGCTGGATAATGGCACGATCCGTCTTGTCCAGATCAGCCGGCTTGCTGTCCGACTGGATGCGCAGATGGCTNGCAGCCTCGTCCATCACATCAATCGCCTTGTCGGGCAGAAAGCGCTCGGCNATATAGCGGTGGGACAGCCTTGCCGCGGCGATCAGCGCGTCATCGGTAATGCGGACACCATGATGCAGCTCGTATTTTTCCTTCAGGCCGCGCAGCACGAAAATAGTGTCCTCGACCGTCGGCTCATCAACAAAGACAGGCTGAAAACGCCGCGTCAGGGCGGCATCCTTTTCCACATATTGCCGGTATTCATCCAGCGTTGTCGCCCCGATACAGCGCAGCTCGCCGCGCGCAAGGGCCGGTTTCAGAAGGTTCGATGCATCCATCGCCCCGTCCGTCTTGCCGGCCCCGACCAGCTGGTGCATCTCATCGACAAACAACACCACCTCACCATCACGGGATTCGACTTCTTTCAATACGGATTTCAGGCGTTCCTCAAACTCGCCGCGATATTTCGCGCCGGCGACAAGCGCCCCCATATCCAGCGANAGCAGCGATTTGTCGGCAAGCGCCTGCGGCACGTCGCCATTCACAATCCGCTGCGCCAGCCCCTCGGCAATAGCTGTCTTGCCAACGCCAGGCTGGCCAATCAGGACCGGGTTGTTCTTTGTCCGGCGGGCCAGAATCTGGATGGTGCGGCGGACCTCGGCCTCGCGGCCAATCACCGGGTCCAGCTTGCCACGCCGGGCCGCGTCGGTCAGGTCTGTGGTGAATTTTGCCAGCGCCTCATAACTGTCTTCGGCAGCGTCGCTGTCGGCGGTGCGCCCCTTGCGCATGTCCGTAATGGCGGTAGCCAGACGGCCGCCGTCAAGCCCGGCCCCTGTCAGGATACGGCCGATCTCGCCTTTGCTCTTGACCATCGCCAGAAGCAGGGCGTCAACCGCGAGGAAACTGTCATTCAGATTNCGGGATTCNGTTTCGGCAGCCTGCATCACCCGCGCCAGATCCATATCCAGCTGCATCTGGTCGGCACCGCTGCCGGTAATCACNGGNAAAGCCGCNATAGATTTATCNAGNCCCGCCGTCAGCGCNGCAATATCGCCNCCCGCACGCCCGANAAGNCTNCGCAGGNTTGCATTGTCATCAGCCAGCAAGGCTTTCAGAAGATGCATCGCCGTCAGCTTCTGGTGATTTTGNGCCAGCGCGTCATTCTGCGCCGCGACCACGGCATTGCGCACCAGCGTTGTCAGCTTGTCCATCTGCATCTTGCCACTCCTTTCCGGCACATCCGTCCCGGCATATCCGTCCCGGCATATCCGCCAGCACCGCCTGCATCCAATCAGGGGCTGAAAGTGACAGCACCCCGCCACAGGATGGATGTCGCTCACACCATGCCCATAGGCAGCATTATGCGCGAAATGGCGGCACCACGCCCCTGCAAGCACCAGTTTTCAACATTTTTTATGCAAGGGGTGTTTTGTATATAATTTATTTATGGACAGGCCTATCGTGATTCAAGGGCATTGCTTGTATAGATTTTGCTCTCGTGAAAGGGTGTCCATATGAGTTCAGAGCCCTCCATCCGCCTCTCAACACAGGTTGGCACGGCGGCATTTATCCGTGTTGAGTGGCGTTTCCTTCTGTTCGGGGTGGCGATGGCATTCTGGTCGTCGCTTGGACAGACCTTTTTCATTTCACTCTTTTCAGCCGAGATCCGCGGTGCGCTTGGCCTTGGCCATGGTGCATTCGGGACCTATTACGCCATCGCAACCACCGCCAGTGCCATCAGCCTGTTATGGCTTGGCAAGCTTGCCGATACGATGCGGGTAGAGCGGCTGGCCCTGTTTGTCATTCTTGGCCTGTGCCTGTCGGCGTTGATGTTCAGCCAGGTCAATTCGGTATTTGCGCTGGTGGGTGGCCTGTATTTGTTGCGCCTGTTTGGTCAGGGCATGACAACACACACCTATACAACCGCCATGGCACGGCGCTATGTGGCGGCGCGCGGGCGCGCCCTGTCGCTGGCACAGCTTGGCATCAACATCGCCGAATCCATTGGACCCGCCGCCGTGGTGGCGCTGCTGCTGGTGCTTGACTGGCGACTGATCTGGTTATGTTTGCCACTTATTCCCCTTTTCGGGCTATTGCCGTTCCTGCGCGTCCTGACGCAGCGCACCCGCTATCAGGATGGTGGCGGCCTGGAAGGGGTGATGGCGGCAGCGGCAGCCGAGGGAGTGGATGACCGGCAGGATGCCGATATTCTTACCATCAGCGGGACAGACCATTGGCGACGCGCGGCGGTGATCCGTGACGGGCGGTTCTGGTTGGGGCTGATCTGGCTGACAATGGTGCCGGGCTTCACCATAACCGGCATATTGTTCCATCAGCTGTATCTTGCCGAACTTGCCGGTGTCTCGATGGCCAGCTGGGCGGCGCATTATGTCATCTACGCCGCCTGTGCGGTGATCGGAACATTGGTATCCGGTCAACTGGTTGACCGTTTTGGCGGGCGACAGGTGGCGGCACATATGATGCTGCCGATCACCCTTGCCTGTGCGGCGCTGTGGCTGATTGAAGGACAAGCCGGCGTATTTCTGTTCTTTGTCTTTTTCGGGCTTGCCGCCGGTATGCCGGGCACGGCTGTCACCGCCGCCATGGCAGAACTCTACGGCACCCGTTATCTTGGCGAGGTAAAAGCCATAATTATGCCACTTGGCGTGTTTAGCTCGGCACTTTCGCCAATGACGATGGGCCTGCTGATCGATCTTGGCTATGGCATGGGGGTTCTTATGCTGCTGAATATCGCGCTTGCGCTTCTGGCACAGGTCGGCGGCACGGTTATGATGACACGTCCTGCAAGGGTCAGCGCATGACCCGCCCGATCTTCTGGATGTTCATTATCTGTATTGCGCCTCTTGCACTGGCGGCGATAAGTGCAGGCACCTTGGTGATGGCTGATGATAACCGATCTGACACCAGCTGGTCGGGCACCTGGTTTACCTGCGAATTCGCCCAGCGCCAGCGCGCACCGGATGATGGCTGCGCCATGTTTGACGATGAGGGGTTTCGATTCTCGGATGGCCGTTTCACCTATGTCAGAATCACCGAATCGGATGAAACAGCCTGCCGCGGTGCAAAGGCAGGACAATGTTTCCGGCGCGACCGACCAGCCATCTCCATCACCACAGCGGATCGCGGCAGGCTGGATCTTGGCGCAGACCGGATAAAGGTACGCTATCTGTTCTGTACCCAGACATTCTATTTCCGCGATATGCCCGATTACCGCGAAATCTGGCCGGATGACAAACGCTGCATCTGGGCATCGAAACGGCGTTTCTATATCGCGCGCTATGAAGGTGATATAACCGAGCCATGAGCGATGATACGACACCCCTGACCGGTTGCTTTGCGCGTGACGATACGCGACAGGTATTTCGCGTCGGCGGCGCAGAGGCCACAGATTTCCTGCAGGCGTTGATAACGACAAATGTCGAGACGCTGGCCGAGGACCAGACATGCGCTGGTGCCCTGCTGACCCCGCAGGGCCGGGTCCTTGTCGATTTTATGATTAGCCGGACAGAAGACGGGTTTCTGATTGAATGTGATGCCGGAAGGGCAGATGAACTTTTCACCAGATTGCGGCGCTACAGGCTGCGACGGCCGATCGAGCTGACACGCGAAACAGAGCTTGCGGTCTGGGTCATCTGGGGCATTGATTCGCCCCCTGCAGGTGCCCGACGTGACACCCGGCATCCTGATCTGGGCTGGCGGATGATTGCCGCGCAAGACGCATTTGCGCAGGATACCGGTGTTGATATCGCACCGGCAGCGATAGAAAACTGGCATCGGTTGCGGATTGCGGCCGCAGTGCCGCAGGGACCAGTTGATCTGGTGCCGGAACGTGCCTTGATGCTTGAGGCTGGGCTGGATCGGCTTGGCGCACTGGATTTTCAAAAAGGCTGTTATGTCGGCCAGGAAGTCACTGCCCGCACGCATTATCGCGGCCTTGTAAAGCGGCGCATTGCGCCCTTTGCCGTGACCGGTGCCGGGTGTGCACCCGGCGCAACCATCACATCAGACGGCAAGGCACTTGGTACGGTTCTCAGCACTGTGTGCGGCCCGGAAGGCGGCATGTGCCTTGCTGCCATGAAACTGTCTGACCTGCACAGGCTTCAGGATAGTGGCGATGCTGTTGACATTGACGGGGCTACCGCAAGGCTGGCACTGCCCGACTGGATGCTGCCGTTACCATCCCCTGCACGCACCGACAGCGCCTGACACGGGGGATGAGACATCCGCGAACGGCGTTCANGGGTGTTCAGGGGCGTTCAGGGCTTGTCGCCAAACAGGGCAGCCGCCGCTGCATTGACGGAATCCTTGCTGGCAATGATGGCTTCTACCCGTGTGATTTCGGCGCGCATCCGGTCGATATAGTCCTGCAGGTCCTCGACATTCCAGCGTTCCATCTCGGCGGGCATGCCAGCCGGTTTCATGGCATCAAGTTCTTCATCCATCGCCATTCGGTCCTCCGTCCCCAATCTCACAGGCGCGGCAGCCTGGTCAGTTCCGTTCGCCGGCGGCCCATTTGCAGGCGAAATGCAAAGGGCTTTGCAATCAGCGTGCGAGGGCAGTATAACAGGGCGTTTCCCGTTAGTTAAACGCGAGAGTGCGCCGGCCGGTCAATGGCCGTGCCGCAGAAAGCAGGTAATGATGACACAGCTTTTGATGCCAAAGGCAACCGCCGTATGGCTGATTGACAACACAGCGCTGTCCTTTGACCAGATTGCAGATTTCTGCAGTCTGCATCCGCTGGAGGTGCAGTCGATTGCCGATGGCGAGACAGGTATCGGCATTCAGGGTTATGACCCGGTGCAGAACGGCCAGTTGACCCGCGAGGTGATCACCCAGTGCGAGACTGACCCGACCGGCCGGTTGACGCTGGCTGAGTCAAATCTGCCGACACCCAACCGGCGTACCAAGGGGCCGCGCTATGTGCCGGTGGCCCGCCGCGGTGACAAGCCGGATGGCATTGCCTGGCTGGTCAAGCATCATCCCGAGCTGAAGGATTCGCAGATCGTCAAACTGATTGGCACCACCAAGGAAACCATCACAAAGATCCGTGAACGCACACACTGGAACATCAGCAACATCTCGGCAAAGCATCCCGCAATGCTGGGTCTGTGCAAACAGGCAGATCTGGATGCGGCCATCGAAAAGGCTGGCGGCAACCCGCATGTTGAGGAACAGGTGCAGGATATAAGTGAACTGCCTTAGGGCGATTGATGCAGGGCAGACAGGCGCCGCAGACGCAGCGCGGATAAGGAACAGGATTGGTGAGTGACGGCGATATCAGGGGACAGCAGCAGCTGCACGCGCGTCTGAGCGAACTGGAAAGCGAACATCGTGACCTCGATGATGTTATTGCCCATCTGGCCAGCGACACCCCGTTTGACCAACTGCAACTGCAACGGCTGAAAAAGCGTAAATTGGGGCTGAAAGATGAAATGGCTCTGATCCGCAGCCGTATCCTGCCGGATATCATCGCCTGATGACCTGTCGGCTGTCACATCGCAAGTAAGAGATTTCGCCATGAGCACATCATCAGCACCTGTCGTGATCTGTATGGGCAGCCAGTCGGACTGGGAAACCATGCAGGAAGCCGCCCACATTCTGGACGCGCTTGATGTCGGATATGAGGCGCGCATTATTTCAGCCCATCGCACCCCCGACCGGCTTTCCAGCTTTGCAGCCAGCGCCGCAAGCGACGGTGTGCATGTAATTATTGCCGGCGCAGGCGGTGCGGCGCATCTTCCCGGCATGCTGGCAGCACATACCCGCCTTCCGGTCCTGGGCGTTCCGGTCGAATCGCAGGCGCTGAAAGGTATGGATTCGCTGCTGTCGATTGTCCAGATGCCTGGCGGTGTGCCGGTCGGGACGCTGGCCATCGGCAAGCCTGGCGCCAAAAATGCCGGCTTGATGGCGGCGCAGATTCTGGCCCTTGCGGATGATGCCGTCGCGGCGCGTTTGGAAGCGTGGCGGCGTGCCCAAACCGAACAGGTGGCCGAGACACCGTCATGACAGGCGGCACGGTATGACGGCTGACAGCACATATTGTATCGGCATCCTCGGCAGTGGCCAGCTTGGTCGCATGATCGCAATTGCCGCTGCCCAGCTTGGGCTCGACACACATGTCTATGCACCAGATGCCGCAGCAAGCCCGGCAGCAGCTGTTGCCGGAAGATGGACCGAGGCCGCCTATGATGACATGGCCGCCCTTGATGCCTTTGCTGCATCGGTCAATGTCGTTACCAGCGAGTTTGAAAATGTGCCGGCCGAGGTGATGACACGGCTGGCAATGCACTGCCCGGCCAGTCCAGGCGAAGCCGCCCTTCGCGTGGCGCAACATCGTGTTGCCGAAAAGACCATAGCATCCGACCTTGGCATAGATACGCCCCGATTCTGGCCTGTGACCAGCGCGGCAGACCTTGAGACAGGGCTGCGCGAGCTGGCTGGCGCCGGCATTCTCAAAACCTGTCGTCTCGGCTATGACGGCAAGGGGCAGCACCGCGTTAATGGCAGCGAGGCAGCCGACAGCCTGTATGCCGATTTCGGCAGCGATGATGCCATTCTTGAGGAACATATCGATTTCGCATTTGAAATCAGCTGCCTTGTTGCCCGCAGCCAGGCCGGTGATATCTGCCATTTTCCGGTTAGCCGGAACCAGCATGAAAACGGCATTCTGGCGCGGACCACGGCGCCTGCCGATATTGCACCGGAACTGGCACAGGCCGCACAGACCGCCACTGCGGCACTGGCAGACAGACTTGACCTTTTCGGGCTTTTGGCGGTGGAGTTCTTTGTAACGCCGGATGGCGGGTTGTTGTTCAATGAAATGGCCCCGCGGCCGCATAATTCATTCCACTGGACCATCGAAGGCTGTGCCAGCAGCCAGTTCACGCAGTTGGCGCGGGTTCTGGCCGGGCTAGGTTTCGGCGATACACGCGCCTATGGCAGCTGGCAGATGGATAATCTGTTGGGTCAACATATGCCGCAAGTGCCGGAATTGCTGACGGCTGCCGGCGTTCATCTACATCTTTACGGCAAGCCGGAAGCCCGTACCGATCGCAAGATGGGGCACGCAACCCGCCGGGTCAGGGCCGATTAGGGCGCTCCGCCGCCAGACGTGTCAGGTCAAAAGGTGTTGCCTGATAGAGATCATTGATCCAGTTGCTGATCAGCAGAAACGCATAGGGACGCCAGAAATTGACCGGTGCCTTTGCCGGGTCATCATCCGGGAAATAGCCATGCGGCATGGCGGTGGCCAGACCCTCTTCCCGATCGCGCCAATATTCAGCAGCCAGCGTATCAGCATCATATTCAAGATGATTCAGCACATAGAGATCGCCCGTTAACGGGTGACGCGCCATGCCTATGCCGCAGGAGTCGCTTTCGGCCAGCACCTCGATGCCGGCAGTTTCCAGTTCGGCACGCCGGTTTTCGGTATAACGCGACACCGGCATCGGAAAGGTATCCGTAAAGCCGCGCAGAAGCCGGCCATTACTGTGGTTCAACTGGTGCGGGTACACCCCAAACAGCTTGTCACCGCAATGATGTTTCGCAACACCGTGGAAATGATAGAGCAATGCCTGCGCGCCCCAGCAAATTCCAAGTCGCCGAAAACAATTACGCCGCGACCATTCCATGATCTGCGTCAACTCCTCCCAATAGGCAACATCTTCAAAAGGCAGCTGCTCGATGGGGGCACCGGTCACGATCAACGCGTCAAAAAAGTCATCACGCACATCATCAAGGCGACGATAATAGCGCCGAAGATAGCCGGGCTCGGTGTGACGCGGCGTATAGCTGGCGGTTGTCATCAGGATCATCTCGGTCTGCAGCGGCGAGTTACCAAACAGGCGCGCAAACTGGATTTCGGTATCCTGCTTCTTNGGCATCAGATTCAACAGTAACAATCGCAGCGGACGGATATCCTGCCGCTCTGCCTGCTTGTCCGCCATGACATCAACCTGTTCTTTCAGCAGGTCTTCAAGGGCAGGAAGATTGTCGGGCACCTTGATCGGCATCGTGTTTTACACTTTCGGCTGGCATCGTCATCGCGTGATGCAGGCGGTTATAGCTGATCCGCGGGGAAATACCAGTCGTTTGGAAGGCAGGATGTCGGGACGGGCCCGGCATTCAGGCGCAGACAGGCGGTGAGCAGCTAGCGGCGCGCGCGGCGGCTGGCAGCGCCAAATACCCCTTCGGCAAAGCGGCGTCCGCCTTCCATAAAACCGCGCATGGGTGCTGTGGCCTTCGGGATGCGGGCAACATCACCCAACCGGCGGTCAAGAAAGCCCTCAATAACTGCCGGGTCACCGCTTGTATCTGCCAGCCAGGCCAGCAGAGTAGAGCTGTAAACAGCGGCAAGGGTCGCCCGCTTGGTATAGAAAGAAAAATCCGTATCCTGCTGTCCGGCTGCCCGCCACATTGTATCAATGGTGGCATAGAGCGCACGCGCAGACACCAACGCATTTGCAGGCACCGCCAGCACCGCCAGCGCCCGGCGCACTGCTTCCTTGTGAAGCGCGGCCTGATCGAGGCGAATGAGGATAAGCGTGCGAATCATNAGATGCACGCGGTCGGGCCGGTCGGGCATGTTTTCAAACGCTTCGACCATGGCGATGTCAGCAAGTTGGGAATGCAGGGTGATGGCACCCAGAGGGCCGTCCGGGAACAGGCGCGCCACGTCGTCTCCGGAAAATCCAGCATCGGCAGCGCCTGCTTTCAGCGCCGCATCACTCCACCCGTCAAATGGCACATGAACGAGCGCCGCTGTCACAATTGCGGCGGCAGCGGGATCAGGCCTCTGTGCGTTGGTCTTGCTGTTTGCNTCAATCACATAAGCCTCCGCATCCTGAGCAGCAACAACGTCTGACACTATGTCTNAAAGTCTTGCGCGGCGTGCATCGCATGCACGGTNNACCCAGACAGNCGTCAACACAGATGTTTCGATGACNCNCCCGCTGGATCAAAAATAAACCAAAGTCGCACAGAAATGCCAGCACCTTCCTGTCGCATGTGCTGNTTTCCTGCGTCTGGTGGCTTTACATCTCCGTCTTCATCATGCTAAACACCCGTTCCTGCTGCAGATATGCCGGTTTTTCGGTTGTTTGCGGCACAGGTTTCCAACCGGCAGGCCTGCGCAGTCAGGCAGCGCCGCGAAAGAGAGAGATTTGCTGTGTACGTAACCGTACGAGACAACAATGTTGACCAGGCGCTGCGNGTTCTGAAAAAGAAGCTGCAGCGCGAAGGCGTGTTCCGCGAGATGAAGAACCGCCGTGCGTATGAAAAGCCGTCCGAGCGCCGNGCCCGCGAAGCCGCCGAATCGACTCGTCGCGTTCGCAAGCTGATGCGCAAGCGGATGGAGCGCGAGGGTTACTAGGCCCTTCTGCGTAAACCCGCACGACATATTAAGGTGCAGGGTTCCAACGCACAGATCCTGAAAATATACAAAGCCGCTCTGGTCCGCCATGGCGGCTTTTGTTGTTGTTGGGGTGTAGAAGACAACGGTTAATCGCGCATACCCTGCCGCTATGATTTCATCGGGTGCCCATCATGGATGACAATCATGGATGACCATTATGGATGAATTGAACTGGCCTCTTATGCTGAGTGCAGGCATCGTCGCCTCTGCCAGCCCNGGACCGGCAACGCTCGGCATTGCCGGGACGTCGATGCGCGATGGACGTGCCGCTGGTGTTATCCTTGCATTCGGGATCATCGCCGGGTCCTTTATCTGGTCCGTGACCGCCGCCTTTGGTNTGGGAGCCATCCTGCTGACGCATGTCTGGATCCTTGAAACCNTCCGCTATCTTGGCGCCGCGTATCTGCTATATCTGGGCTTCAAGTCCCTACGTNNTGCGATTGCAAAGGCCGGGCCGGCACAGACCGTCGCCCTCGCCGCTCCGCGCGGCCACTTTCTCGCCGGTCTCATGCTTCATCTGACGAATCCGAAACCGATATTGTTTTTTGGCACTNTATTCACCATCGGCGTGCCGGCAGGGACTGGCATGGCTGAACTTGCGCTCGTCGTCCTTGTAATCGGCCTNAACAATGCGATGATTTTCCTTGCCTNTGCCTTGCTGTTCTCGAATGCGGCGATGGCCCGCGCCTATGCTGGTGCCAGGCGCTNTTTTGAATCTGTATTTGCTTTGCTGTTCGGGTTTGCGGGTATCCGCATCCTGATGCTGCGGTTGACGCCATAGACCAGACACCTGATCACACCCCGCATATTTGTCGAAATCTGCANATGTTTCGAAAGGCGGCGGTGAATTATAGCGGTTCACGCAAAAATCCCTTACCAATTCGAGGCTTGTACACTGGCCGGTCAGCAGTCCAGAGTGCGGTTGGTGAAAAGCGCCCGACGCGGGCCACATACAGGACAATAATATAAGGGTTGGGACATGAAGGTTGGATGCCCAAAAGAGGTGGTCGCTGGCGAACAGCGGGTAGCCATGACTCCCGACAGCGTTCGGCAGATCCAGAAACTCGGCTATGACTGTGTTGTCCAGTCTGGCGCAGGCAGCGCCGCCGGTTTCGATGATGCTGCCTATGAGGATGCTGGTGCTGCTGTGGTGAAAACCGCCGCCAGCCTGTGGAAGCAGGCAGACATCATCGTCAAGGTGCGCGGCGTGACAGGCACCGAGCAAAAGAGCCTGCGCGATGGGCAGACGGTAATCAGCATGTTCTGGCCAGCGCAGAANCCNGACCTGCTGGACCTGTTCAAAGCTGCCAACNGCAATGCGATCGCCATGGATATGGTGCCGCGCATCAGCCGTGCCCAGAAAATGGATGTGCTGTCTTCCATGGCGAATATCGCCGGGTATCGCGCCGTCATTGAATCAGGCAATCAGTTTGGCCGTTTCTTTACCGGNCAGATCACAGCTGCCGGCAAGGTGCCGCCTGCAAAGGTGCTGGTGATTGGCGCTGGCGTTGCTGGCCTTGCTGCCATTGGCACGGCTACCTCGCTTGGTGCGATTGTGCGCGCTTTTGATGTGCGCCCCGAAGTTGCCGAGCAGATTGAATCCATGGGTGCCGATTTCCTGATGCTGGAATTCGAGGAAGACGGGTCGGGCGAAGGTGGATATGCCAAGCCNGCCTCTCCGGAATTCATTGAAAAGGAAATGGCGCTGTTCCGCGCGCAGGCGCCNGAGATCGATATTGTGATCACCACCGCGCTGATCCCGGGACGTCCGGCACCAAAGCTGTGGCCTGCCGAAATGGTGGCGCTGATGAAGCCNGGATCAGTCGTTGTCGANCTGGCNGCCGAACAGGGCGGCAATTGCGACCTGACCGTCGCNGACCAGATCGTTACCTCTGACAATGGTGTCAAGATTGTCGGCTATACNGATTTCCCGAGCCGGATGGCCGCCCAGAGTTCAACCCTCTATGCCACCAATATCCGCCATATGCTGGATGACCTGACACCGGAAAAAGACGGCCAGATCACCATCAATATGGAAGATGACGTGATTCGCGGGGCCACGGTTGTGCATGCTGGTGAAATCACCTATCCGCCGCCAGCCCCAAAGGTTCAGGCCATCGGCAAGGCACCCGCTGCGCCAAAGCCGGTCGAACTGACACCCGAAGAAAAGGCNGCACAGGAAATGGCGGCGCACCGCAAAGCCGGCCAACGGCAGTTTGGCATGCTGGTGCTTGGCGGGCTGTTCATGCTTCTCGTCGGTGCATATGCGCCGGCCAGCTTTATGCAGCATTTTATCGTCTTCGCTTTGGCCTGCTTTGTCGGTTTCCANGTAATCTGGAATGTAAGCCATGCGCTGCACACACCATTGATGGCCGTTACCAATGCCATTTCGGGAATCATCATTCTGGGTGCGCTGCTGCAGATCGGGTCCAGCAACCAGATCGTAATGATCCTTGCCGCAATCTCAGTCCTCATCGCCACGATCAATATCGTCGGCGGTTTCATGGTGACACGCCGCATGCTGGCNATGTTCCAGAAAAGCTGACCTGACAGAGCAGAGAAAGTTGATTCAAGATGAGTGCTAATATCGTTACAGCCATCTATATCGCCGCCAGCGTGCTGTTCATTCTGTCGCTGGGTGGTCTGTCCAATCAGGAGAGTGCGAAACGCGCCGTATGGTACGGGATCGTCGGCATGGCGCTTGCCGTTGGTGCCACGATATTCGGCCCGCAGGTTGCGATCTCCAACATTCTGATCCTGATGATCGTGATCGGTTCGGTGATTGGCCTCGTCGTGGCACGACGTGTCGAGATGACCGGCATGCCGCAACTGGTTGCCGCGCTGCATACCTTCGTCGGAATGGCGGCTGTCTTTATTGGCATCAATTCAGAGCTGGCACCGCCGGCAGGACTNATCGGTGCAGAGAAGATCATTCATGAGGTCGAGGTGTTCCTCGGCGTCTTTATCGGCGCGGTGACCACCACAGGTTCCATCGTNGCCTTCGGCAAACTNGCCGGTATTCTGGATGGCAAGCCCCTGACCCTGCCAGCACGCAATCTGCTGAACCTCATCGCTGTTCTGGTCTGTGTATGGCTTGGCTATATGTATCTGAACCATGCCGGCATCTGGACGCTCTATCTGATGACAGCCATTGCGCTGGTCTTCGGCGCACANCTTGTCCTTGCCATTGGCGGCGCCGACATGCCCGTNGTTGTTTCAATGCTGAATTCCTATTCGGGCTGGGCCGCTGCCGCGACCGGATTCCTTCTCGGCAATGACCTGCTGATTGTCACCGGTGCGCTTGTTGGCGCGTCAGGNGCGATCCTGTCCTATATNATGTGTCGCGCGATGAACCGGAATTTCCTGTCTGTCATCCTGGGCGGGTGGGGAACCGTCGCCGCGTCGGCGCAANAGGTCGAGGGCGAGATGATTGCCACCGATGTGGCCACGGTTGCCGCGGACCTTGCCGATGCACAGGAGATTGTCTTCGTGCCGGGCTACGGCATGGCTGTAGCGCAGGCGCAGAGCGCTGTATCGGAAATTACCCGCCGGCTGAGGGCGCAGGGCAAGAATGTTCGCTTTGCCATCCATCCGGTTGCCGGNCGTCTGCCGGGACATATGAATGTGCTGCTGGCCGANGCAAAGGTGCCATATGACATCGTCCTTGAAATGGATGAGATCAATGATGATTTCCCGAGCACGGATATCGTTATTGTGCTTGGCGCGAATGACATTGTGAACCCGGCAGCGCAGGATGACCCCGGCAGCCCAATTGCCGGCATGCCGGTCCTTGAAGCATGGAAGGCGCGGCAGGTCATCATCTCGAAACGTGGTCAGGGCCGGGGCTATTCCGGGATCGAAAATCCGCTTTTCTTCAAGGACAACTCACGGATGCTCTATGGTGATGCCAAGTCATCTCTTGACCAGATCCTCGCCAGCCTGCCCTGACAACACCAGAATCTCACAGAATCATGATCTGAAGGGCGCATGACCTGACGGGCAGATGCGCCGGTCAGGTCGCGGCATCCTCGGCATGAACCAGATCGGCCGGTATGCCGGCGATGGCTGCCGCTTCCCGCTGGCGGGTCGCCAGCACATCACGGTCGAAATCATCAATCAGGTCATGGAACAGGGTGTGCCAGTTCACTTCGGCACCAAGATGCATAAAGACCGATCCCAGTCCGACTGCAGCGCGGTCCATCAGCACGAATTCGCGCGGTGGCCGGATGCCGCCGATACGCTTCAGCTCGCCATGGACCTTTCCGGCAAGCTCGCGTCCCGCACTGCCGTTGCGCAGTGACTGAATCGGGCGTACCCGGTCTTCCAGCAGCGGTGCATAGATGAATTCGGCCCACATGTTCAGGACCTCGATGGCCTCGCGGTCCAGCCCGTGAAAGCCCCAGCTTTCATAGGCATGTACGGCCAATGCCTCGTCATTGTCCCGCAGCGCGCGGTACAGATCGATAACCCCGCCAACAAAAGACGGGCGGAACAGCCGGATCGACCCGAAATCCATCAAATTGATCCGGTTGTCATCGGTCAGCGAATAATTGCCAAGATGCGGGTCGCCATGGATTACCCCATAGAAATAGAAGGGCACATACCAGACGCGGAACATGTTGCGGGCGATTTCATTGCGCACGTCTTGCGACGGGTTCGTCTCAAGAAAGGGCATGACACGTGTGCCATCCAGCCAGCTCATCGTCAGCAGCCGGTCACTGGACAAATCGGGCCGGTAGACAGGCAGCTCGACACAGCTTTCGTCNCGCAGCATGTGATGATACAGCGCAAGGTTCGCCGCTTCGCGCCTATAATCCAGCTCCTCGCGCAGCCGTTCTGACAATTCGGAATAGATATCGCCGGTGGATATGGCGGAGTCATAACGTTCATAGAGCTGGAACACCAGGCGCAGCTGGCGCAGATCGGCNTCGATGGCGGATGCCATATCGGGATATTGCAGTTTCATGGCGAGGATATTGCCGTCAAGGTCCTCTGCCTTATGCACCTGGCCAAGCGATGCAGCAGATACTGCCTCGCGTGTGAAGGATGTCAATTTCTGCTGCCAGTCAGGGCCCAGCTCGGCCGCCATACGGCGGCGGGTGAACAACCAGCCCATCGCCGGCGCATCTGCCTGCAGGCTGGCCAGTTCATCCGCATATTCCGGCGGCAAGGCATCCGGTATGGTCGACAGGATCTGTGCCACTTTCATGATCGGGCCTTTCAGCCCGCCAAGCGCCTCGCGCAGATCAGCAGCATGTTTGCTGCGGTCAATCTCAATTCCCAGATAGCGCTCGCCGGCCATACGGGCGGCAAGGCCGGTCATGGTGCCGGTGACCCGCGCATAGCGGCGGATGCGGCCGCCAACGCGGCCGGTATCTCGGCGTCCCTGCTCGGCCATCAGGACAACCCTTCCAGCTCGTCGATCATGCCGGATATCATATCCAGCCCCAGCGACCAGAAAGCCGGATCGCGCGGATCAAGGTCAAAGCGCTGCAAGGCGACATCATAGCGTTCTGTACCGCCTGCCTGCAGCAGATTACGATAGCCGGTTACGAAATCTGCCGCCTGCCCACCTGCCTGCGCCAGCTGATAGCTTTGCCACAAAGCATTCACCAGACAGTCACCAAAGGCATAGGCATAAACGTAAAAAGGCGTGTGGACGAAATGCGGGATATACCCCCAGATCGGCCGATAGTCATCGCCGGTCACCACAGACGGGCCAAGTGCCGCGCGCTGCGTTTCCATCCAGATATCTGAAATTTCCTCGGCGGTCAGTTCGGCATTCCGGCGCGCATCATGGAAACGGGTCTCGAAATTGTGAAATGCAATCTGCCGCACAACCGTGTTCAGCATGTCCTCGACCTTGCCGGCCAGCAGCCGGCGNCGGNTNGCCGGNTNATCGGCACTATCGACAAGNCGGCGGAAGGCCAGCATCTCGGCAAATACCGATGCGGTTTCGGCAAGCGTCAGCGGCGTNTCCGACATCAGNTACCCGCGATCNGCGGCCANCCGCTGGTGNATACCGTGGCCCATTTCATGCGCCAGCGTCATCACNTCACGCGATTTGCCCGAGAAATTCATCAGNATATAGGGATGCGCCGAAGGGGTAACAGGNTGGGAAAAGGCGCCCGAACTCTTGCCCGCACGTGGTTCGGCATCAATCCAGTTGCGGCTGAAAAAAGGTTCTGCCTGCTCTGCCATCTGCTGGTCAAAACCGGCAAAGGAATCCAGCACCAGCTGGCGCGCCTCGTCCCAGCTGAACTGCCTGTCATCACCGCCGGGAAGCGGCGCATTACGGTCCCACCAGTTGATCGTCTCGCCACCCATCCATCCGGCTTTCAGCCGGTAATAGCGATGCGCGAGGTCGGCGTTGCGCGAATCAACCGCGCCAACAAGTGCGTCGACCGTGTCATCATCCACATCATTATCGAGATTGCGTGAATCGACCGGACGCGCAAAGCCGCGCCAGCGGTCCTCAACCTCCTTGTCCTTGGCGATGGTGTTCAGCACAAGTGACAACAGTCTTTCATTGTCTTTCAGCGTTGTTGAAAGCGATTCGCCAGCCGCACGCCGTTCATCGCCATTCGGGCTGGACAGTGCATTCAGAATTTCCGCCTCGGTGACATCCGCCCCGCCAAAGGGAAAGCGCAGGGCCGCAGCGGTTTCATCAAACAGCCGNACCCACGCGCCGCGTCCGCTTGGCGCGCGTTCCGCCAGCATCCGTTCCATATCAGGTGCCAGTTGATGTGGTGCCCAGGCACGGACCCGGCGCAGCCAGGGCTGCCATACGGCAAGGGCCGGCGTGTCCAGCAATTGCGTGACATGCGCGTCATCAAGCGCAGCCAGTTCCAGCTCGATAAATAGCAGCCGCGCGCCAATATCGGCGCTGGCCTCGCGGATCGACTGATGATGACGGGCAATCTGCGANTCGGTGGTGCTGGCAGCAAAAAGCAGCTGTGCGTGGCTCTGTGCCTTGCCCAGCATTTCGAGAATGCGCTCGTAATCGGCAATCAGTCCGGCCAGCGCCGCACCGTCGGCATCGGCCAACCGGCCCTGCCAGGCGGCTTCCAGCTGTTCGGCTTCCTGCCGGCAGGCGGCGATATCAGCCGCAATCGCACCATCGGCAATGCCATCATAAAGATCTGTCAGGTCCCANGTGGGGCAGCTGTCCGGCATCTAATCATGTCCTCTTTAACANGGCATACAGGGGAANTNCCTTTGTNCGNATATGGGGAAACAGACAGGCTGACGCAACCACCTCAAGCCTTTATCCTCTCTACCGNNACACGCAATANAGGGCCTTTCNGTCCCGCNGCCCGGATTGGGCTTGCCCCGACGGGTAAAGAGCCCTACGNTNNANNNGCTCGATACATAAGGGGGGAGAGTGTCGCAGCCGCNATCCTGTACGGATTGAAGCTGNGACCACCGAAGGAGCAAACGCCCTGTAAACTCTCAGGTAAACGTACTCCCTTCATGTGAGCGCTCTGGAAAGCGGTGCGGCAGCACCCACCGACGGGGAAAATCAACGGATTCTGGCACAGGCCGGATTTCCGTTGGGAAATCTCTCAGGTTTCAGGACAGAGAGGGCATGACCGGCATAGCCGGGCATGTACTTGTGTTGCTGAAACAGGAGCGATGACGTGGAGCCCCGCCGAACACCCCTATATGACTTCCACCTCGCGCATGGTGCCCGCATGGTGCCGTTTGCCGGCTGGGACATGCCCGTCCAATATGCCGACGGCATTAAGGCTGAACATCTTGCCACCCGTGCGGCGGCCGGATTGTTTGACGTCTCGCACATGGCCCAGGTCAGCCTCTCGGGACCAGGTGCCGGCGCAATGCTGGAACGGCTGACACCAACTGATATTGACGCTATCGCTGACGGCCGGGTCCGTTATTCGCTGTTTTTGAATGACCAGGGCGGCGTTCTTGATGACCTGATGATCGCCCGGCATGGCAACCAGCTGCAGCTTGTGGTGAATGCCGGCCGCGCTGATCATGATATTGGTCTGTTGCGTGCCAGCCTTGACGAATCGGTGACGATGGAGGTGCGCACCGATCTGGCGTTGCTCGCGCTGCAGGGGCCATCCGCGGCGGCGGTGTTGCAGCGCCTTGGTGCCGATCTCGACGGATTTGTCTTCATGCAGATCAGGGATATTTCGATCGCCGGTATCGCCTGTACCGTGACCCGATCCGGCTATACGGGCGAGGACGGCTTTGAAATCTCGGTGCCGGCCGAACATGCCAGCAAACTGGCCGCCTTGTTGGCTGATGATGCTGACGTAACCCTTGCCGGCCTTGGCGCGCGAGACACGCTGCGTATGGAAGCAGGTCTTCCCCTCTGGGGTCATGAACTCGACGAAACGATCAACCCGGTGGCTGCCGGGCTGCGCTTTGCCCTGTCAAAGCGACGCCGTGAAGCCTCTGATTTCCCGGGAGCCGGCCCGATCATGACCGACTGGACTGACGGCGCATCGCGCCTTTTGACCGGCCTGCTGCCACAAGGCGGCCGGCCTGTCCGTGACGGGGCAGAACTGACACATGAAGGCACCATTATCGGCAAAGTAACCTCGGGTGGCTTTGCGCCGACGCTGGATGCGCCGGCCGCGCTTGGCTTCGTCGATGCCGCGCTCGCCGTACCGGGCACAGAACTGACGGCGGTGTCGCGTGGTCGCGAAACCCCGGTCATGACAGCGGCGCTGCCGCTTGTGCCACATCGTTATGTGCGCAGTTGAAACAGCTGAGGCAAACAAACGAACAGGAAGATGCAAAGGAGACCCTGAATATGATGCGTTACACCGAAGACCATGAATGGATCGATCTGAATGGCGACACCGGCACAGTTGGCATTTCCCCGCATGCCATCGAACAGCTCGGCGATATTGTTTTTGTCGAACTTCCCGAGGCCGGCAGCACGGTTGCCAAGGGCGATGCGGTTGCCGTTTTCGAATCGGTCAAGGCCGCATCGGATATCTACAGCCCGGCCGGCGGCGAGATCGTCGAGGTCAATGAAGCGATGCTGGATGACCTGTCATCGATCACGCCTGACCGGGCCACCGAATCCTGGCTGTTCAAGATCAAGGGCGATGACAGCAATGAACTGGACGAACTGATGGATGAAGACGCCTACAAGGCGATGATCGCCTGAGCCAAACTGCCGACCTTGCTGCCAGCCCCCGTTTCTGGCCTTGCAAGGCGCCATATGAGGCCGGCCCGACCCGGCCAGACAAGTAAAGGAGAAAAGGGAATGTCACCGCTTGAAACATCATCTGGAATGACAATGGTCACGCCACAGGCCGGATTTGTGACGCGCCATATCGGATTGAACGATTCTGACATTGCGACAATGCTGACAACGCTTGATCTGCCCAGCGTTGAGGCGTTGCTCGGCGAGGTAATCCCGCCATCCATCCTGCGCAGCGACAAGATGGATGTTGGCGCGCCCCTGTCCGAATCGGAAATCCTTGACGAGCTTGGTGCGCTGGCGGCCAAGAACACGATCAACCAGTCACTGATTGGCATGGGATATTATGGCTGCCATACGCCGCCGGTCATCCTGCGAAATGTGCTTGAAAATCCGGGCTGGTACACGGCCTACACCCCCTATCAGCCGGAAATCTCGCAAGGCCGCCTTGAAGCCATTCTCAATTATCAGACGATGGTGGCGGAACTCACCGGGATGGATATTGCCAACGGATCGCTGCTTGACGAGGCGACAGCGGCGGCTGAAGGCATGGCGATGGCATTCAGGGCACATCGCGGCGAGGCAGACATCTTCCGTGTTGATCCAGATACGCATCCGCAAACCCTTTCAATTCTGCGCACCCGCGCCCGGCCACTTGGCATCACCCTTGATGTAAAGGACCCTGCTGCCCCCTATCAGGACGGTGTGTTTGGTGTGCTGATCAGCTATCCGGGCAGCAGTGGCGCTGTACGTGACATCCAGCCGGCTATTGAGGCTGTGCATACCGCCGGCGGCATGGCCATCGTGGCCAGTGACCTGCTGGCCCTGACGATGCTGGAAGCCCCCGGCACATTGGGAGCTGACATCGTGCTTGGCTCGGCACAGCGCTTTGGGGTGCCAATGGGTTATGGTGGTCCGCATGCGGCTTTCTTTGCAACGCTGGCAAAACACCAGCGTGCCATTCCGGGCCGTCTTGTTGGTGTCAGTCAGGACAGCAACGGACAGATGGCCTATCGGCTGGCGCTGCAGACACGGGAACAGCATATCCGTCGGGAAAAAGCGACCTCGAATATCTGTACCGCGCAGGTGTTGCTGGCAGTGATGGCCGGGTTCTATGCCATCTGGCACGGGCCCGAAGGACTGCGCAGCATTGCCCGCCATGCCCATGATATGGCCGGCCGTTTTGCCGCTGCGATGACAGCCGCAGGCCGCCGCGTCAGGCATCAGCATTTCTTTGACACGGTAACCATCGAAGCACCGGATGATGCGGATGATCTTATGGCAGCCGCATTGGCGGAAGGCATCAACCTGCGACGCATGGATAATGCAGTCGCTGCCAGCTTTGATGAGACAACCACTGCTGAAATGCTGGACAGGCTGCTTTTGGCCCTTGGTGCCGGCGCAGCTGTTGACAGCAACCTATCCCTTCCCGCCGCACTGTCGCGTAAGGGTGAATTCCTGCAGCAGCCGGTCTTCCACAGATATCGCACCGAGACCGAGATGATGCGCTATATGCGGGCACTCGCCGATCGTGATCTGGCGCTTGACCGGTGCATGATCCCGCTGGGGTCCTGCACGATGAAACTGAATGCCGCTGCCGAGATGATCCCGGTCACTTGGCCCGGCTTTGCAAATATCCACCCCTATGCGCCAGAGGATCAGGCTGCCGGCTATGCAGAAATGATCACGCGCCTCGAAACGATGTTGGCCACCTGTACCGGCTATGCCGCGGTTTCAGTACAGCCAAATGCCGGATCGCAGGGTGAATTTGCGGGTCTGCTGGCCATTGCCCGCTATCACGATTCGCGTGGGGAGGCGCATCGCAATATCTGTCTCATTCCACAGTCGGCACATGGCACCAACCCGGCATCGGCAGCGATGGCCGGTATGAAGGTTGTGGTCGTCAAATGCGACGAGGATGGCAATGTCGATCTGGATGATCTCAGGGCCAAAGCCGAAACACATCGCGAGTCGCTGGCTGCCATCATGGTGACCTATCCGTCGACACACGGCGTGTTCGAGGAATCCATCGTTGAGGTCTGTGATATTGTCCACGCCGCTGGCGGGCAGGTCTATGTCGACGGGGCCAATCTGAATGCCCTTGTCGGACATTGTGCCCCGCCCCAGTTCGGTGCTGATGTGAGCCACCTCAATCTCCACAAGACTTTCTGCATCCCGCATGGCGGCGGCGGTCCGGGTGTTGGTCCGATCGGTGTGGCAGCGCATCTGGCGCCATTCCTTCCGGGATCACCGCTCACCGGTGAAAGTGCCGTCAGCGCTGCCCCCTTTGGATCAGCAAGTATTCTGCCGATCACCTATGCCTATATCCGGATGATGGGCAGCCAGGGGCTGAAGGATGCCACCTCGATCGCGATCCTGTCGGCCAACTATATGGCAACGCGACTGGGGAACAGCTTTCCGGTGGTCTATACCGGCAGCAAGGGCCGCGTCGCGCATGAATGCATCATCGATATTCGTGGCATTCAGGATGCCTGCGGGATTACCAATGAGGATATTGCAAAAAGGCTGATTGATTTTGGCTTTCATGCGCCAACCATGTCCTTCCCGGTGGCCGGCACATTGATGATCGAACCAACCGAATCAGAATCACTTGCTGAAATTGACCGCTTCTGTGATGCGATGCTGTCGATTGCGGATGAGATTGAAAATGTCAAATCAGGCCAATGGCCGGCAGATGACAATCCGCTTGTCAACGCGCCCCATACGGCAGAATCCCTGCTTGGTGATGACTGGACACATCCCTATTCACGGCAGCTTGCAGCCAACCCCCGGGGGAACAGTCAGGCGAATAAATACTGGCCACCTGTCGGTCGGGTGGACAATGCCTTTGGCGATCGCAATCTGATCTGTTCATGCCCGTCGGTCGAGGAATGGGAGGCCGCCGCCGAATAGGCAGCGCACCAAAGCTGCAGGAGGAGCACCTGCAATGCAGCAGATGACGAGGCAGAATGCCGCGTCATCTTGCTGTGCATTGTGCAAAGCGCTAATGTCTGGAACCATTTAGACGGATTTCAGCATGCGTAATCTTCAATATCCCGGCCGTTCGCCGGTGGCCGCGCCAAATGGCATAGCCAGCACCTCTCATCCGCTGTCAACACAGGCTGCGCTCAATATCCTTCAACAAGGCGGCAATGCCCTTGATGCGGCCATAGCTGCCTGCGCTGTTCAGGCGGTGGTCGAACCGGCTTCCACCGGTGTCGGCGGTGATTGTTTTGCCCTCTATTCGCCAAGCGGCGGTGACAGCATTGTGGCCTTCAACGGGTCAGGCCGTGCGCCGTCCGGCCTCAGTTCGGAATGGCTTCTGGAACAGGGTATCTCGAAGATCGAACGCCAGACACCGCATTCGGTAACTGTGCCCGGCGCAGTTGACGCCTGGGTACAGCTGAATCGCGATCATGGCAGTATGGAATTAGCGCAGATCCTGGCACCTGCCATTGCCTATGCCGAACACGGATACCCCGTGACCCAACGTGTTTCGACGGATTTTGCCGCCAGCCTGTGGGCGCTGGATGAGGACGCACGCGCCGTCTTTGCGCATAATGGCGAGCCGGTACCTCTGGGCGCACGGCACAGTCAGCCACAGCTTGCCGCCACCCTTCGCAGAATTGGCGAGAAAGGCCGTGACGGGTTTTACAAAGGCGCGGTTGCGGATGACATTCTGGGCAAGCTGCAAGGGCTGGGCGGCACCCATACGCAGGATGACTTTGACCGCGCGATTGGTGATTATGTCACGCCAATCAACGGGACGTTTCGTGACCATCAGGTCTGGGAATGTCCGCCAAACGGCCAGGGCGTGATTGCGCTTATGCTGCTCAACATCATGGGCGGTATCGACAAATTCGGTGATCACCCGATTACCGCTGACCGCATTCATCACGAGATTGAGGCCGGACGGCTGGCCTATCGTGACCGGGGGGCGGTGCTTGCCGACCCGACTTTCAGTGATGTACCGATATCCGAAATGCTGGGCACGGCCTATGCCGATTTGCTGCGTAGCCAGATCATGCCGGACAAACGCATTGATCCCCTGCCTGCCAGCACCCTGCCGCGTCATGCCAGCACCGTCTATATCACCGTTGTTGACCGTGACCGCAATGCCTGCAGCCTGATCAATACGCTTTATGAAGGCTTCGGTTCGGGGATCATGGCACCCGAAAGCGGTGTCATGCTGCATAACCGCGGGATGGGCTTTGTGGTTGATCCTGATCATCCAAACGGCATTGCCCCCGGCAAGCGTCCCTTGCACACCATCATCCCGGGTATGGTCACAAAGAATGGCCGCACCACCATGTCATTTGGTGTCATGGGTGGTGAGTATCAGGCCTTTGGACATATGCAATTCCTGACGCGCCATTTTGATTTTGATATGGATGTACAGATGGCAATGGATACGCCACGATTCTTCCCGGACCCGTTTGAGGATGTTGTCGAGCTGGAGGAACCCATTGGTGCGGATATCCGTGACGCGCTTGCAGCGCGTGGCCATAATATACGCACTGCCGGCCGGCCGATCGGGGGTAGCCAGGCCATCGCCATTGACTGGGAAACCGGCTTGCTGACAGCCGGATCAGACCCGCGCAAAGACGGGTGCGCCTTGGGATATTGAGCTGGAAACCCCGCTCTGGAACCATCTTTAATTTTGTGGAGAGCAGCAGCGTGACCGATCTTGCATCAATCATCGACATGGCAGCCTGTCCGCTGACGGATGATGGATTTATCGCCAGCTGCCGCAATCAGCTGGACAGGGACGGTGTGATCACCATTCCGGACTTTATCCGACCGGATGTGCTTGCGGGCCTCGTCGCCGAGGCAGAAGCCGAAAAGCCAAATGCCTTTTTCACCGCTTCGACACATAATGCCTACCTCACACCGCAGCGCGATGATCTGCCCCCAACCCATGTGTTCAACCGGCAGATCACATCGTCAAAGGGGTGCATCACCACCGATCAGGTGCCTAAAGGATCGGCGCTGCATATGATCTATGACTCAGCCGACTTTCGCCGGTTTCTGGCAGCAGTTGTCGGCGAAGATGCGCTATTTGAATATGCTGACCCGCTATCTTCCATCAATGTGCATTTTGCTGATGAGGGGCAGGAGCTTGGGTGGCATTTTGATAATTCATCCTTTGCGGTCACCCTGCTATTGCAGGCGCCGCATGCTGGCGGCCAGTTTCAGTATGTCCGCGATCTGCGCGACTCCGATGCAGGGGACATGAATTATCAGGGTGTTAGCGATGTATTGGATGGCCAGATGGCGCCAACGGATTTGGATATCGCACCCGGCACACTTGTCCTGTTCCGTGGCCGCAATTCCATGCATCGGGTAACGCCGACAATCGGTCCGCTGACGCGTATT
>NYYG01000077.1 GCA_002686685.1 SAR116 cluster bacterium | reverse complement strand
CTTCGCGGTGAAGAAGCGGGGGATTTCATCCGATGTCGGGGTAAAATCGACATCCTTCGAAAAAGCGTACCATGTGTTGTATGACCACAGCGGGAACATGAACACCTCGTCGGAAATCCGCGACAGCGCCGCCTTGTAGGCGTCCTCGCGGACTTGTGGATCAACCGAAGAGTCCCCGATACCAAGCTGTTTGATCACTTCGGCGTCCTTCGAATAATCGTCTTTGCCGCCGGACTGGAAGTGGCTGGTGATGGCCGAGACATCGTTGATTGAGTAGGATCCCCAAGTGCCAAAATTGAACGGCGAACCGCCATCCTGCACCTTGTCCCGGAACGCTGCATATTTCAGATATTCAAAATTCGTTTTGATACCGACAGCATTCAAATTGTTGATCATCGCCTCGGCGAAATCGCGGTTGCGATAGGCAAGGAAAGGTGTTTCGAATCCGTTCGGATAGCCGGCTTCGGCAAGAAGTTGCTTCGCCTTTTCAGGGTTATAGTCATATTTTGGCACATCCTGTGTACACCCGAACTGCGAAGGGAAACACAGCGAATGGACCACAATGGACTCACCTCCGACCAGCGCATTCACGATGCCCTCACGATCAATTGCGTGAGCAATCGCCCGGCGCACTCGCACATCGTTCATCGGGTTTTCGCTATGCCGTCCCATGGCGTCGAAATTTAGATAACCGATGCGCATTGTAGATGCATTTTTCACCGTGAACTGACCCTGTGCAGAAATACGCTGGGCCTGGTCCGGCTTCACCTTCCAGATCCAGTCGACACCACCAGAAAACAGCTCAGCAAGCTGGGTGTTGCTTTCCGCAATCGTACGGATCACGATATTACCGATGTTCGCCTGTCCCTTCGGGCTGGAGGCGTGGTAATTGTTGTTTTTCTTGAACTTGTAACGCTTGCCAGGCTCGACGCTTGTGACAGCGTAGGGGCCTGTGCCAACAGGCTTCATTGCCATGCCTTCCGGTCCGACTTCAGCGTAATACTCGTTCGGATACATCACGATTGGCCCAGACAGAAATTCCAACGCGGCCGGGAACTCCTTCGTCAGGTTCAGCCTGACCTTATAATCGCCTAGCTTTTCGGCGCTATCCCACCAGTTCACATTTCGTGCCGGCTTTGCGCCATTCTCGGGGTTCGAGATATAGGTGAGCGTGTAAACCACATCATCAGCGTCGAATTTCTCGCCATTGTGAAACGTTACACCCTTGCGCAGATCAAATTCCAGAGTTTTGGAATCCACCCAATTGTATGAGGTGGCAAGGTTTGGAAGATATTCATTTGTTGCCGGATCGCGATACAGCAGCGCATCCCAAACCATCCGCGAAATGACAATGCCCTCACGGGCAGTATTGTAATAATTGTCGATAGATTCCAGCTCCCTGTCGATCGCGACATTGAGCGTATCGTCCGACTTGCCAGCATGCACAATACCGGGAGCCCCAGTCGCCAGTGCTATGCTGGTAATTGCCAGCAAAAGTCTNTTTTTCATGTTGTTTCCTCNAACGTTTGAACATCTTGGTGTTCTTCAGTTAATCAAANATCTACNTGTNGGTATGNAAATGGTAACCACAACAACAGTGGTCTGCCAACCCCGACCTGAAGGAATTAAATGTGGAAACCAACCACGGTCTCGCGAACAAATGGCAACACACAACTTTCCAGAAACAGAAAGAATGTTAAGTTGTCACAGTAGGATTTTTTTCGAGGCGCCAGGGCCTACCATTTGCCAAGGNTGACGCGTGACAAGGTAAGAATTGGATTTTTCAAGAGATTTTTTAAAGCATAAGGACAACACCTTTCAGTCAGCTGTCTGGATGCTGGTCTCCTGTGTTGCGCTATCATGCTTGGCGGCAATGGGTCGAATGTTAGGACAGTATGAGGTCAATTCCTTTCAAACAGTTTTCTGCCGATTGTTCTTTGCCTTTGTCGTACTGCTGCCTTTGGTCCTTCATTCTGGCATTGGCAAAGTCGTCACGACCCAGCTTAAAACCTACATCTTCCGCTCCATTTCCGGAATCATTGCCATGTGGATGTGGTTCTATGCCGTCACTCTCATACCCATCGGCGAACANACTGCGCTCAGCTTTCTTGCGCCGCTATTCACAACAATGGGTGCAGCNGTTTTCCTTGGGGAAANTGTGCGCATGCGGCGATGGCTTGCGATCATGGTCGGGTTCATAGGCGCGTTAATAATCATAAGGCCGGGGATCATAGACCTGACCCTTGGGCATTTTGTGGCCATTGCCACCGCCCTTGCCTTCGGTTGCTCTACATTGATCATCAAGCATCTGACCCGCAAAGACGATCCGCTTGTCATCGTCTTTATCTCGCATCTGATCATGATGCCGCTGGCCCTGCTGCCAGCCCTGTATGTCTGGGAATGGCCAAGCTATAACGTGTGGCTGATCCTGATGGCAACAGGCCCGGTCGCAGTTATCGGGCACGTAACCATGGCCAAGGCTTACAAGCTTGCAGATGCATCCTTTGTCGCGGGGGTCGACTATGCGCGCCTCCCTTTTGCCGTGCTGTTCGGCTGGGTACTGTTCGGCGAGCTGTCCGATATTTGGACCTGGATTGGCGCCAGCATCATTTTCGGGTCGTCATTCTATGTGATCAGGCGTGAAATGAATGAGACGAAACGCGCGGCAAGGGATAGCGTCGTCGACGGAAACGGATAAGCCTGAAAGGGGAAAAAGATGGGTGAACCGATTGTCGAATGGTTGAACCAGCAGCAGGACAATATGGTGGAACTGCTCAGAGACATTGTCGATATCGACAGCAACAGCTTCGACAAGGCCGGCGTTGACCGTGTTGGCGCGCGGCTGACAGCCTTTTTTGATGACAATGAAATCCCGCATGAAACCATTCCGCTTGAAGAGTATGGCGATGCCATCAGGGCGGTGGTATCCGGTGGCGACGGAAATCAGCCCATTCTGCTATGCGGCCATCGCGACACCGTATTTCCAACAGGTGAAGTCGAAAAACGCCCCTTCTCGATTGCCGACAGAAAAGCTTTCGGGCCAGGTGTCGCCGACATGAAGCCCGGGCTGGTGATCAACGCTTTCATCCTGGCCGCTTTCCACAAATTTGGTGGCCACCCAAACCCGTTGGTCGGATTGTTTACAGGGGATGAGGAAATCGGATCGCCCGCATCACGGGATGTGATTACCGCTGAGGCGGAAAAAGCCAGGCTGGCCTTCAACAGTGAACCGAGCCGGCCAAGCGGCAATATCGTCACCCGCCGAAAGGGCGGCATCTTCTGCCGCTGCGAAATCAGCGGGGTCGCCGCGCATTCCGGCGGTTTTTTCGAAGACGGGCGTAGCGCCATCGAAGAGCTGGCGCGCAAGGTTCAGGCGCTGCACGCGCTGACCGATCTGGAAAAGGGTATTACAATCAATGTCGGGCTGGTCAGTGGTGGACAGTCGGTAAATACCGTTGCCGCGCATGCGGAATGCGGCGTCGACATCCGCTATCGAGAGGTATCCGATCGTGAGGCAATCCTATCGAAGGTGCAGAAGATCTGCGAGACAACGACCGTCAGCGGCACATCATCATCGCTGCAGATCAAGGGCGAGTTCTTTCCGCTAAATCCGTCTGAACAGTCCGCCGAACTCTTTTCGCTTTATCGGGATGTTGCTGCCGAGAATGGCATCGTTGTCGAGGGAGAGCATTCCGGCGGCTGTGCGGACAGTGGCTTCATTGCCGCGGTCGGCACACCCGTGATCTGCGGGGTCGGGCCCGTCGGCGGCAATTATCACCGCCCCGATGAATGGATGCAGATTGACAGCCTTGCCGAACGGGCAGGTTTCATCGCGCAGACAATTCTCAAACTGGCCAGGCAACCCACCAGAAGCGGGCTTTGAACAGGACTTATAGCANTAACCGCCCTCAGCAGGATGCTGCCATGCCATCCCCGGCCGGGTCAGCCCCACCATCGAGCTTGCCGTCAATGAGCCGCACGGCATGCACGATAGGTGTCACATAGCTGGCGGCGTAGCGCGTTGTCTGATAACCAGCCGCATTCAGCCCGGCTTCTGCCGAGCGGAAAATGCGGTTGGTCAGCTCGATATTGTCCGAAGTGGCGCAAAAGCGAGGTGCAGACACTGCCTCATGCGCCGACATGCCAAAATCGACAACATTCAGGATGGTCTGCAGCACACCCATGGTGATGGTGGTGCCGCCCGGTGCGCCAACGGCGAGCATTGGCATACCATCGCGGGACAGCACCGTCGGGCACATGGCGGTGAAGCGAGCTTTGCCGGGCGCAAGCGATCCGACCTGACCCGGTCGCGGGTCGAACACCATCATGCAGTTGTTGTACATAAAGCCGAGCCCCTCGGTAATTACCCCTGAACTTGAGCCAAGCGAATGCGTCAGATTGACGACATTGCCGTCGCTGTCAGCGACAACAAGATGGGTTGTGTCCTTGCTTTCCGGAGCCCCACTGTTGATTCTTCTGACATGCGCCTTCTCTCCAGCCTTGATCCGGTCCGCAAGGGTTTGCGCATAGGATTTCGACATCAGGCGCTCGACCGGCACATCGACGAAATTCGGGTCTCCCATGCTGGTGTCCTTGTCGATGGTCGCCAGCTTCATCGCCTCGGCAACCGTCGCGATATAGGCGGCAGAATTGTGCCCCATGCTGGCAAGGTCGAAACATTCGAGGATGTTCAGCATCTCAAGGATCATCAGGCCGCCACCAGGAAGCTGATTGGTCGCAACCTCAAACCCGCGATAGCTGCCTATCAAGGGCGCATGTGTGGTCGGCTGGCATTGTTCAAGGTCCTGTTTGGTTAGAAGACCGCCATGCGCCTTCATATCGGCCACGATGGAATCTGCTATCGACCCGCTGTAGAACGCCTCGACACCTTCTTCGGCAATCTGCTGATAGGTCCGTCCCATATCGGGGTTGCGCAAACAATCGCCCACCTTCAGCAACTCGCCCTGGTCATCCAGATATATTTTTCTGGAGGCTGGCAGCTTGTTGACCACCGCCACCCGTTCCATCCGCCCCGCCTGTGCAGGCTGCATCCAGAACGCATGCACTTTCGGCCGCACCGCAAAACCATCAAAGCAGTAATCGATGGCAGGCTTCATCACCTCGGAAAGTGACATCGTGCCATATGCGGACAATGCGTGGTCCAGAGCACGCAGTGTCATAGGCGTTGTCATGGAGGTGTAGCCGAACTCGTTGACGCGCCCTTTCAATACGAAACCGAACCCGTCGTCACATTCACGCTCGATCAACTGCTCCCACATGTCGGGGATGACGGCCAGCGGCGCGCTGCCATGAAAATCGATGAAGCTGCTTTCCCCATCCCAAGGCCGGATGATCTGCATCGACCCGAAACCGGCGATGCCGCACATCTGCGGGTCGACCACCGTCTGGACAAGGGCCGCAGCAATGGCCGCATCCATGACATTGCCACTGCGTTTGAAAGCCTCGAGACCAGCCTCGACCGCCTCCGGCTGTGGCGCGGATATCATGCAATTTGCCAACGAACCACTCCTTGTAAACCGAACCACGTGTATCGGCGCATTCTTTCACTCGAAAGTAAACAGTGAGCAACCAATCTTAAAACCTCTCAGATGATCAAAACTTTAGAGCCAACTTGTTTGTCACCTTGCAACACCCGTTCACTTGCTCACATTATTCTGACACGCGTCTCACGAAAGCTTGCTACTTTGGTCGGCATGGGCAGATTTTACCGCACGCGCTAGAATTTGCATCGAAGAACACTACTGAAAGGCGATATTGTCGATATCTAAAGAGAAGCTGATGGAGAGACCACCCATGGACGTGACCAAACTAGAGTTTGACGCCGATGTGATGCTTAGCGGTCTGCAACGTTGGGTTGTATGTGAAAGTCCAAGCTATGATCCCACTGCGGTAAACCGCATGCAGGAAATCGCGGCGCACGATCTTGCGGTGATGGGGGCGAATGTTGAGCGAATTACACCACATCTCCTTGCAGGGGATTGCGTTCGTGCACGTTTTCCGCATCCAGAATCAGGTGCCCCCGGCATCCTCATTTTGGGGCATATGGACACGGTTCACCCGATCGGCACGTTGGACAAATTGCCAATCCGGCGTGATGGAAACCTATGCTATGGACCAGGCATCGCGGATATGAAGGGTGGNAATTATCTGGCGCTGGAAGCCATTCGACAGCTCGGCGCGATTGGCGCACAGACGCCTCTGCCAATCACCGTTCTGTTCACTTCTGATGAAGAAATCGGTTCCCCATACACACGTGATTTGATCGAATCTGAGGCACGGCGTGCTGTCGCTGTTTTAGTGCCGGAACCAGCGCGTCGTGGGAACGGGGTCACCTCGGGACGCTATGCTGTGGCGCGTTATAATGTCAGCACCTTCGGACGCCCGAGCCATGCCGGGCTTCGACTTTCAGAGGGACGCTCCGCAATACGGAAAATGGCCGAGACCATTATCGCAATCGAGGCCATGAGCCGGGACGANTGTACATTTTCGGTTGGGGTGACCNACGCAGGCCAGTGGGTAAACTGTGTNTCATCGGANGCAACNGCCGAGGTTTTGTCGATGGCAAANAAGCAGACNGATCTTGATNCNGGNNTNGAAAAGATGNTGGCACTGAANGACNCAGCGGCNGAAGTATCGACAACAGTGACATTGGGTTTGACGAGACCTGTTTGGGAAGCGTCACCAGCAACGTTGAAGCTTGTTGCCATGGCGAAATCTCTGGCCAAGGATTTAGGCCAGCCCTTCCGGCATGAAAGTTCAGGTGGCGGCAGCGACGGCAATTTTACTGGCGCGATGGGCGTGCCGACCTTGGATGGCCTTGGTGTTGCCGGTGATAAATTCCATACACTTGAAGAACATATAGAGATCGATAGCCTTGCTATGCGCGGGCGCATGATGGCTGGCTTGTTGATGCAGATTGATGCAGACCTATAGCCTCGTGCCATACCACTACCCGTGCAGCAAATAGTCATTAGGTATCGAGACAAACAATAAGAACCCCTAGCGGATGCCTAACGGAGTGGCCCTCCATGGTTGCGGGGGGCAGGGTTTGAAACTCGCCGCAGGTCCAATCAAAATTAGACTTTTCCCCCTCAGCCCATCCATCACCCTTGCGAGGTCTGAGTAACAAACATCCCGAACCTAAGCCCCCCCTCGACCCAAGTCGATCCAAATCTCGCAAACAACCCCAGTAACCCGGTCCAATATCTGCAAAGTTACAGGCTATCGCTCCACGGTACGCGAGCCGCGAGCCGCGATGCTTCGTCACAAGTAAAGGTCAGCTTTGTTAAAAACTTTAGTTGCTAGTGGCTAAGAATCTGGTCGAGGAACAATTTTGTTCTCTCAGACTTAGGTTTATTGAAAAAATCCTCAGGAGCCTGATCTTCAATGATCCGCCCTTGATCCATGAAAATTATGCGGTGTGCCACGTTACGAGCAAAGTTCAACTCGTGCGTCACGCAGATCATAGACATTCCATCTTCCGCTAGGCTCACCATGGTGTCGAGTACCTCCTTGATCATTTCCGGATCCAAGGCCGATGTGGGCTCATCAAAAAGCATCAACTTCGGCTCCATACAGAGGGCTCTTGCTATTGCTACGCGCTGCTGCTGACCGCCTGATAATTGTCCTGGCAATTTGTCAGCCTGTTCAGGGATCTGAACCCTTTTAAGGTACTCCATGGCTTTATCATGTGCTGTGCCAGAATCCATTTTTCCGTTGCTGACTGGCGCCAGCGTGCAGTTTTCGAGGACGGTCAGATGTGGAAAAAGATTGAATTGCTGGAACACCATGCCGACATCCTCTCGGACCGTCCTAACTGATGCTGTGTCCCCTGTTAGCTCAGTTCCATGTACGGTGATGTTTCCCTTTTGATGCTGCTCAAGG
>NYYG01000076.1 GCA_002686685.1 SAR116 cluster bacterium | reverse complement strand
AATGGGGCCTGCATGTCACACTGGATGAGCTGGCGGCCTATGGGTCATCGGTACAGCACTGGCCGGCCTTTCCGGATTCAGCCGCTGCGCTGGCCTATCTCAAGGATCATTTCAGGCTGGTGATCCTGTCAAATGTCGATAATGCCAGCTTTGCCTTCAGCAACATGCGGCTCGGGGTGGATTTCGATGCCATCTACACGGCCGAGGATGTCGGATCCTATAAACCGTCAGACTGGAATTTTGACTATATGCTGGATGGTCTCGCTGCGCAGGGCGTTGCCAGAACCGATATCCTGCATACCGCAGAAAGCATGTTCCACGACCATGCGCCGGCCAATCGTCACGGCCTGCATAATTGCTGGATCTATCGCCGTCATGACAAGCAGGGTTTTGGCGCGACGCGCGACCCCGGGGACATGCCAGCCTTTGATTTCCGGTTTAACAGCATGGCCGAGATGGTGGCCGCGCATCAGGCCGAGCAGGCTGGCTGACCGGCAATCTGCGCCGTCAGGTGCCGTCAATCAGCCTGATATCGCGCACAGCCCCGTCACCCAAAACGGCAAGCGCCTCCTGATAGGCAGGGCTTTGATAGGCTGCTTTTGCTGCGGCAAGGGACTCGAATTCGATCACCACCGTGCGGGTGTTCTGCGCGGCCTCGTGAACGGTATCAGGCATGCCGCGCGCCAGAAATGTGCCGCCCGCGCCGGTAATGGCAGGCAAGGCCATCGCCGCATAGGCCTCCAGCTTGGCCGGGTCCTTGATGTCGATATAGGTTGCGATCCAGTAGCCCTTGCTCATCTTACATTCACCCCTTGATGGACAGTCCTGCCGCAATCCACCAGATGGACAGCGGCTTTTTTGATGTTTTGGTCTGCAGGCGATGCTGGCACCGGCACCGGCTGCTGGCAAGCGCAAACCCCCATGCTTCGTCTGGCGTCATGCGTCCGGCGTCATTCGTCTGGCTTCACGAATACGGCGCGGCAACAATCGCCATGGATGCGTTCAGCGTGGCGACCAGTTTGCGCACACCGCCATTAATTGCAAATGCCGTCCCTTCGGTAAAGCTGATGGTGCGGCCGGGCTTAATGACCTGTCCCTCGAATTCATAGCGTTCACCGACAGCCGGGGCGATAAAACTGACCTTGTATTCAATGGTCAGCACCTCGCGGTCAGCCGCCGCAAGGCTGAGCGCGGCATAGCCGCAGGCGCTGTCCATCGCGGCGGCGATGACCCCGCCATGTACAAACCCCTGTTGCTGTAATACGCGGTCATTCGCCAGCATCTCAAGGCGTGTATGGCCCGCCACAACATCCAGCATCTCGATGCCAAAGGTGGTCATTGCGCTCTGCGTCTTGAAATTGGCCCTGATCCTGTCCGCGAAGTCAGTGGTTTTCGGGACCAAACCTTGCGGTACGGGTGTCGGCATGGCGGCGTTTCCTCTGTAGCTCTGGACTGAGGCTAACCCGAAATATGCTGCCCATGAAGTCTGAATTCAGGGATGGCAAACGAATTGCAAGCATCGCGCTGACATTGCAGGATAGGCGCGTCTNGTAGACAGTATTTTCAGGCTTGCCGGGAGATGATGATGCCCCATGTGTTCGATGTTTACGGAACGCTGCTCGATGTTGATGCGGCCGCACGCGAGGCGGCNGNNGCCCCCGGCATGGATGCACTTGCCAGCAGCTGGCCACAGCTGGCCGCCGCCTGGCGCCAGCGACAGCTCAGCTATAGCTGGCTGCGCACGACNATGCAGCGCTANACNGATTTCTGGACCATTACCCAGAANGCGCTGGATGTCACGATGGCGGAAATGGGCATCGAGGATGCGGCGATGCGCGAGACCCTGCTGTCACTCTACACAACTTTGTCAGCCTATGACGAAGTGCCAGCCGTGCTGCGCGATCTGGCGGCNCGNGGCGAGGGGACCGGTGTTTTGTCAAACGGGTCGCCGGCCATGCTGGACAGTGCGCTCGNCGCTGCNGGNATTGCNGNCAGCCTTGACCAGGTGCTGAGTGTCGACAGCCTGCGCCTGTATAAGCCCGACCCGGCGGTTTACCGGCTTGTCACNGATGCCTTTGGTTGCACGGCNGCAGAGGTNACCTTNTATTCCTCGAATAACTGGGATGTGGCCGGGGCCGGCAGTTTCGGGTTCCGTACCATCTGGGTCAACCGCGCCGGCAAGCCATGGGATGATCTTCCCGAACCGCCNGCGCATCAGGTGTCNAGCCTTGCCGAGGCGATGCGCCTGCTCTAGACAGTTTGTTCTNAACCGATATCGNNATGAAAGAGTCTGCCATGATCCTGTATTCCAGCCCGCCATCCCCTTTTGGCCGCAAGATCAAGATTGCCCTGTCCTGCCTTGGTATGCGTGATGATGTCACCGTCANGGTGGTNAATACGATGGATCCTGAAGATGACATTCGCGGGATCAACCCGCTCGGNAAGATACCNGCACTGGATACGGGCGANACCGTGATCTTTGACAGCCGCGTGATCCTCGAATATCTGGANTCGCAGGCCGGTGGCGGAAAAATTCTGCCGGCTGGCGGCGATGACCGTTACGCCGTGCTGACGATGGCGGCGCTGGCAGACGGCATTATGGANGCNGCCATNCTTGTGGTGTTTGAAAGCCGTATGCGGCCGGCTGANATGCGGGTNGAGAGCTTTGTCACCTATCAGCGGGACAAGATCATTCGCGGTTTGCAGGGGCTNNGCATGACCGAATATACCAACGGCGCAATGCCGGATATGGCCGAGATCGGGATCGCNTGCACGCTGGATTATCTCGATTTNCGAAAGCAGGTGGAATGGCGTGANNACGCCCCGCATNTGCAGGGCTGGCTGGACGGTTTTGCCGCTGCCGTGCCGGGCTANGCCGATACCCTGCCGCGTGACTGACCGGGTTCAGGGCCGGCCTTTCAGGCCAGCGGGCTAGCCGGTCGCGGCAAGGNGGAACAGCAGATATAGAACAACCGGAACTGTAAAGCTGGCGAGGATGGTGCTGACCAGAATCGCCGATGCGGACCGTCCGGCATAGCTGCCATAATGGCTGGACAGCACAAANACATTGGCTGCCACTGGCAGNCAGGACGCCAGAATGGCGGTCTGTATCCAGATGATATCCTGCCCGGGGACAAGCAGAAACAGGGCCGCAACCAATGCCGGATGCAGGATCAGCCGGGCGATGCTGATGCTGCCNATTTCCNGAATGGCGCGGGCCACTGGCTGGCCATACACCGTGGCACCAACAGCAAACAGCGCCACCGGCGCGGCGGATGCGGCCAGCATGCNAAGAATGGTGTCCAGCGCGGCTGGCATGGTAAGGCCCGAGGCGGCGAANCCCAGACCNGCCAATACNGATATCANCAGCGGATTCNTGGCCATGGTNACNAGGGTGCGCCACATCGCGGCCATCAGCCCGCCCCCATTGCCGACCACGAAANCGGCGGTCAGCATCAGCAGGATGATGGTATCGGCAAACAGCATNAGTGCCAGCGGCAGCGCAGCGGCATTGCCAAAGGCCATGATGGCAAGCGGTACACCCATATAGCCGTAATTCGGATAGGCAACATTCAGTCCGAACATGCCGCTTTCCACCCGGCTCAGGCCAAAGCCGGGGCGGGCCAGCAAGGCGGCGGCGATGAAGATGACAATGGTGGCCAGCTCATACCGCCAGACAAAGCCCCAATTCAGAATATCCGCAGGATTGCCGGCAGCCACATTGACGAACATCATCGGCGGCAAGGCAATGAAGAAGGCGAATTGTGACAGCGTCAGCGCACCCTCTTGGGTGATAAAGCCGATGCTGCGCGCAAACATGCCAAGAAAGACCAGCGCGAAGAATGGTATGGAAAGGGCAAGAACAGTCGACATCGGGGCCGGGTACNGGTTAGTGACAGCAAAAGGCTGGCTTACAGGGAATGCCGGGCAGCGGCAAGCGCCGCGGCGGCCTNCGCCCCGCTCAGAAAGGCGTTTTCAATGCGCGCACCGCCAAGCCAGTCACCGGCAACGGCCAGCCGCCCGCAGGGGCTGATGACAGGTTCGTCCGCGGCTGCGGGTGTTACCACGCGGGCATAACGCCAGCGATGCGTGGATGTCAGCGCCGGTGTGCCGACCGTCTGGCCGCTGGCATCCTGCCAGGCCANCAGCAGNGCCCTNGCCACATCCGCCGCCTCATCTTCCAGATGTTCAATGCTCCACCCCGGCGCAGCCTGCACAGTCAACGCATGGTTTGACGGATCGCCGCCCGGCCTGTCGGATTCCCAAAGTGCCCACCCCACCGGACCATCCGCATCACCGACCGGTGCAGGGTCATGCGCCGGCGGTGCGGTATCAAAACCGTACATGGCTGTCCAGCAAGGGGCATAGCTGGCGGTGGCGGCAAGAGCAGCAAGGTCAGGGGCGGCGGTCTGCAGCAACCGCGCGGCCTGTGGTGCGGGCGCCGTGACGATGACCTGACGGGCGCTGACCGTCTCGCCATCCTGATCGACAAGGCAGATGCTGTCACTGTCATGGCGGATCGTCGCAATTTCGGTCTGTTGCCTGACGCTCAGGCCCTGTTGCAGAAAGTCCGGGAAATCGCGCATTGTCGGCTGACCGNCAAGCGCATCGCGCCCGGCCACATGCCAGCGGACCAGCGCCGCCTGTGCAATTGCCGTTTCCGTCGCGCTGACAAAGGCCGGTGCCCGCGCGGTCAGAAACTGCGCGCCATGGTTGAAGGTAAAGCCGCCGGCACGTTTTGTTGATACGCGCCCGCCAACACGGCGTCCCTTGTCGAGGATCATGCATGTCAGGCCGGTGTCACGCGCCGCATGCGCTGCGGCAAGGCCGGCAATGCCGCTGCCAATGATGGCAAGGTCTAGAATTCTGTCAGAAGCGGTCACTTTTCATTACCTTTGGCAGGCTNCCGTCTAGCGGCAGGCAGTCTGGTTGCAGTAGGATATGGGCCTTACATGCGATTTTCACCAGTCATGCCACATGTCCCCATGCATTTGGCAGCAGCTTTTCAGGGATCCACATCATGAAGACCGACCCCAGCGTGAACACGGCACTTGCCAATGATGCGGCAGAGATGCGCAAGGCAACGCTTTCCGGCCTGCTGGCGGATCCGGCGCGCGGGCGCGGGCTCGTCTGGCAGATGGAAGATCTGCAGATTGACCTGTCACGCCAGTTTGTCACCCCAGCGGTGATGGAGAACCTGCAGGCGCTGGCACGCGCCGAATCGCTTGCAGACAGGATTGCCGCCCTGTTTGCCGGTGCGCCGGTGAATGTCAGCGAGGGGCGTGCGGTCGTGCATATGGCACAGCGGGCGGCGGAACGGATCACCAGCGCCGCATTTGCACGCCTGTCAGATTTTGCCGAATCAGTGCGCCAGTCCGATGTTGCCGATGTTATCAATATCGGCATTGGCGGGTCCGATCTCGGGCCGGCAATGGTCAGCACCGCGCTGGCGCATATNGCCAGCGGTCCGCGTGTGCATTATGTCTCCAATGTCGATCCGGCGCATCTGCACGATGTGCTGCGCGGCTGCGATCCGGCCCGCACGCTGGTCATTGTGACCTCAAAGACCTTCACTACCGACGAGACGATGCGTAATGCCGCGCTTGCCGAGACATGGCTTGCAAGTGGCGGCAATCAGGCTGGCATGGCAGCGGTCACAGCGGCCCCGGATGTGGCGGCGGGCCGCGGCATTGCCGCTGACCGGATTTTTGATTTTGATGAAGGGGTAGGGGGGCGTTATTCGCTGTGGTCAGCGGTCGGTCTGCCGGTGATGATCGATATTGGCTGCGCCGGTTTCATCCAGCTGCTGCAGGGGGCGGCGGCCATGGACCGGCATTTTGAAACCGCCCCGCATGACGAAAACCTGCCGGTAATCCTTGGCCTGCTGCGCATCTGGAACCGCAATTTCATGGATTATCCAACGCTGGGCGTCATGCCCTATGACCAGCGGCTGGCGCTGTTGCCNGCATGGTTGCANCAGCTNGAAATGGAATCAAACGGCAAGAGCGTGCGNGCCGATGGNANTGCCGTCGATTACCCGACAACGCCTGTCATCTGGGGCGCGGCCGGTACCGGCTGCCAGCACAGTTTTTTCCAGGCGTTGCATCAGGGCCGCGATATCATTCCGCTGGATATCATGGTGCCGCTGGCCCCGACCGGGCTGTCGCGCGATGCGAACTGGCATGACAGCCACAATATTCTGGTGGCAAACGCCATTGCCCAGGCCGAGGCGCTGGCCTGCGGCGCTGCNAATGCCGCAGAACCACATCGTCATTTTGAAGGGGGCCGCCCGTCNACGCTGATCAGCTGGGATGAAAGCACCCCTCNTGCGGTTGGCCGGCTGCTGGCGCTTTATGAGCATGTGACGGTGGTAAGCGGGTTCCTGTGGGGCGTGAACAGTTTTGACCAATGGGGAGTCGAGCTTGGCAAGGCGATGGCAAAGCAGATCGCCACTGCACTCGACAAAGGGGCGACGCCAGAGGGTCTCAGTGCCACTGCAGTTGACCTGCTTGACCGCCTGCGGGGCCAGTAGGCACATGATCCAATAGGCGTATGATTATGTTTGACCGTTTCGTCGGCATTGACTGGTCAGGGGCGAAGGGCATGCGCCAGCGCGGCATCCAGCTGTCTTTGGCGCGCCTGGGACGCGCTGCGCCGGAACGGGTGGATGCGCCGGATGGACGGGCATGGGGACGCGATNCCGTCTTTGACTGGCTGCTGCAGGCGGTTGCGCCAGCTGCGGATGCCGGGGGGTCTATGCTTGTCGGGATCGATTTCGCCTTTGCTCATCCTTTTGCCGATAGCAATGCCTATTATCCGGNTCTGGCCAATGCACCGGACTGCCCGGCCGCGCTCTGGCAGACCATAGACANTATATGCGCCGCCGACCCGCATTTTTATGGCGGAGCGGTGTTTGCTGACCCGTCCTATGGTGACTATTACCTGTCACCGGGCCGCTATGATGCCCCGCTCTANCGCAGCCGTCGTCGCCAGACCGANCATGCCGCCAAGGCGGGTGCGCGCTCGCCATCCCCTACCTTCAAGGCTGTGGGCGCGGATAATGTGGCAACCGGGTCCATGGCCGGGATGCGTCTGTTGCATGCGCTGAAACAGGCGCTGGGCCAAAAGGTGGCCATCTGGCCTTTTGATCAGGTGGTGCCATCCCGNCCGCCGGCGCTGGTGCTGGTCGAGATTTTCCCCAGCTGGTATTTCCATGCTGTCGNTATGAACCCGGCAAAGAATGCAGCNGCAGANCCGCATTTCATGANTGCGGCGCTGGCGGCCTGGGACAGCGATGGTGTGGGTCCNGGCTATGCCCCGCGCGGCGCGGATGCCGATGAGGCGGATGCGATGATCGCGGCCGCCGCGCTGCGCCGNATTGCCANCCGGGCGGATNGCTGGCAGGTGCCGGGCCCCGCCNCGCAGGAAGGCTGGATCTTTGGCGTTCCGGCGTGACCGGTATCTAAAATAACGATAGGCTTTTCCTTTCGCAGAAAAGGAGTGCCCCATGCCCAAACTTGATCTGTCCAAAGTGCCTGTNGTCCTGCGCGCGGTCTATCCGGGCGGCTTTCTGGACGAAACAGCCGGTTATGAGGGACAGCGCGTCGGTGATGCNGGCGGGTTGACCCAGTTTGGTGTGAACCGCGCTNTGCTGCCGCCACGATCGCGGACCGCACTGCGCCACTGGCACGAGAANGAGGATGAATTCGTGATCGTGGTATCNGGCGAGGTCGTGCTGCGCGAAGAGGATGGCGAAACCGTGCTACGCGCCGGTGACTGCGCCAGCTTTAAGGCCGGGGTTGCCAATGGCCACGCCTTTGAAAACCGGTCAGACGCCGCGGTTGTACTGTTTGAGATTGGGACACGCACGCAAAACGAAACGGTGCATTATCCCGATGTTGATCTGTGTTTTGAAAGGCGGGATGGTGTCCGGCAGTTTGTTCACAAGGACGGCACGCCCTATGATTGAGGCATGCCCTGTGATTGATAGGCGTCAGCCGGTGTTGTAATTCGCCAGATAGACAGCGCGGTGCCAGTGGAAAATGCCGATGGTCAGCGCCACAAGCCCACCCATAAGCAGATAAGTCAGTAACCGCTTGCGCCGTTCCGGCATGTCCGATTTCCCAATGCGGTCAATGCCCAGAAAAATCGCGCCGGCTGCCACCAGAAAAACCGATCCGCCTACCAGTACCGTATCCATGGTAATGATCTCCCCTCAACCGTCGCCGGCCCGAATGATACGGGCTGCACTTGATAGTTGCACCTCAACCCTTGCATGATTTTCCTGAGGGGGCAATCTGGTTGACACCGCGGCGGGCCATTGATTTTCAGGCTGAATAGGGGAGCGACGAATGGTGCAGGACAAGTTTCAGGCTGCCATCGGCTGCGCGTCTGTACCCAAAGCTTTTATCAACCTTGACGGTGTCGCCATGCCTGTCGGTAAAACGTACCCAGCCCATCCACAGGGCGAAATCATCCTCGATAAAGAAAGAAGCGGTATCAGAGCTGACATCGCGCCAGGATTTAAGGCCAAAGCCAGTATCCTGCGGAAAGTCGGGATTGTGACCAATGAAGTATGACAGCGTGCCGGTCCGGTCTGTGCGAAAGGTCTGCGCGCCGCCACTCAGGGT
>NYYG01000014.1 GCA_002686685.1 SAR116 cluster bacterium | reverse complement strand
CCTCGACACAATGCGCAAAGGCATCCAGTCCAGTGCCGGCGGTTATGGCTTTCGGCATCCCCACTGTCAGCTCAGGATCGGCAATCACGACAGAAGGCAGTATTTTCGGATGAAAGATAATCCTTTTAACATGCGTTTCAGCATTGGTGAGGACACCGGCCCGCCCAACCTCTGATCCGGTGCCTGCCGTCGTCGGCACAGCCACGATCGGCGCAATGCCATTGGCATCGGCGCGTGTCCACCAGTCACCAATATCCTCAAAATCCCAGACCGGCCGGTTTTGGCCNGCCATGAAGGCNANAAGCTTTCCAAGATCAAGGCCNGAGCCNCCNCCAAAGGCAATCACCCCGTCATGGCTGCCATCCCTGAAAGCGGCGACGCCAGCGGCGAGATTGGTCTCATTGGGATTNGGGTCGACATCACTGAACAGGGCGCGCCCAAGCCCGGCAGCATCCAGAATATCGAGCGCCTGCAATGTAACCGGCAGGCTGGCAAGGCCGCGGTCAGTTACCAGCAACGGATTGGCAATCCCCGCCTGCGCACAGGCATCCGGCAGCTCGGACAGGCGTCCGGCACCAAATCGCACGGCGGTCGGATAGGACCAGTTTCCCTGCAGCATCACGTCATTCCCGTTTCTGTACAGATGTTACCCGATGCCGGCATTACCGGGGCCGATCACCCTTGATGGTCACGCGGCGGCCCTTGCGCTCTTCCGGCCAGTAATCCCAGATGGCGCGGTGCATGCAGCACCGATTGTCCCAGAATGCCATATCATTCAGCGTCCAGCGGAACCGGATCTGATGATCAATATGCTCAGCCTGCTCAAACAGCATTGTCAGCACAGCATCGCTTTCGGACGGGGACAATTCATTGATCCTTGTGGTGAATGTCCGGTTGACAAACAGCGCCTTGCGCCCGGTATCAGGGTGGGTGCGCACCACGGGATGCACGGCGACGGGGCAGTCGATATCGGTATCATTGCGCCCGCGATCAGCATAGCGGCCGCGATAGATATGTTCGGATTCATGCGTTGCCGTCAGCCCGTCCAGCATGCGCCTGACCGGCTCTGACAGGGCGTCATAGGCACCATACATGTCGCTGAACATGGTATCGCCGCCGCAGGGCGGGGCGATATGGATCTGCAGCATTGTGCCAAGAGGGGGCTCTTCATCGCAGGACACGTCCGAATGCCAGAATTCACCATTGGCGATCTTGGAATGTTTGGTGGCGTGAATTTCAAAAATTTCCGGATGGCCGGCCATGGTCGGGGCGGCCGGGTGTGCATGTAACCCGCCAAACCGCTTGCCGAAAGCGACATGCAGCTCTGGCGGGATTTCCGCCTGGTCCTTGAAGAACAGCACCTGATAGTCAAGAAAGGCCTGCTTTATATCGTCAAACTGCGCGTCAGATACCGGCTTTGCCAGATCAACCCCATAGATTTCCGCGCCAAGATTGGGCGCGAAGGGGCGTGCCTCGATATGCTGATAGCTGTTCTGCCTGATTGCGACCATCGGGTTGCGTCCTCCATTGGCGGCATTGCCATGCCGTTGTCATTTACGCTGATTACTATCTCTGGAATTCAGATCGCAGACAAGCGCCTGTAGCATCCTTGCCTGTCTGATCGTTCAGGATCAGACCCGTTCCAGAATCACGGCNCTGCCCTGGCCAACACCCACACACATGGTACATAGCGCATGACGGGCATCGGCGNTCTGCTGCAATTCCTCAACCGCGCTCATCACAAGGCGGGCACCGCTCATGCCGAGCGGGTGGCCCAGTGCGATGGCGCCGCCATTACGATTGACCCGCGGGTCATCATCCTGCATGCCGAGATCGCGCATTGAGGCCAGCCCCTGCGCGGCAAAGGCTTCGTTNATTTCAATCACATCCATTGCGTCGAGAGACAGCCCGGCAAGGTGCAGCGCCTTCTGGCTGGCCGGCACAGGCCCGATGCCCATGACCGCCGGTTCCACCCCGGCGGCGGCGGCGGACACAATGCGTGCCCGCGGTGTCAGGCCATGGGCTTTGACCGCTGCCGCATTGGCGATGATGAGCGCGGCCGCCCCGTCATTGACCCCGCTGGCATTGCCGGCGGTGACCGTGCCATTCTCGCGGAACGGTGTTGGCAGTTTGGCAAGCTGCTCCAGTGTCGTTGCAGGACGCGGATGCTCATCACGATCAACAGTGACCGGATCACCCTTGCGCTGCGGAATTTCAACCGGCGTAATCTCGCGTGCCAGCCGGCCGCTTTCGATAGCAGCACCGGCCTTTTGCTGCGATCGCTGGGCAAAGGCATCCTGGTCGCTGCGGCTGATATTCCAGCGCGCGGCCACATTCTCGCCGGTCTCGGGCATCGAATCTGTGCCGTACAGCGCTTTCATCTGCCGGTTTACAAAGCGCCAGCCGATGGTGGTGTCATAAATCTCGGCTTTGCGTGAAAAGGCGCTGTCCGCCTTGGGCATGACAAAAGGCGCACGGCTCATGCTTTCCGACCCGCCGGCGATGACAAGCGAGGCTTCACCGGCCTTGATCATCCGGGCGGCCGCGCTTACCGCCTCCATGCCGGACGCGCATAACCGGTTGACCGTTAACCCCGGCACGCTTTGCGGCAGCCCNGCCAGCAGCAGGGCCATGCGGGCGATATTACGATTATCCTCGCCAGCCTGGTTGGCGGCCCCGTAAATCACCTCATCAACGGCCGTCCAGTCCATATCCGCATTACGGGCGATAAGGGATTTCAACGGGTGCGCCGCCAGATCATCAGCACGGACTGCGGACAGGGCGCCGCCAAACCGGCCGATGGGGGTGCGCGTTGCATCGCAGATAAAAGCGTCGGTCATGTTTATATGTCTCACTTGGGTAACGGTGAATGATCGTCTGAATGCGGACCGCTGTCAGTCTATGCGGCGTGAAGTTCTCAAGGCCATGAAAAAATGATATGAAAACGCCTCAAGCCTGTTTCTTGGCTTGCACCCTTATGTGCGCCATGCTGTCTTGTCGGCACGGCGGCGCTGGACACTGCATGCGGCCGGAAACAGGACGTGAAACATGACCGAAAAAACTCCTCCGACTGACGGGAACACCGGCGGTGATGCGCTGAAAGTAACCTTGCTTGGCACCGGCATCCCCAATGCGCAGATCAATGCCTTTGGCACGTCGACGCTGATTGAGGCAGGGGATGAAAAACTGTTGATCGATTGTGGGCGGGGCACCGCCATTCGCCTGTCCCAGCTGGGTTTGGGTGTCGGGCATGTCGATCATATCTTACTGTCACATTATCATTCTGATCATTATGCCGGCCTGTTTGACGTGGTGATGACCGGCAGCATCCCGCAGAAATTTGGTGGCCGGATGGGCCCACTGCATGTGTATGGGCCGCCCGGCATTGACCGCATCGCCGAAGGGGCCTGGATTGCCACCGGCCCTGACCGGGATATCCGCGTCGCCGACAATGAAATCGATCCCGAACATATGCGAATTATTCCNCATGAATATGAGGAAGGTNTCGTCTATGACCGGGGTGGCCTCGTCGTGCGCGCAATCAAGGTGGACCATGGCGACTTNATCGATATTGCCTATGGGTTCAGGGTCGAATATGGCGGCCGGGTCTTTGTTCACAGCCATGACACAAGATACAATGAAAACCTGATCGCCCAGGCACAGGGCGCAGATGTGTTTGTGCATGAGGTGGCGGCTGCACGCCCTGAAATTCAGGCGGCCAACCCGGCGGTTGGCCTTGTGATGGCGCATCATGCCTCACCGGCCGAGGTGGGACGCGTCTTCGCGCAGACACGACCAAAGCTGGCACTGTTGACGCATATGGTGCTGCTGAAGCCGGATCCTGTATCTGTTGAGGAAGTGATGGCCGAGGTGGCCACCGAATATGANGGCACCGTTATGGTGGCCGAGGANCTGATGCGTTTTGAGCTGGGTCGCAACATTTCGGTGATCCCCTATCACCATGGTGGCTGGCCGCATGGCAAAGTCTGATATGTCGTTTGCGGGCAGCTGTATNATGGCTGCCATGACTGCAAATTTTGGAGATTTGGTCCGTTGATGAAGGTACTGGTAACAGGTGCAGCCGGGTTTATCGGCATGCATTGCATTGAACGCCTGCTGGCGCGCGGTGACCAAGTTGTGGGCATCGACAATCTGAATGATTATTACGATGTCNCCTTGAAGGAATCGCGCCTTTCGCGGATTGCTGACCATGCCGCCTTCCGGTTTCACCGTGTCTCGATCGAGGACAAGGAAGCGATGGCCGGTATCTTTGCCGAAGAAAAGCCGGATCGCGTCATCCATCTGGCGGCGCAGGCCGGGGTACGTTATTCGCTGGAAAACCCGCACGCCTATATCGACGCCAATCTGCAGGGCTTTATGAATATCCTCGAAGGTTGCAGGCATAATGATGTGGCGCATCTTGCCTATGCCAGCTCATCCTCGGTCTATGGCGGCAATGCGCAGATGCCGTTCAGCGAGCATCACAGTGTGGACCATCCGGTTTCGCTTTATGCGGCGACAAAAAAGGCAAATGAGCTGATGGCGCATACCTACAGCCATCTCTATGGCCTGCCCACCACAGGGCTNCGCTTTTTCACGGTCTATGGTCCCTGGGGCCGGCCCGACATGGCGCNGTTCCTGTTCACCGATGCCATTCGCAATGGACGGCCGATCGATGTTTTCAATCAGGGCGCGATGGTGCGTGATTTCACCTATATCGACGATATTGTCGAAGGGGTGATCCGCGTTCTGGACAAGACGGCGACGCCTGATCCCGATTTTGATCCGATGAATCCGGATCCCGGCACTTCGACGGCGCCTTTCCGGGTGTTCAATATCGGCAATGGCAATCCGACCCCGCTGATGGATTATATCGGCGCGCTGGAAGATGCGCTCGGCATGACAGCGGAAAAGAATATGATGCCCATGCAGCCGGGTGACGTGCCGGCGACAAGTGCCGATACGTCAGAATTGCGGGACTGGGTGGGATTTGCCCCGAACACCGATGTGCGCGATGGCGTACAACGTTTTGTTGACTGGTATATCGGCTATTATGGCCGCAATGGCTAGCGCGAATCCGGTGGTTGCAGACAGGCGCGCAACCTGTTCAGCGTATCCACAAGCTGGCGGGTGTCATCGGTGCCAAAGGCCGCTTCTATAGCGGTGTATTTTTCCTGTGATGTGACCCAGATGCGATCGAACAGCGCNTGTCCTTTCTCGGTCAGCCTTACAACGCGCTGCCTGCGGTCGGANGNNGGTACATTTTCCACAAGCTGTTCCGTCGCCAGAAAGCGCAGAATNCGGCTGAGGGATGGCGGCAGGATAACACAGCGGTCTGACAGGGTTGTTGTATCCAGCTCATGCCCGCCGGCAAGGGCACGGATCACCCGCCATTGTTGCAAGGTCAGCCCGGCTGCGGCCACATGTTCGCGAAACAGGGCGGTCACCGCGTCACGCGCACGCAGCAATGCGATGGTCAGCGATTGGTCATATTGCGGTGTTTCAGCCATGGCCATCATCCTTGCCAGCAAGATGCGCATGCAGCGTGTTGAACCGCTTTTCGGCAAAGCGGGATTCGATCTCCATGACCTCCAGCGACAGGGCAAAGGGCCGGTCATCAAGCGCAGATTTCAGCCAGGCCTCGGCAGCGGCGTAAAGTGTTTCGGTGACGCTGTGCCGTGTGTCTGCGTCGCGACCCTGTCCCATCCGGACCGTCATATCGACAAAGCCCAGATGCGGGTCGCCATCCGCCACCGCACATACATCAACACGCGTGCCCCGCACGCGTATGCCGCCAAGGGGAAACACACCGCTGTCACGCATTGTATCGCGCATGACGTCACAAAAAGCCTGGAAATCCAGAANAGGTTCCAGATTGGCCGAATATTCAAAGCTTAGATGTGCCATCCATATCCTCGTCTTTCCATCGAGGCTTTATTGCCNCTATGGTTGACAGGTAACCAAAAATACTTAACTTGTGAATTAAATAACATCCTTCAACTAAGTCAATGAGATGACACCATATGACCCTCGCTGACAACCTTTCTCGTGCTGAAACGCTGTTACAACAGGTTGGCAGTGCGCCAATCCTGAACCACATTGCCGGTGCGGCAGTGCCTGCCGAATCAGGCAAGACATTCGAAACCGTGTCCCCAGTGGATATGCGCCGCATCGCTGATGTGGCACGCGGTGACGCGGCGGATATTGATCGCGCTGCCCGCGCGGCGACACAAGCCTTTGCGGAATGGCGTGATATGGCCGGGGCCAAGCGCAAGGCCATATTGCACCGGATTGCTGACGGCATTGTGGCGCGTGCGGATGATATTGCGCTGCTGGAATGTATGGATACCGGACAGGCCCTGCGCTTCATGTCAAAGGCGGCGCTGCGCGCGGCCGAGAATTTCCGCTTTTTTGCCGATCTGGCGCCAACCGCACGTGACGGCAAAAGCCTGTTTGCGCCTGACCAGATGAATGTTACCTCGCGCAGGCCGATCGGGCCGGTGGGGATTATCACGCCCTGGAACACGCCGTTCATGCTGTCCAGCTGGAAGATCGCACCGGCGCTGGCGGCGGGATGCACTATTGTTCACAAGCCGGCCGAACTGTCTCCGGTGACGGCCCGCCTGTTGATGGATATCGCCGAAGAGGCCGGCCTGCCCCCGGGTGTCTGGAACCTTGTCAACGGTATGGGCGAGGAGGCTGGCCGCGCTTTGACCGAACATCCGCTGATAAAGGCGATTGCCTTTGTCGGGGAAAGCGCCACCGGCAAGATGATCATGCGCCAGGGCGCTGAAACGCTGAAACGCGTCCATTTTGAACTTGGTGGCAAGAACCCGGTCGTGGTGTTTGCCGATGCTGATCTGGAACGCGCTGCCGATGCCGCGGCCTTTATGATCTATTCGCTGAATGGCGAGCGCTGCACCTCTTCCAGCCGCGTGCTTGTCGAAGAATCGGTCCATGATGAATTCGTTGCTATCCTTGCTGACAAGGCAAAGCGGCTGAAGGTCGGCCATCCGCTGGCCCCGGAAACGGTTGTCGGCCCCTTGATCCACCCCGAGCATGAAGCGAAGGTCCTGTCCTATTTCGATATCGCACGGGATGAGGGCGTCACCATTGCGGCAGGCGGTGGCAAGCTGACGGACGGTGATTTGGGCGCGGGGTGTTTTGTTGCACCGACGCTGTTTACCGGCGCAAGGCAGGATATGCGCATTGCCCGCGAGGAAATTTTCGGACCGGTGCTGACCGCCATCCCCTTTGCCGACGAGGCAGAGGCGTTGGCCATCGCCAATGATGTCGATTACGGCCTTGCCGGCTATCTGTGGACAAATGACTCCATGCGCGCATTACGCTTCAGCGACGCCATGGAGGCTGGCATGATCTGGGTAAATTCGGAAAATGTCAGGCATTTGCCGACCCCGTTNGGCGGGGTCAAGGATTCAGGCATCGGCCGTGATGGCGGTGACTGGTCCTTTGATTTCTACATGGAAACGCGCAATGTGGCCTTTGCATCGGCCCCCCGTGCGGTTCCCAAACTCGGCCTGTAGGAGGGACGTCCATGCCTGTGCCGGCCTTTAANCTTTACCCGCCTTTCAACATTGTCCGCGTTTCGCATACCGAACTTGTGGTCAGTGATCTTGCTGCCAGCCGCGCCTTTTATGTCGATACGCTGGGCCTGCAGGTGACANATGAGGACNGNNGCCAGATTTGNCTGCGCGCGATGGAAGAACGCGGNCATCACTGTCTGGTGCTGACAAAGGGCGATGCGCCCTGTTGCAGCTATCTGGCCTTCCGCGTCTATTCCGAGGATGATGTCGACAANGCAGCCGCCTATTTCAGTGACAAGGGNATGGCAATTGAATGGGTGGAACGGCCGTTTCAGGGACGCACGTTGCGGGTGCTTGACCCGCATGGCATTCCGCTGGAGTTCTATTTTGAAATGGAGCGACTGCCGACCATTCATCANCAATANGCGCGCTACACCGGCGTNAAGCCGCTGCGGATCGACCATTTCAACTGTTTTTCGCCGAATGTGGATGCCAGCGTCGGNTTCTATAATGATCTGGGCTTTCGCACGACCGAATATACCGAGGATGCGGAAACCGGCCATCTGTGGGCGGCATGGATGCATCGCAAAGGCGGTGTGCATGATATCGCCTTTACCAATGGTGCCGGCCCGCGGCTGCATCACATTGCCTTCTGGGTGCCNACGCCGATGAATATCATNGACCTGCTGGATGTGATGTCTACCACCGGTTATGTCGATAATATCGAACGCGGGCCCGGGCGGCACGGCATTGCCAATGCCTTCTTTCTCTACATTCTGGACCCGGATGGCCACCGGACCGAAATCTATTGTTCGGACTATCAGACGGTCGATCCGGACCACGAACCCATCCACTGGGATCTCAAGGATCCGCAGCGCCAGACCCTGTGGGGCGCACCCGCCCCGAAATCTTGGTTTGAGCAGGGCACGGTGTTTGCCGGTACCGCCCCGCGCGCGGCCGACCTCAAGGCCCAGCCCATTGTAGCCCCCTGACCGCTGGAGACCCGTTTAATGCCACAGCTTGTGACGTTTTCACGCAAGGATGATCCACACGGCACGCCGTGTTTTGGCCGGCTGGATGGCGATGCCATTACCGATCTGACAGATAGCTTCAAGGGCCGGTTTTCCAGCCTCAGTGATGCCGCAAATGCCGGGGCGTTGGATACCCTGTTCGACGCGTCGGGGCCGGCAGCGCTGACACGCGATGATGTAACGCTGCACGCACCGCTGAAAACCCCCGGCAAGATCATCTGTGTCGGGGTCAATTTCCCGGACCGTAATGCGGAATATAAGGATGGACAGTCAGCACCGCCAAACCCGTCGCTGTTCATTCGCTTTCCGGCGACATTCGTCGGGCATGATGATGATCTGGTCAGGCCGCCGGAATCCGAACAGCTGGATTATGAAGGCGAGATCGCGATTGTCATCGGCACCGCTGGCCGTCGGATTGCGGCAGATGATGCATGGGGGCATATCGCCGCTGTAACCTTGTGCAATGAAGGTACCATCCGCGATTGGGTGCGGCATGCCAAATTCAATGTGACCCAGGGCAAGAACTGGGAAAGCTCCGGTGCGATGGGGCCGGGCCTGCAGCGTTTCAGCGGGCCGGATATGCTGGCCGATATCGAGCTGACAACCCGCGTGAATGGCGAGATCCGCCAGCAGGACCGCACCAGCCGGATGATTTTCGATTTCCCATTTATCATCAATTATGTGTCGACTTTCATCTCGCTGGAAGCGGGCGATATTCTTGTGTGCGGCACACCAACCGGTGCCGGTGCCCGGTTTGATCCGCCAAAATGGCTGCGCCCCGGTGATGTGATAGAGGTCAGCGCAGACGGGTTGGGAGTCCTGCGCAATGGTGTGCGCGACGAATAGGAGGGCATGATGCCGGTATTGAGCGAGGCTGATGCAGCCGCCTGTGGCGCGGCACTGTTTGAGGCCGAGGCCACACGGACGCAAATCCGTATGATGACAGCCGACCATCCGGGCATGGATATGGATGATGCCTATGCCATTCAGGCCGCCTTTGTGCAGCGCAAGCTGGATGCTGGCGGGCGCATCAATGGCAGGAAGATCGGGCTGACTTCAAAGGCCATGCAATATGCGCTGGGGATCGATATTCCCG
>NYYG01000013.1 GCA_002686685.1 SAR116 cluster bacterium | reverse complement strand
AAGTTGCGCTTGTCTATCACAACTCTGCCTATGGCAAAGAGCCGATCCGGACCCTTGAGGAACTGGCCAAGAAGCACGGCTTTGAACTGAGCCTGCTGCCGGTTGACCATCCGGGTCAGGAGCAGAAGTCACAGTGGCTTCAGATCCGTCGTGAAAAGCCTGACTATGTAACCATGTGGGGCTGGGGCGTGATGAANCAGGTAGCCATCCAGGAAGCGGCCAATATCCGGTTCCCGATGGAGAACTTCATTGGCGTCTGGTGGTCAGGTTCGGAAAATGACGTGATCCCCGCCGGCATGAAGGCAAATGGCTACAAGGCGCTTGCCATGCACAACACCGGTATGAACTATCCGCTGTATGATGACCTGAAGAAGTATCTCTATGATACCGGCAAGGCGAGCGGTGAACATGCGGGTACCGTGCTGTACAGCCGTGGTCTCTATGCAGGCATGCTCGCTGCCGAGGGCATCAAGACAGCCCAGAAGATGACTGGCAAGTCAGACATCACCGCTGGTGATCTGCGTGACGGTTTTGAGGCGCTTGAGATGACCGAAGAGAAGATGGCGTCCATTGGCATGCCAAACTTCGGCCCGAGCTTCAAAGTCTCATGCGAAAGCCATGGTGGCCCGATGGTGACAGCCATCCAGCAATGGGACGCCAAGAACAAGACCTGGTCACTGATTACCCCGTTCACCCCTGGTGACATGGATGTGATCAACCGTCTGATTGCTGAAGACTCGGCTGCCTATGCTGCGGAAAACAACCTCACCGAGCGTTGCGGCTAACATATCCAGTGTCCGGTCCCCGTCAGGCGGGGGCCGGGCCTTTCATTTATCAACAACCGAACAAAAGAGCCGGTCATGCTGGATAACGAGGCACAGGAAGAAACCCTTCTCGATGTGAACAATATCGAGGTNATCTACAATCACGTCATTCTGGTCTTGAAGGGGGTATCCCTGCAGGTGCCAAAAGGCGGGATTACAGCGCTTCTTGGTGGCAATGGCGCTGGCAAGACCACCACCCTGAAAGCGATCTCGAACCTGTTGCACTCCGAACGTGGTGAAGTGACNAAGGGCAGCATCCTGTATCGCGGGTCGCCTGTGGCCGATCTGAACCCGTCCTTGCTTGTCAAACAGGGGGTGATTCAGGTGATGGAAGGCCGCCATTGNTTCGAGCATCTGACGGTTGAGGAAAATCTGCTCACAGGCAGCTTTACCCGCAATGCCAGCCGGTCCGAAATCAATGACGATCTGGAACTTGTCTACAGCTATTTCCCGCGGTTGAAAGAGCGGCGCAAATCTCAGGCCGGATACACATCTGGTGGCGAACAGCAGATGTGTGCCATCGGGCGGGCGCTGATGTCACGGCCGGAAACCATCCTTCTGGACGAGCCGTCAATGGGGCTGGCACCTCAGCTGGTTGAAGAGATTTTCGGCATCGTCAAGGATCTGAACGAGAAGGAAGGTGTGTCCTTCCTGTTGGCCGAGCAGAATACCAACATCGCGCTGCGTTTTGCCCATTACGGCTATATNCTTGAAAATGGCCGCGTCGTGATGGATGGCCCGGCACAACAGCTTCGCGAAAATCCCGACGTNAAGGAATTCTATCTCGGGATGTCGGATGAAGGCCGTAAATCCTTCCGCGATGTCCGTTCATACCGCCGGCGGAAGCGCTGGCTCAGCTAGAGGCAATTCATGGCCAGGGACAGCGACTTTTTCGACGAGCTTGAAACCCGGTCGGCGGATGCGCGCGCCGCGTCTGTGGCNGAATGTCTGCCAGAGGCGATCGCCCATGCCAAGGCCAATGCGGCCGGATATGGCAGCGCGCTTGATGACATTGATCCGGCCACCATTACCGACCGTGCCGCACTAACCAGCCTGCCGGTGTTGCGCAAGGCTGACCTGATGCGTAAACAGGCCGAGATGCCGCCACTGGGTGGGTTCAACGGGGTGCCGCTGAACCAGATCGACATGATATTCCAGTCACCCGGNCCGATTTACGAGCCAGGCATGCGCGCTGGCCAGATTGGCAAGGCCCGCGATTTCTGGCGGTTTGGCCGCGCCCTTTTTGCCGCCGGGTTGCGGGCTGGTGATCTGGTGCATAATTGTTTTGCCTATCATTTTACGCCGGCGGGCCAGATGTTTGAATCCGCCGCAGCTGCCGTGGGCGCCACCGTGTTTCCGGCAGGTACCGGTCAGACCGAACTGCAGGCGCGCGCCATGGCGTCGCTGGCTGCTGTCGGATATGCCGGCACGCCTGATTATCTGAAGGCCATCCTTGAAAAGGGTGACGAGCTGGGCCTTGATATGTCCGCCATTGGNCAGGCCTTTGTCAGTGGNGGGCCGCTGTTTCCAGCGATGCGCCAGGAATATGCTGATCGCGGCATCACCTGCCGGCAAAGCTATGGTACCGCGGATGTCGGGATGGTGGCGTATGAAAGCCTGGCGATGGATGGCATGATTGTCGATGAGGGGGCGATTGTCGAAATCTGTACCCCAGGCACGGGCGATCCGGTGCCGGATGGCGACATTGGCGAGGTGGTTGTCACTGTCTTCACCCCGGAATTTCCCCTGCTGCGCTTTGCCACTGGTGACATGTCGGCCGTCATGCCGGGCACCAGCCCCTGTGGCCGTACCAATATGCGGATCGTTGGCTGGCGCGGGCGTGCTGATCAGGCAACCAAGGTCAAGGGCATGTTCGTCCGTCCCGAGCAGGTGGCGGATCTGGTGGCGCGTCATGATGCCATTGAACGCGTGCGGGTAACAGTCGGCCATGACGGTTCGGCCGATACAATGGCGGTTGCCATTGAAACAACCGCTGATGATCCAGCGATCTTTGACGCACCAGTCCGTGACATCCTCAAGCTGCGCGGCGATATCAGCCTGTGCCCGCCCGGCAGCCTGCCGCGCGACGGTATCGTGATTGAAGACACCCGCGATCTGAATTAGGCGCCAGGCCTGCGGGCAGTGGCAGAAATCCAGGGGATACCCGATGTATGACTTTTCGCTGACCGAGGAACAGCAGGCCATTTTTGACATGGCGCGCGAATTTGGGGCGACCAATATCGAACCCCATGCGGTGGCATGGGACCAGGCGATGGAAATGCCGCGCGAGATGCTGCAGGCGGCGGCAGAGTTGGGACTGGCGGCCATTTATGTGCCGGAATCCGATGGCGGATCAGGCCTGACACGTCTTGATGCAACCTTGATATTCGAGGCGCTTGCCATGGCGTGCCCGTCGGTATCCTCGTTCCTGTCCATCCACAATATGGTGGCCTGGATGGTGTCCAGTTTTGGTGATGCGTCGATGAAGGCACGCTATCTTCCTGAACTGGTGACAATGCAGCGCATTGCCTCATATTGCCTGACCGAACCGGGGTCCGGCTCGGATGCGGCGGCATTGCGCACCCGCGCTACNCGCACCAATGAAGGCTGGTCGGTCAGTGGCACGAAATCCTTCATTTCCGGCGGTGACTATTCTGATCTCTATGTGGTCATGTGCCGGACAGGCGATGAGACACCNCGCGGCATTTCGGCTTTGATGGTCGAGACGGGTACGGCNGGGCTGGGCTTTGGCGCGCAGGAAATGAAGATGGGGTGGCGCGGCCAGCCCACAGCACAGGTGATCCTTGATGATTGTCAGGTGCCATCGGAAAATTTGCTTGGCGATGAAGGTGCCGGGTTCAAATATGCAATGATGGGGCTGGATGGCGGACGGCTGAATATTGCGGCTGCCGCACTTGGCGGGGCGCAGGCTGCGCTGAACAAGGCTCTTGCCTATACGGGCGAGCGCAAGGCGTTCGGCAAGACGATCGACAGCTTCCAGTCGGTGCAGTTCAAGCTGGCTGACATGGAAACCGAGCTGGAGGCGGCGCGCGTCTTTCTGCGGCAGGCCGCCTGGAAGCTCGACAGAGGCGCACCNGATGCAACCCGTCATTGCGCCATGGCAAAGCGGTTTGTNACAGATGTCGGCTTTCGTGTGGCCAACGAAGCGCTGCAGATCCATGGCGGCTATGGCTATCTNGCTGATTANGGAATTGAAAAGATCGTGCGTGATCTGCGTGTCCATCAGATCCTTGAGGGGACCAACGAGATCATGCGCATGATCGTCAGCCGCTCGCTGCTTGCCGAGCGTGATCAATGAGTGACATCCATTGCCGGATTGAAGGCTGTGCCGGCAGGGTGACGCTGAACCGGCCACAGGCGTTGAATGCGCTGACGCATGATATGTGCCTCACTCTCGAAGCTGCATTGCTGGCATGGCGGGATGATCCTGCTGTCAGCCATGTGGTGGTTGACGGCGCGGGGGACAGGGCGTTCTGCGCTGGCGGCGATATCACGCGGCTCTATCAAGCCGGCCTCGACCGGGATGCGGAATTTGGCCGTCGTTTCTGGCGTGATGAATACCGCCTGAATGCGCTGATCCATGCCTATCCAAAACCCTATATCGCCATTATGCACGGCTTTGTTATGGGCGGCGGTGTTGGCGTTGCAGCGCACGGATCACACCGGATCGTGACNGACAGCACCCGGCTNGCGATGCCGGAATGCGGGATCGGGCTGGTGCCGGATGTCGGCGGGTCCCTGCTGCTGGCGCGCGCGCCNGGTCATCTTGGTGAATGTCTCGGGTTGACCGGACANCGGATGCAGGCTGCTGACTGTATTCATGCCGGCTTTGCAGATCACTATGTGGCGCCTGACAGAATTGCGGANCTGGTGACAGNCCTGACAGGCGNTCGTGATGTNGCGGCGGTGATTGCGGCTGTGTCCGAGATGCCCGGCGACAGTGNNTTGGCCAGCNATCAACCCGCAATCGATTCGGTTTTCGGGGGTNCAGATGTGCCNGCGATCATGGCGGCACTTGACGCTNATGAAACTCTGGCCAACAGCTTTGGCCGGATGGCGGNCGGGCTGGCGGCCGGTTCGCCGATCGCGCTTGCAGCCACGCTGGCGCTGGTGCNCGCNGTGCGCCGCGACCCGACTATGGAAACAGCGCTGGATCTGGAATATCGTTTCACCCACCGGTCATTTGCGGAGACTGATTTTATCGAGGGGATACGCGCCGCTGTGATCGACAAGGATCATAAGCCGGCATGGCGGCATGATCATGTGGCTGATGTGCCGCCGGCGCTGGTGAATGCGTTGCTGGCGCCGCTGGACTGACAGGAGAATGGCATGAAGATCGGGTTTATTGGACTTGGCAATATGGGCGGGCCGATGGCCGCCAATCTGGCGGCGGCAGGGCATGATGTCACCGGGTTTGACGTAGCGCCTGCCCAGGTTGAAGGCGTGTCGATGGTCCCGACCGCGCAAGACGCTGCCAGTGGCCGCGATGTCGTCATCACCATGTTGCCGGATGGCGCAATTTTGCGCCAAGTGGCCGCCGAGATTATCCCGTCGATGGCTGCCGGTTGCGGGTTTATCGATTGTTCTACCGTCGATGTTGATTCGGCGCGCGCCGTTGCTGCGGATGCCGATGCAGCCGGGCTGTTGCCGGTCGATGCGCCCGTATCTGGCGGTGTTGGCGGGGCAGTTGCCGGCACGTTGACATTCATGGCTGGCGGCGCGCCTGCGGCATTTGCCCTGGCTGAACCGTTATTTGGCATCATGGGACAAAAGGCGGTGCATTGCGGTGACAGCGGTGCCGGCCAGTCTGCGAAAATCTGCAACAACATGATTCTGGGCGCGACAATGATTGTCACCTGCGAGGCCTTTGCCCTTGCCGACAGGCTGGGCCTGGACAGGCAGAAGATGTTTGACGTGGTCAGCACGTCATCGGGTTACAGCTGGACCATGAACGCTTATTGCCCGGCCCCCGGTGTTGGCCCGCAAAGCCCGTCGGACAATGATTACTTGCCGGGTTTTGCCGCCGAACTGATGCTCAAGGATTTGCGCCTGTCGCAACAGGCGGCCGATAGCGTCGATGCCGATACCCCGCTGGGGGCCGCCGCGGCTGCGCTCTATGCGCAATTTGTCGAGGATGAGGATGGGCGTGGCCGTGACTTTTCTGCCATGCTGCCACGCTTTGAGGGACGCAAGCGCGGCGATTGAAACACCGCCGCACCAGAGGACTGCACATGACACAGACTGACTTTGAAACCATCACCCTTGAGATTGCGGATGGTGTGGCGCTTGTCCGGATCAACCGCCCAAAGGCACTGAATGCGCTGAATAACAGGGTGATGCGTGAAATCGTTGACGCGCTGGCCCCCCTTGATGATGACCCGGCGGTTGGCTGTTTTGTGCTGACCGGCAATGAACGCGCCTTTGCCGCGGGAGCCGATATCAAGGAGATGGCCCCGAAATCCTATACCGATGTATTGCAGGAAAACATGTTTGCCGGCTGGGACGATTTTGTGGCGCTGCGCACACCGAAAATTGCGGCGGTGGCCGGCTATGCGCTTGGCGGTGGCTGCGAGGTTGCGATGATGTGCGACATGATTTTCTGTTCCGAGTCAGCGCAGTTCGGCCAGCCAGAGATCAAGATTGGGGTGATGCCGGGCATGGGCGGGTCACAACGCATGACGCGGGCTGTCGGCAAGGCAAAGGCAATGGATATGGTGTTGACCGGCCGGATGATGGATGCCGCAGAGGCTGAACGGGCCGGGCTTGTTGCGCGGGTCATTGCCGATGATGCGCTTGTTGATGAAACAATGGTGGCAGCAAGAACCATTGCAGGGTTTGGTCGGAATGCGGTATTGCTGGCGCGTGAGGCGGTGAACAGGTCATTTGACACACCGCTTGCCGAGGGGTTGCTGTTTGAACGACGTGCCTTTCATTCCTTGTTCGCAACGGATGACCAGAAAGAAGGCATGGCAGCCTTTATGGAAAAGCGCCCCGCCAAATTCACCGGGACATGATCCCCTTCCAAGCGGCAACACCGGAGTAAAGAATGCCAGACGCAGTCAATCAGACAGATATTGTAATTGCCGGCGCGGCGCGCACGCCCATGGGCGGGTTCCAGGGGGATCTGTCCGCCATGGCCGCACCACAACTTGGCGGGGCAGCCATTCAAGCGGCGCTGGCGGATGCCGGGTGTGGTGCCGCCGCGGTTGAGGAAGTGCTTATGGGGTGCGTCTTGCCGGCAGGCGTTGGCCAGGCCCCCGCACGCCAGGCAGGGTTTGCCGCCGGGCTGGACAAATCTGTACCGGCATCCACCGTCAACAAGGTGTGTGGTTCCGGCATGAAAACGGTCATGATGGCGCATGACCTGATCCGCGCCGGAAGTGCAGAACTGGTGGTTGCTGGCGGTATGGAAAGCATGACCAACGCCCCCTACCTGTCCACAGCGACACGTGGCGGGGCCCGGCTGGGTCATGCCGGTCTGAAAGACCATATGTTCCTCGACGGTCTGGAAGATGCCTATGACAGTGGCCGGCTCATGGGCAGCTTTGCCGAGGATTGTGCCGCGCATTATCAGTTTTCGCGCGAGGCGCAGGATGCCTTTGCCCTGCAGTCACTTGCCAATGCAAGAAAAGCGCAGGATAGCAGCGCTTTTGAAGGCGAGATTGCCGCTGTTACGATCAACACCAGACGCGGTGATGTTGTGGTTGATCAGGATGAACAGCCTGGCAAGGCCCGCCCCGAAAAAATCCCGCAACTGAAGCCTGCCTTTGCTGCTGACGGTACGGTGACAGCGGCCAATGCATCATCCATTTCAGATGGTGCGGCCGCCCTTGTTGTGACCAGCGGTGCCATGGCGGCATCGAAAGGACTGAAGGTGCGTGCCCGTATTCTCGGGCATGCCGGGCATGCGCATGAACCTGGCTGGTTCACCACCGCCCCTGTGCCGGCAACAAGAAAGCTGCTGGACAGGCTGGGCTGGAAGGTTGCTGATGTCGACCTCTGGGAGGTGAATGAGGCCTTTGCCGTTGTGCCGATGGCCTTTATGCATGAATTTGGCATTGCGCGTGACCGGGTGAACGTCAACGGAGGCGCCTGTGCGCTTGGCCATCCCATTGGCGCGTCGGGCAGCCGGATCATCGTCACGTTGCTGAATGCGCTGGAAAAACGCGGTCTGCAGCGCGGTGTTGCGGCCATCTGTATTGGGGGTGGTGAGGGAACAGCCATCGCCGTGGAACGCGTCTAGCGGGCATAGGGGGGCGCATGCAGATTAATCAGGACAGCGCGGCGGTCATTTCCGGCGGGGCATCGGGTCTGGGGTTTGCCACTGCAGCACGGCTTGCCGGTGCGGGCGCACGCGTGGCGATCCTTGATGTAAATGAAGATACAGGCAAGGAAGCCGCCGCATCGATTGGCGGTCTGTTCATTCCCACCGATGTCACCGATCCGCAATCGGTCGCTGCGGCGCTGGACACGGCCCGCGCTGCTCATGGTGTTGAACGTATCTGTATTTCCTGTGCGGGGATTGCGCCTGCGGCAAAAACCGTTTCGCGCGGCGCAGCACATGATCCTGCGCTGTTCGCAAAGGTGGTTTCGGTCAATCTTGTCGGCAGCTTTAATCTGGCGAGCCAGTGCGCGGCGGCAATGATCGCCAACACGCCGCAGGGGCCCGATGGTGTGCGCGGGGTCATTGTTCATACAGCTTCGGTTGCTGCCTATGACGGGCAGATCGGACAGGCGGCCTATGCCGCCTCGAAAGGCGGGGTGGCGGGGCTGATATTGCCGATGGCGCGCGATCTCGCCGACAAGGCTGTCAGGGTCATGGCGATTGCGCCCGGGGTGTTCCGGACACCGATGGTAGAGGCGTTCCCCCAAGAGGTGCAGGATGCGATTGGTGCGCAGGTGCCATTTCCGCCCCGCCTTGGCGATCCGGACGAATTTGCCGCACTGGCCCAACATATCGTGGAAAATGACATGCTGAATGGTGGTGTGATCCGGCTGGATGGTGCCATCAGGATGCCGCCGCGTTAGTCCGGCTGATGGCAATCGTGACAGCAGACGGGCAGAGACGCCATATGACAGCGCAACGAACAGATGCCCCTATCGCTGTTATTGATATCGGGTCGAATTCGATCCGGCTGGTGATCTATGCCAGTGGCGGGCGCTACCCGTTTCCCCTGTTTAATGAAAGATCAAACTGCCGACTTGGTGAGGGGCTTGGTGATGACGGGTTGCTGCGCGCGGACCGGATCGCCGTATCGCTGGAGGCGCTGGCGCGCTTTGCCAGCATTATGAAAAGCATGGGTGTCGTGAAAGTCCATGCGGTTGCGACAGCGGCGGTGCGGCGTGCGGCGAACGCAGCCGATTTTACGGACCCTGCCGGGGTGATTCTGGGCCAGCCGGTTGAGGTGCTGTCGCAGGCGGAAGAGGCGCATCACGTATCGCGCGGCCTGACTCTAAATATGCCGACAGCCAGCGGTTTTGTTGCTGATCTTGGCGGTGGCAGCCTCGAACTGGTTGATCTGGAGGCCGGCAAGCTGCGCCATTCGACAAGTTTCAATTTCGGACATCTGTCGCAGATCGGCGTTGACGAGATTGAGGCGATGATGGCAGCGGTGCCATGGTTGTCAGAGGGACGCAATTCAACATTGTATGGTGTTGGCGGGTCCTTCCGTGCGCTTGGCCTTGCCTATATAGAACAGACCGGATACCCGTTGCCAGTATTGCACGGGTTGCGGATGCCGGGGCGCAGCGTGGTCAGCATGCTCAAGGCGTTCTGTCGGGACACGCCGGACCTGTCGGGGGTGCCGCTGGGTCGCCAGAAAACAATGCCGATGGCCGCACAGATCATGCGCATTCTGCTGAGCCATATCCAGACTGACAGAATCATCGTCAGCGGCACCAGTATCCGTGACGGGCTGATTGCAGAAAAGGAGCTTGCTGACCTTGAAGGGGCTGATTTCCTGCAGGTTGTCAGCACCGAAATCTCGCGCGATTCCCACCGGTTTGACGAAGTGCCGCATGCCCTGTTCACATTGTTGCAGCCACTTTTCAGCCCCCGCGAGCCGGGCGATTCCGAGAAATCTGTGGTGGACAGGCGCAAGTTTGAACGGCTGCTCGAGGCGGCATGCAATTTGTCCGATCTGTGCTGGAACGAACATGAGGATGTGCGCGGTGATCTTGGCGCGCGACGGGTGCTTGGCCTGCCGGTGAACTGCGTGACCCATAAGGAACGCATCTGGCTGGCAACGGCCATTTATCACCGTTATGTCGGGCGCAAGACCAACAAGGCCCGCCCGCCAGAGCTGGGGTTTATTCTCGGCCGCCGACGGCGCGCCCAGGCCACCACGATCGGGCTTGGCCTGCGCTTTGCGCTGACATTTTCCGGGGGCACGGTGGACGGGCTGAAAGGGATCAAACTTGTCAATGACGGGCAGACCTTGACGCTGCAGGTCAGCAAGGAATGTGCAAAGCTGGTGGACAATCATGCAAGGCGGCGCTTCCAGCAACTGGCACAAAGCGCCGATCTTGCTGCCGAAATCGATATCTAGCGGCGCTTGCGGCGCGGGTGTATTCAGCTGTGCCCGCCTTGCCGAGACAGCCGAATGCCCCTATTTTCAGGGTATATTGAACCCCGAAAGATGCAGCGAGGCCGGTTATGACCGCCCCACCCGACAGCATTATGCAAACAGGTGCCGGCCTGTTTGACGAGATTGGCGGCATGCTGGATGACGGTCTGATCATCGCCAGCGCCGGCGGCGAGATCCAGTCGGCTAACAACGCCGCCATCAGGTTTCTTGGCGAGGGGCTTGTTGGCAAGCCGCTGGATGATGTGCTGTTGCATGAAGACATAAATCAATTCCTTTGCGGCAAACAGACAGAGCGCATGATCAGCTTCATCCCGGATGGCGATGTGGCGATGGAATTCAAGATTCGCCTGCGGCGGTTGCAGAACGGGATGATCATGGTGCTTGTCCTCGACATGACATTGCAGCGCAATCTGGAAAAGGTACGCCGGGATTTTGTTGCCAATGTCAGCCATGAGTTGCGCTCGCCGCTGACCAGCCTGGCCGGCTTCATCGAAACCATTCTGATGAATGAAGTGCGGGACTGGCCAACCCAGGAGCGTTTTCTGCGCATCATGGATGAAGAGGCAGGCCGTATGTCGCGGCTGATTGATGATCTGCTTTCGCTGTCACGTGTCGAGGTCGACGAACATAACATCCCCGATGAAACCGTCCCGGTGATGGAGGTTTTGCGCTCGGTAGTTGCCAGCCTTGAGACACGCGCCAGCAGGAACAACATGAAAATCATTCTGGATGACAGGCGGCCGGAGGGTGGCCCGCGGCTGATGATGAAGGGCTTTTCTGACGAGATTAACGAGGTGTTTCACAATCTCATCGACAATGCGGTCAAATATGGCTTTGCGCAGACGGACATCACCGTAACTGTCAGCCCCGTTCAGGACGGGCATGTTGGTATCGCTGTTGGCAACAGCGGCGAACCAATCGCCAAAAAACACATTGACCGCCTGACCGAACGTTTCTATCGCGTTGACAAGGCACGATCCCGGAAGATTGGCGGCACCGGGCTGGGGCTGGCGATCGTCAAACATATNGTCAACAGGCATCGCGGCCAGCTGTATATCAGCAGCTCGCCAGAGGGGATNACCTGTTTCACTGTAAGATTGCCGGTTCTGGACATGCCCGATTCCAGTGACAAACCTGAAAACGGTGACAAACCTGAAACCGGTCACAAAACTGTAACCTGACTATGNGATGGGTCTTGTGTTGAGGTTTGNAAGAGGACAACAGCAATGACCATCCGGATTCTCATTGCCGATGATGAGCCGAACCAGCTGGAGCTGCTTTCCTATAATCTGAGCAGCGCAGATTTTGAGGTGTTGCGCGCCAGCGACGGGCAGCAGGCCCTTGAAATGGTCGAGGAGCACCGCCCCGATCTCGCAATCATCGACTGGATGATGCCGCATATGTCCGGCATTGATCTGTGTCGCAAGCTGCGATCGCGCAACGAAACAAAAAATATGCCGATCATCATTCTGAGCGCGCGCGGTGAGGAGGGTGACCGGACGCTGGGTCTCGATATCGGCGCAGATGACTATATCTCGAAACCCTTTTCCCCGCGGGAGCTGATCAGCCGCGTACGGGCGCTGTTGCGGCGTGCGCATCCGGCGCTGACCGACGAGGTGCTGGAATTTCATGACCTGATATTCAACCAAGCGACTATGGAGGTCAGCCGTGGCGGNCTGCAGGTGTCGCTTGGTCCCAAGGAAAGTCGTCTTCTGGCCATCCTTATGGAACGGCCCGGTCGCGTTTACAGCCGNATGCAACTGCTTGATCGTGTCTGGGGTCATGGGGTGTATGTCGAGGAACGCACCGTCGACGTGCATATCTCGCGGCTGCGCAAGGCGATCAGCGTCTTGCAACCCAATGGCGAAGNCGCCCCCAACCTGATAGAGTCTGTCCGCGGNAGCGGCTATGCGCTGCGCCGACCATCTGAANAGCAATAGGCCTGCGGTGTGCGCCGCCGGGCGCACTACGCCGGAGACTNCATCATGTCAGACACAAACCGCGCCGGGAACGCNGGGTCAGCACCCGGTGATTCGGCGGCACATTTCGTGCCGCTGTCGCTTATCCAGAATGCGCATGCGGGCAAGCTTGAAGCCTATATGAAGGCAACCGGCAGCCGTGATGTTGTCATTACAATGCCGGTGAAGATGGAAGTGGCGGGCCGCAAAGGGCAGCGTTTCTTTGTTGCGTTGGCGGTCACATGGCATTTTGACAGTGCCGAGCCGCTGTCTGATGCGGCGGCAGCGGATTGCCCCNAGGGCCATAAATGCCTGTTTGGCTGGGTGCCGGCACACCGCTTTGGTCATGATGATTTCGGGATCTATATCGATGATATCGGCGTGGGAGAGACATTGCAGAACGGTATGATTGCCGAAATNATCGAACAGGCGGCTGTCGAGTCGGCCGTTGCGGCATGGTCAGGCTGACGGGCCTGCACGTCTGTTGCCCGCGCATCGCTTTGAACAATAGCGCACCTGTTCCCAGTCCCGTTCCCACTTCTTGCGCCAGGTGAAGGGGCGCCCGCAGCTGGCACAAATCTTCGATGGCAGATCGCGTTTCTGTAACCGTTTTGTCATAGTGGGGTCGTATCCCGTTAAGGCGGTGTCAGCTGGCGGCCATTTATCGCCATCAGTCACAGATAGGAATGATGATGGTCGAACGCAAAAATGTTCTTTTTCTCTGTACCGGCAATTCGGCGCGCTCAATCCTTGCCGAGGGATTGCTTCAGCATCTTGGCGGTGCGCGTTATCAGGCATTTTCGGCCGGTTCAAAGCCAGCCGGCGCACCCCACCGCGGGGCGCTGGCCATTCTCGCGGAAAAGGGAATTGATACCGGGTTTGCGCATTCAAAAAGCTGGGATGTCTTTGCCAGTCCCGCAGCCCCGCAGATGGATTTGATCATTACCGTATGTGGCAATGCGGCAGGTGAGGTCTGTCCGGTCTGGCCAGGGCATCCCAATAATGCGCATTGGGGGATTGACGATCCGGCGGCGGCCAGCGGGGAAGATGCGATCCGCACCGCCTTTGCCACNGCCTATGCGCGGCTGCACCGGCGCGTCAGTGCCTTTCTGGCGCTGGAAGGGGATGATATCATTACCAAGATGGATGCGATACGCGCCATAGGAGATATGGAATGATCATGCCCCGCCCGTCATATGCCCGCATTCTGGCTGCTGAATTCNTGGGTACAATGTTNNTGCTGGCAACCGTTATCGGTTCAGGGATCATGGCNGAACGGCTTGCCGACGGNAATCTGGCGGTGGCGCTCCTTGGCAATACCATCCCTACGGGTGCCATCCTGTATGTGCTGATCACAATCTTTGGCCCGGTGTCCGGCGCGCANTTCAATCCTGCGGTGACAATCGCCTTTCTGTTGCGTCGTGACATTCCATTCACGCGTGCGGTTCATTTCATGTTTGTGCAGGTTGCCGGGGCGATATGCGGTGCCTTCCTTGCGCATTTCATGTTCGACATGCCGATCCTGCAGCTCTCTGAAAATCTGCGCAGCGGCCCACCGCAATGGGGGTCTGAATTTGTCGCGACCTTCGGGTTGCTGATGGTTATTTTCGGGGGTCTTCGCTGGCGGCCTGACGCGGTGCCGATGCTTGTCGGGCTCTATATCACCGCTGCCTACTGGTTCACCAGCTCGACCAGTTTTGCCAACCCGGCCGTTACCTTTGCCCGCAGCCTGACGGACAGTTTTTCCGGCATTCTGCCAGCGCATGCGACAGGCTTCATCCTTGCCCAGCTTGCTGCTGCGGTGGTGGCACCTGTGGTCCTTGGCTGGCTGTTTGCCGAAACGAATGACGACACGGACAGATGACAAGGCTTCGGCAAGGGGATAGTATCCCCGCGCCGAGGAGGATGCCGTGACCCAAACCCAGATGATGACCTATGACAAGCAGGCGATTGCCCGTTCGGTGGCACGTATGCTGATCGAAATAAAGGCCGTGCTGTTTCGCGCTGACGAGCCATTTACCCTGACATCAGGCGCGAAAAGCCCGGTCTATATTGACTGCCGCAAGATCATTTCCTTTCCGCGGGCACGAAGTGCCATGATGGATCACGGCAAGACGGTAATCATGAATGAAGTCGGCTTTGAAAGCCTTGATGCGCTTGCGGGCGGTGAGACGGCGGGCATTCCCTTTGCCGCCTGGCTGGCCGAGCGCACGGGATTGCCGATGCAATATGTGCGCAAGAAGCCAAAGGGTTTTGGCCGCGATGCACGTATTGAAGGGGATATCCATGAAGGCCAGCGTGTATTGCTGGTCGAGGATCTGATGACTGATGGTGGCAGCAAGCTCAGCTTTATCGAGGCGTTGCGTACTGCTGGTGCCGAATGCGCCCATACCTTTGTCATCTTCTATTACGACATCTTCAAGGACACGCCGGAACGGCTGGCTGCGGAAGGCGTCGCGCTGCATTACCTGACAACATGGTGGGATGTGCTTGCCGCAAGCCGCGAAAGCGGTGCCTTTGATGATGCGACGCTGGAACAGGTCGAGGCATTTCTGCATGATCCGCGCGGCTGGTCCGCAGCACATGGCGGTGCCTAGTTCAGGCACTGATTGTGCATCGGTGACGATGCCGTCTGCCTTTCTGTGTTGTTGGCCAGCGTTTTTGGTCAAACTTTTGGTGAGGGGAAACTGTGATGACAATTGACTTTGCGTCTTTCACGCCGATGGCGTCGCTGGTTGGCGGTGTGATGATCGGTGTTGCGGCCCTGCTGCTCATGCTGCTTCACGGGCGGGTCATGGGGATCAGCGGTATCCTTGGCGGCATTGTCCGTCCGGCTGCGCGTGACGATGTGCCATGGAGATTGTTGTTTGTCGCGGGCGCGCTGCTTGGGCCGCTGGCAGTGATCTATCTTGTCGGCCGGCCGGTTGATGTGGTGCCTGTTGCCTCTGGTCTTGTGCTGCCTGTTGCCGGGTTTCTCGTCGGCCTAGGCACGGCCATCGGGTCGGGATGCACCTCGGGCCATGGCATTTGCGGGCTGGCGCGCCTGTCCATGCGGTCCGCTGCTGCTGTTGGTATGTTCATGATCACCGCGGTGGTCACGGTCTATATCGTCAGGCATGTGGTCTGAGCAGGGGGATATGACGATGATCCGTTCACTTACGATTTTATGCGTCGGGGCGCTGTTCGGTGCCGGACTTGCGGTTGGCGGCATGTTGAACCCGGCCAAGGTTGCCGGATTTCTGGACCTGTTTGGTGTCTGGGACCCGTCCCTTGCCTTTGTTATGGGCGGCGGTGTGGTGGCCAATTTTGTCGGCATGCGTCTGGTGATGCGCCGGTCTGGTCCGGTCTTTTCCGACATGTTCCGCCTGCCTGATGCGACCGCCATCGACCGCAACCTGCTTGGCGGTGCGGCCTTGTTCGGCATTGGGTGGGGCCTTGGCGGGCTGTGTCCGGGGCCGGCAATATCGGCAATGGCCCTGGTGCCGGGTGATGTGGCGCTGTTTGTTGTCATGATGCTTGCCGGGCTGGCGGCTGGGCGTATGCTGAAAAGCCGCGGCAACGCAGGCTGACCGACATCGTAATCCGCCCCTGCCGCTGTAAACACGGCTTTACAGCTGCGGTGTCAGCGCGGCAGGATGGCGTCTATGGCCGAACCGCCCGTTATTGATATTGATATGGATGCCTTTTGGCAGGACCCCTATCCGGCGCTTGCGGATCTTCGTGCGTCCGCGCCGGTTGCCTTTGTGCCGCAGCTGGACGGTATCGTGATGACGCGGCGCGATGACATTTCAGTCTGGGAAAAGCGTATTGACGTTTTCAGTTCTGAACAGCCAGGCGGGCTGATGACCCGCCTGATGGGGCAGAATATGATGCGCCATGATGGTGCGCCGCATGCAACCCAGCGGCGTCAGGTGCAGCCCGCAGTATCGCCTCGCACGGTCGGGCGTCACTGGCGCGAGGCCTTTCGCGATGCAGCGCGGGTGATCCTGAAGGATCTGTCATCCCGACGATCGGCTGATCTGTGCGTCGAATATGCCATGTTGCTGTCTGGCGAGGCGCTGCGTCTGATCACCGGTCTGGAAGCGGTGTCGGCGCGCGAGATGGATGCCCATTCACAGGCGATGATTGACGGTATCGCCAACTATGCGGGCGACCCCGAAATCGAGGCGCGGTGTCTTGCTTCCGTGGCAGCACTGGATGCCGCCATTGATGAACGGATTGCCAGGTTTGAATCTGCCCCCACCGATACGGACAGTCTGGCCGGCAATTCGATGATTGCGGTGCTGACCCGTTGCGGGGCCCCGCATGACCAGATTCGCGCAAACGTAAAGCTGGCCATCAGCGGCGGCCAGAACGAACCGCGCGACGCCATCGCCGGCGCGATATGGGCGCTGCTGTCCCACCCGGACCAGCTGGCACTGGCACTGGATGGTAGCGTTGGATGGGACCGGGTGTTTGAGGAATATGTCCGCTGGATGTCGCCGATCGGCATGTCGCCACGCCGCATCGCGGCTGATGCGCGTGTCGCCGGCACCGACATTACCGCTGGCGGGCGGGCCTTTCTGATGTTCAGCGCGGCCAATCGCGACCCGGCGCATTTTGACGATCCCGACAGATTTGACGTGCGACGTGACACGCGTAAACATATCGCCTTTGGTGCTGGACCACATTTTTGTGCAGGTGCCTTTGCCGCGCGTGCGCTTGTTGCCGACGTAGCCTTGCCAATGATCTTTGACAGGTTGCCCGCGCTGCGCCTTGACCCGGATCATCCGGTGGTGTTTCGTGGCTGGGCGTTTCGGGGCCCTGTCACCATGCATGCATGCTGGCATTGACAGTCGACTGGATCGTCCTGCAGAAACTCGGGCGTCCAACTGATGGTGACCCTGCATAGATCCCGACCCTTGATGTGAAAGAGACCAAGATGTCGCCGCCCAAACACACCAATAAGCCCCCGGTCGATACGATCGTGCGCCGATCAGATATTCCCCAGTCGGCGAGTCGGCCGGTGGCCACACCGCTTTTCACATCAGTTGTCTACGCCTCGCCATCGGCTGATACACTTGATGCGCAATATGAAGGCAAGGTGGATGGCTATACCTATGCGCGTGAAGGCCACCCGAATGCAGACATTCTCGCGTCCAAGATTGATTCGCTGGAAGGTATTGCCAGCGATGGTGATGCGCCCGGCGGCATTGTCACAAGTTCGGGCATGGGCGCCATTTCGGCGATGTTCCTCGGGCTGCTGAAACAGGGCGATCAGGTGCTGGCAGGGGACCAGCTCTATGGCCGGTCGTTGCGGATGTTGTCGCAGGATTTGCCACGCCTTGGCTTTGAAACAGGCTTTTTTGATGCCTGCGATGCCGCCAGCCTCGAAGCCGCCATCCAGCCACATACGCGCATGGTGATGATCGAGGCGGTGTCAAACCCGACCTTGCGGGTTGCGGATGTAGCCGGCATTGCTGCACTCGCCGCGCGTCATAATTTGATACTTGTTGTCGACAATACCTTTACAACACCGGCTGTATTCCGCCCGTTTGATCACGGCGCCGATATCATCATCCATTCGGTGACCAAATTTCTGGCCGGGCATTCTGACGTGACCCTTGGTTATGTGGCGGCGCGTGATCCGGAACATCGCACGGCAATCTATGATGCTGCGGTCACATGGGGCATGACGCCCAGCCCGTTTGACTGCTGGCTCGCCGAGCGCGGCATGCACAGTTTCGAGGTCCGCTTTGCCGCCGCGCAGGCCAATGCGGCGGCCATTGCCGATGGCCTTGCCGGCCTGCCGGGGATGCGCCAGGTCCTGTATCCTGGACGTGCCGATCATCCCGACCATGCACTTGCCGCATCGCTGTTTGACGGGGCGTTTGGCAATATGGTCAGCTTCGAGATTGAGGGTGGCCGTGCCGAAGTAAACCGGTTTATCGAGGCGGCCGGGCAAATTCCATTTGCACCGACACTTGGTGATGTTGCCACCACCCTGTCGCACCCGGCCTCATCCTCGCACCGTGCGCTCAGCGTCGATGCCCGTGCCGCGCTTGGCATGAGTGAAGGTTTCTTCCGACTTTCAGTCGGTATCGAGCCTGCCGCACTCCTGCTCGGTGAGTTGCAGGCCGCTCTGGCAGCGATCAAAGGCACCTGATCCCGAGGAAAGCTGTGCGGTGATGCGCTGTTGCGCGATGCCTCACCTGTGCGTGAACTATATGCCAGAACGCTTGTCTTGTATGGTTGCTGCGACTATATATCGCCCACCGGCCTGACAGGGCTGTTACCGAAAAATTGACTGGTGATGGGCAGATGAAATTTCGAGCTTCATATATCTGGGCAGTGCTTGTTGCGCTTGGTGTGATTGGCTGGATGGCGTCTGGCAGCTTCACNAACAGCGCCGATGATGCATCGTCAACCGCACCGGATGTCACNGCAGGTGATACGGCCGCAGCNGNGTCCGGCGNNTCAAGTGATGCCGGCGGNGGCACGCCGCGTATCTCGGCAGTGGCAGTTGAAAATGCCCAGATCAGACGCTCGATCAGGGCCAGTGGCATCACGGCACCACATGCCATCTTCACCATTTCTGCCGAGATGGGGGGCACGATCAGGGACGTTCCCTTGACCGAGGGNAGTGCCGTCAACAAGGGTGATGTGCTGGTGATCATGGATACCGACACCTTGCCGTCACGCATTGCTGCGGCGCGGGCGGAAATTGCCGCCGCAGAGGCCGCACTTGCGACCGCGAAAAGCCTGGCACGTGGCACCTATGAGGAAGAACGNGCTGCCGCACAAGCCAATCTNGATGTGGCGCAGCAGCGGCTGGAGATCGGTGAAAAGCTGGTCAGCAAGAATTTCAGCGCACCTGTGGATCTGGCGCAACTGCGTGCCAATTTCGAAAATGCGCGCATGATGCTGGCAAGGATCGATCTCGAAAAGAATTACCGGGCCCAGCTGGATATCTCGCAGAACGAGGCGCGTCTTGAAGCGGCAAAATCCAATCTTGTGGTGCTTGAGGACCAGCTGCGCAAATCGCGGATCGCCGCACCGATCAGCGGCTGGCTGGAAACGCTGCATGTGGATGTTGGCGAACAAATGCCGGCTGGNGCAGCCGCAGCAACCATTCTGGATATGGAAACACTCAGCATCGTGGTTGCCGTGCCGCAAACCAANATCGCCNAGGTGGCGATTGGCAACCCGGTCAGTATCGATGTTGCCGGTGTTGGNCGACGTGCGGGCACCGTATCGAAGATNGCATCCATCAGCACATCGACCACCCGTACCTTTGACGTGGAAATCAGCGTGCCGAACGCGGATCGCAGTCTGCGTGCCGGGATGACGGTCGAAGCGGATATCGATGTCGGTTACCAGCCGGCATTTGGCATGTCACCGGCGCATCTGTCGGTTGCAGCCGATGGGTCGCTGACAGCGAAAATCGATGTTGACGGTTTTGCAAAGGTGGTGCCGGTAGAGCTTGTCCGGTCCGGCGTCGAACAGGTATTTGTGTCCGGCCTTGCAAATGGCGACATGCTGCTGACATTTGGCCAGGCTTTTGTCGAGGATGGTGATCCGGTGCGTGTCCTTGCGGAGCCAACATCATGAATGCGGTAATCGAAGCCGCATTTGCGCGGGCCGGGGCGGTCATCCTTGCCTTGCTGGTTCTCAGCGCTGTCGGTGTTTCCTCCTATTTCGAAATCCCAAAGGAAGCGGCACCGGATGTAGATATCCCGGTCACCTATGTGTCAGTCAGCTATGACGGNATTTCACCCGAGGATTCAGAACGGCTGCTGGTCAAGCCGCTGGAAAAACATCTTCGNTCCGTCGAAGGCCTCGACACCATGTCGTCGGTGGCNTCTGAAGGTTACGGGGCGGTCACGCTTGAATTTGCCGCCGGTGAAGATATCGACCTGCTGATTGCCGATGTGCGTCAGGCGGTTGACGAGGCCAAGCCNGACCTGCCGCCAGAGGCGGATGAACCAAANGTCACCGAAGTCAGCCTGTCATTGTTTCCAATCCTGACGGCGGCGCTCTATGGGCCGGTGTCGGAACGCGAAATGGTTACGGCCGCGCGTGACATCAAAGANAAGCTCGAGGCGCTTCCGGGTGTTCTCGAAGTTGAAATTGGCGGTGATCGCGAGGAGGTGCTGGAAATCCTGCTTGATGCCTCGGCGATCGAGGCTTACGGGCTNGACCCGTCAGCGGTTATCCGTCTTGTCAGTGGCAACAACCAGCTGGTCACGGCTGGCGCCATCGATGATGGTGGCGGNCGTCTTCTGGTCAAGGTGCCCGGAGTCATTGAAAGTGTCGATGACTTGGTGAATATGCCGGTATCAGCGCGCGATGGCACGACCATTACCTTTGGTGATGTGGCGGTGGTCAGACGCGCCTTCCGTCAGGCCGAGGGCTGGTCNCGGGTNAATGGCGAGCCNGCTGTGGTGCTGGATGTGCGCAANCGGGTTGGCGCCAACATCATCAAAGTTGTCGAGATGGCGCGCGTGGTGATTGACGAAGAAGCGCCAAAAATCGGGGATGGCGTAAAGGTCAGCTATCTGTTTGATGATTCCAAGGATGTGCGCGGCCTGCTGAGTGACCTTGGCAACAATGTCGCCGCTGCGGTGATTATCGTCATGGTGGTGGTGCTGGCGGCGCTTGGCCTGCGAAATGCAACGCTCGTTGGACTGGCTATTCCGGGGTCTTTCTTTATCGGTATCAGCATCTTGAACATGATGGGCGTGACGATGAATATCGTTGTGCTTTTCTCGCTCATCCTGGTGGCCGGCATGCTGGTTGACGGGGTCATTGTGACCACCGAATATGCGGACCGGCGGATCGCCATGGGATCACCGCGTCGCGAGGCCTACCGGATGGGTGCGCAACGCATGTCATGGCCCATCATTTCATCGACAATCACAACGCTGATGGTGTTTCTGCCGTTGCTTGTCTGGCCCGGCATTGTCGGCCAGTTCATGAAATATTTGCCGATNACTGTTATCAGTGTGCTGTCGGCATCATTGTTCATGGCACTGATCTTCATACCGGTGCTNGGCGGGTTTATCGGCAAGTCACGCATGCCAAAGGGGTTCGTGTCGGCCTCGGCGCCGCGCAGCTATCGCTGGTTGCTGAAAAAGGCCGTCCGCTATCCCTTTGTGGTCATGGNATCTGTTATCGCCATNATCATTGGCAGTTTCATGGGCTATGCCAGCACCGGGCTGGGTGTGTCCTTCTTCCCCGATATCGAGCCCGATCAGGCGCAGGTGCAGGTTCTGGCGCGTGGCGATCTGTCGGCCAAGGAACGGGACGCGATTGTCAGCCGCGCTGAACAGGCGATCCTGCCGGTAGACGGGGTNCAGGATTTCTACTCCAGATCTTTNCGGCCGGGTGGCGGCGGTAACCAGACACCGCGGGATTCTGTAGGGACCATCCGGACGGTCTTCACCGATTGGAACGAACGCGATCCGGCAGCTTNGCTCATGGACCAGATGCGCGACCTTATTTCAGGTCTCGCCGGTGCCGATTTCAGCATTACCAAACAGGCGCAGGGGCCGGGCGGCGCTCTGCCGATTCGGATCGAGATCCTTGGTGATGATCTGGACGAGATTGCCGACGCCACCGAGGCGGTTGTGGCGCGCATGGATGAGATTGGCGGCTTTGTGGATATTGCTGACAGCCGGCCGCTGCCTGGTCTTGAATGGACACTTGTGACCGACCGTGAGGCNGCAAGCCGACATGGNGTGTCGATTTCCAGTCTTGGCACAATGATCAAGCTGCTGACACGTGGTGTGCGGATTTCCGACTTCCGTCCGGATGACAGCGAGGAAGAGCTGGATGTAGTCATGCGCTTCATGGGTGACCAGCGCAATCTCGACAGGCTGCGCGAATTGCGCGTGCCTGCGGCTGACGGGTCCTATGTGCCTCTGTCTGTNTTCGCGCGGCTGCAGCCCCGTGAAAAGGGCGGCGATATCGAACGCAAGGAAGGCACGCGCTACATGTACATCAATTCTGATGTTGCAGAAGGCATGCTTCCGGCCGAACGTTTCGAACAGCTGAAGACCTCGCTTGCAGAAACGCCGTTGACGCAGAATGTGCGCGTGTCCTTTGGCGGTGAGGACGAGGATATTGCCGAGACACAGGCCTTCCTGGGCAGCTCGTTCATGCTGTCACTGGTATTGATGGTGATTGTGCTGATGCTGCAGTTCAACTCGCTGTGGCAGGCCTTTGTCACCATGTCGGCCATTGTACTGTCGACGGGCGGGGTCGTGCTTGGCCTGTGGGCGGCCAGCCAGCCATTCGGCATTGTCATGTGCGGGTTGGGCGTGATCTCGCTTGCCGGCATTGTGGTGAACAACAATATCGTCCTGATCGACACCTATAATGAATACAGGCGACGCGGTTATGCGGCGCGTCATGCGGCGTTCCGGGCCGGTCTTGTGCGTTTCCGGCCGGTGGTGCTGACCGCCATCACCACCATTCTTGGTCTGTTGCCGATGGTGTTCCAGCTAACCATCAAGATCCTTGATCGCGAGGTGCTGGTCGGAGCGCCATCCTCGCAATGGTGGACCCAGCTTTCCAGTTCGATCGCAGGCGGCCTGACCTTTGCGACGATTCTGACGCTTGTGGCAACACCGGCCATGCTGGTGATTGGTGGACGTTTTGTNCGCAGCCCGTCNGCGACGGGACCATCCATGTTACGTCGCCTGGTTGGNCGCCTGCGCCGCAATCGCGATATGGTGCCCGCCGAATAACAGCGGCTAGCTGCGGATCAGGGCTTCCAGCCCNGCCGCAATGGCCAGCAGACGCCTGTCATGGTGGCGCGAGCCNATNAGCGACAGTCCTGTTGGNNNAGCACCCNGCGCATGGCACGGGATGGTAATGGTCGGNCGGTCCAGATAATTCGACAAGGCGGTATTGCGCAGGGCGCGGGCGCTGGCCTTCATCCGTGCATCAACCTCTTCCAGCCCGTCAATGGGCAGCGGCGTAGCCGGGGTGGTCGGCAGCACCAGTGCATCAAACGGACGGGTGATCGCTGCCACCCTTGCACATAGATCGGCCCGGTCACGATGCATGGCGATATAGTCATAGGCGGGGATGTCCGCACCGGCATCCAGCCGTGTGGCAATATGCGGGTCATAGAGGTCACGCCCGGTTGCCAACAGTTCTTGATGGATTTCATAGGCCTCTGCCGAGACGATGCTCTTTGGCAGATTTGCCGGTCGCCGCTCTTCCAGAATATCGAGGTGGATGTCGGTCAAACTCACGCCGGCGGCGGACAGACGTGACAGGGCGGCTTCGAAATCGGCCGACACCGCATCATCCAGATCCTCGAACAAATAGCCGCGCGGCACTGCGAGCCGCAACCCCGGTGCCGGAAAAGCCGGTTCGGCCCGCCCGTCACCGCCTGCCATGATGTCATCCAGAATGGCGCAGCAGGCAACGCTGGTGCCCATCGGGCCGGCGGCATCAAAGGATGTTGATAAGGGAAAAATACCGTCTGAAGGCATCCGGGTTGTTGTCGGCTTCAGCCCGACAATACCGCAAAACACTGCTGGCACCCGGGTCGATCCGCCCGTATCCGATCCGATGGTGGCCGCCGCCATACTGTCGGCTATGGATACGGCACTTCCCGAAGATGATCCGCCCGCCACAAGCCCGCTTCCCCGATCGCGTCCATAGGGGCTGCGGGGGTCGCCATAATGCGGATTCATGCCAAGTCCGGAATAGGCGAATTCGGTCATGTTGGTGCGGCCAATGATATTGAACCCGGCCGCTTTCAGCCGTGCAACAACCGTGGCGTCACGTTCGGCTGGTGCGGCATTGTCCAGAACGCGTGATCCCGCGCGTGTCACACTGCCTGCCACATCAAACAGATCCTTGACCGACAGGCTGACCCCGGCAAAGGCCGGGAGTGCGGCCCCGGCAGCGCGCATGCGGTCAATCTGGTCTGCAGTGCGACGGGCGCCATCGGCATCAACGGTGATAAAGGCGCGGCGGCCATCTTCGCTGTCAATTGCGGAAAGGCAGCTTTCGACATGATCGCGTGCGGAAAGCTGGCCACCGGCGATTTGGCCGGCAATATCTGAAATCATCATGCTCATAGCGATGACTATGACTTTGGTTTGCGCAAAAATCATCCCTCTTTCTTGACGCGCCGGCAGGCGGGCCAGATAGTGGGCGCATGGAACGGATTTATGACTATATCATTATCGGCTCTGGTTCTGCCGGCAGTGCCCTTGCCTATCGTCTTGGCGCGGATGGCAAGCGACGCATCCTTGTTCTGGAATTTGGTGGCAGCGATGCCGGGCCATTGATCCAGATGCCGGCGGCACTTTCTTATCCGATGAATATGAAACGCTATGACTGGGGCTATCTGGCAGAACCGGAACCGGCACTTGGCGGGCGGCGGCTTGTCTGTCCGCGAGGCAAGGTGATCGGCGGATCCTCCTCGATCAACGGCATGATCTATGTGCGTGGTCATGCCGGCGACTATGCGCATTGGGAGGAATCAGGTGCCACCGGATGGGGCTATGCGGACGTGCTGCCCTATTTCCGGCGGATGGAAACATCGCATGGTGGTGAGGCCCCCTGGCGCGGCACGGATGGGCCTCTCAATGTCACCCGGGGGCCGCGCGACAACCCGCTTCATGCAGCGTTTGTGGCTGCCACCGAGGCTGCAGGTTATGTAGCGACACCTGACTATAACGGGCACCGCCAGGAAGGCTTTGGCCCGGCCGACATGACTGTCTGGAAAGGGCGGCGCTGGTCAACGGCAAATGCCTATCTGCGCCCTGCGCTGGCGCGCGGCAATGTCGATCTGGTGACCGGGGCGATGGTGGACCGCGTGCTGTTTGATGGCAAGACCGCGACGGGCGTTGAATTTGTGCGCCGTGGCACCCGCATGCAGGTGCATGCAGCAGCAGAGGTGGTGCTGGCCGCCGGGGCGATCAATTCACCCCAAATCCTGCAGCGATCCGGCATCGGCCCCGGCAAGGTGCTGCAGGCTGCCGGCGTCAATCCGCTTGTGGATCGTGCTGGCGTCGGGGCCAATCTGCAGGATCATCTGGAGGTCTATTTTCAGATTGCCTGTCTGCAGCCGATTACGCTTTACCGGCATCTGGGCTTGTTGGCCAAGGCCCGCATCGGTGCCGAATGGCTGTTCTTCAAGACGGGTCTTGGTGCATCAAACCAGTTCGAGACGCTGGGCTTTATCCGTTCTGCGGCCGGCGTGCGCTATCCGGACATTCAGTACCATTTTCTGCCGGTCGCCATCAGCTATGACGGCAAGGCTCCGGCCGAAGGGCACGGATTCCAGCTGCATGTCGGGCCAATGCGGTCCAAGTCGCGCGGCCATGTGCGCATTCGTGACAACCGACATGACAGCGCCCCGGAAATCCGTTTCAACTATATGAGCCATGATGAGGATTGGCAGGAGTTCCGCCGCTGTATCCGTTTGACCCGCGAGATAGTAGGCCAGGCGCCGATGGATCCCTATCGGGGACATGAAATCCAGCCGGGGGATGACGCGACCTCGGATGAGGCGATCGACGCGTTCGTGCGCAATCATGTCGAAAGTGCCTATCACCCGTGCGGAACGGTGCGCATGGGTGCGGCGAACGACCCTGGCAGCGTGGTGGACCCGGAATGCAGGGTGATTGGCGTTGACCGATTGCGGGTCGCAGATTCATCCATCTTTCCGCGCATCACCAATGGCAATCTGAATGGCCCTTCGATCATGACAGGTGAAAAGGCGGCGGACCATATTCTGGGCCGCCAGCCCCTGCCGCGGGCAAATGATATGCCGTTTTTCCATCCGGAATGGGAAACGCAACAGCGCTAGCCGGCAAAGCGAACGGGTGGTGTCTGCCCTATTCAGAACAGCTGAAAATCCGTCTTGTGTGTCGCAATAGCGCGTGTCATCGTGATCGCAGAACAGAAACGGGTTGGCCGGTGCACATGCGGCGGATCATGGCCCGACAAGGGTAGGAGCCAAATCATGAAGACACGTGCAGCGGTGGCAGTTGCCGCCGGCAAACCCCTCGAAATCATGGAAATTGATCTTGAAGGTCCGCGCGCCGGCGAAGTGCTGGTCGAAATCATGGCTACTGGCATCTGTCATACGGATGCATTCACCCTGTCCGGTGATGATCCTGAAGGCATGTTTCCGGCCATTCTGGGGCATGAAGGGGCCGGCATCGTGCGCGAGATCGGCGCTGGTGTGACAAGTGTTGCCCCGGGTGACCATGTCATTCCGCTCTACACGCCGGAATGTCGTGAATGTGAATATTGCCTGCACCCGAAAACAAATCTGTGTCAGTCAATCCGCACCACACAGGGTCAGGGGCTGATGCCTGACGGCACAAGCCGCTTTTCTATCGATGGCAAACCGGTGTTGCATTATATGGGCACATCGACCTTTTCAAACTTCACCGTTCTGCCGGAAATTGCCCTTGCCAAGGTCAACCCGGACGCGCCTTTTGACAAGATCTGCTATATCGGCTGCGGGGTCACGACCGGCATCGGTGCGGTCATCAATACGGCCAAAGCCGAACCCGGATGCAACGCTGTTGTTTTCGGGCTGGGCGGCATCGGGCTGAATGTCATCCAGGGTCTTCGGATGATTGGTGCGAATATGATTGTCGGCGTCGATCTGAACAATGAAAAGAAGGCATGGGGCGAACGTTTTGGCATGACCCATTTCGTCAACCCGGCTGATCATGGTGATGATCTGGTTGGCCATCTGGTTGAGCTGACCGGTGGCGGGGCTGACTATTCCTTTGAATGTATCGGTAACACCAATGTCATGCGCCAGGCGCTGGAATGCTGTCACAAGGGATGGGGTGAATCCATCATCATCGGCGTTGCCGGTGCCGGACAGGAAATCAACACACGCCCGTTCCAGCTGGTGACTGGCCGCAGCTGGCGGGGCACCGCCTTTGGGGGCGCGCGTGGCCGTACTGATGTGCCAAAGATTGTCGACTGGTACATGCAGGGCAAGATCGAGATTGACCCGATGATCACCCATACGCTCAGCCTTGAAGAGATTAACAAGGGTTTTGATCTGATGCATGAGGGCGAATCCATCCGCTCCGTCGTCGTCTTTTAGGACGCGCCGACATGGAAACGCTATCCACGGACAAATCCTTTGGTGGTGTCCAGGGGGTATATCGCCACCATTCCGCCGTTACCGGATGTGATATGACCTTTGCCGTCTATCTGCCACCACAGGCAGAGGACGGGCCGGTGCCGGTCTTATGGTACCTGTCAGGGCTGACCTGCACTCATGCCAATGTCATGGAAAAGGGCGAATATCGCCGTGCGGCTGCCGCGCTTGGCATCGCCGTGATCTGTCCGGATACCAGTCCACGCGGTACAGATGTGCCGGACGAGCCTGATAATTGGCAGTTTGGCAGCGGTGCCGGTTTTTATGTCGATGCCACCGAAGCGCCCTATGACATCAACTACCGGATGTACAGCTACATCATGGAGGATCTGCCGGCGCTGGTTGCGGCGCAGTTTCCGCTGCGCATGGACCGGCAGGGAATTTTTGGCCATTCCATGGGCGGACATGGCGCATTGGTGCTGGCATTACGCAACCCGGATCGATTCCTCAGTGCGTCTGCATTCGCCCCGATCGTCAATCCCATGACGGCTGACTGGTCGGCGGCGGCCTTTGAAAAATATCTCGGTAACGACCCTTCTGCCTGGCGGGCCTATGATGCGGTTGCGCTTGTCGAGGATGGCCATCACTTCCCTGAAATTCTGATCGACCAAGGGGATGCGGACAGTTTTCTTGAAAGCGGCTTGCGGCCATGGCTTTTCGAGGCTGCGGTTGACGGGACAGACACTGCATTGACCCTGCGCATGCAGCCTGGATACGGCCATTCCTATTTCTTCATTTCCAGCTTTATGGAGGAACATATGCGCTGGCATGCGGCGCGGCTATAGCCGCCAGCCCCTGATCGCCAGCCCCTAATTGCAGCCCCTAATCGCCGTCAAAGAGGATCAGCATTGCCAATGAGTGACAGTCAGGACAGCTTCCCCCAACCGCTGGGCGGCAATGACATGCCGCGCTTTGCCGGGCCAGGCACAATGATGCGCCTGCCGGCAATTGACAGCGCTGATGGCATGGATGTGGTGTTTATCGGCATCCCGCTGGATATCGGTACCTCGAACCGCCCCGGCACGCGTTTCGGGCCAAAACAGATACGCGCTGAATCGGTGATGCTGCGCCCCTATAATATGTGGACCCGCGCTGCGCCGTTTGATTCCCTGCGCGTTGGCGATCTGGGCGATGTGCCGATCAACACCTTTGATCTGAAAGATGCGGTGCAGCGGATTACCGCTTTTTATGGCGAAGTGCTGGCGCATGACGTGATCCCGATCACGCTTGGCGGCGATCATACGCTGACGCTGCCGGTGCTTCGCGCGATTGCCAAAAAGCATGGACCGGTCGGGCTGATCCATGTCGATGCGCATGCGGATATCAATGACCATATGTTTGGCGAAGCTATTGCCCATGGCACGCCCTTTCGCCGGGCCGTGGAAGAGNGGCTGATTGACCCGCACCGTACCTGGCAGATCGGGCTTCGTGGCACCGGCTACACGGCAGAGGATTTCGACTGGTCGCGCGATCAGGGGTTTAAGGTGGTNCAGGTNGAGGAATTATGGCACCGCTCGGCAGCACCGCTGATGAAAGATGTACAGGCCGCAATGGGGGACGGCCCGACCTATCTGACTTTTGATATTGATTCGCTGGACCCCGGCTTTGCCCCCGGCACTGGTACCCCTGAAATTGGCGGGCTGACCCCGGTGCAGGCGCTCGAGATCATCCGTGGGTGCCGNGGGCTGAATCTTGTCGGNGCCGATCTTGTCGAAGTCTCCCCGCCCTATGACCCGCAGGGCAACACGGCGCTGCTGGCCGCCAATCTGATTTATGAAATTCTGTGTGTGATGCCCGGTGTTGCCTATCGCGAGGGGGCGGAACGCTGATGTCACCACCTTTTGAAACAGCCGAATATGATCGCCGTCTTTCCCTGGTGCGCGCCGAAATGGAGTCGCGCGGCCTGTCGGCGATGGTGATTGGCGATCCGGCCAATATCAACTGGCTGACAGGATATGACGCCTGGTCTTTCTACACCCCGCAGATGATGCTGGTCAGTCTGACCGACGGCCCNTGGTGGATGGGCCGGCTGATGGATGCGGGTGCCGCAAANTTCACCACAAGGCTGCGCCCTGAACAGGTGATTGCCTATCCCGAGGCGTTGGTACAGCGGCCTGACACCCACCCGATGGACTGGCTGGCTGACTGGATGGGCGCAAACGGCTTTGCCACAGCGCGCATCGGCTATGAAAGTGACAGCTATTTCCTGTCGCCGCGCGCGCTGGCCGCGCTGCAGGATGGTCTGCCGAATGCCAGTTTTGTTGATGCTGATCTGCTGGTTAACTGGCAGCGGTTGGCGAAAAGCGATGCTGAAGTTGCGGTGATGGAAAAGGCGGCGCGGATTGCCGAGATCACCATGCAGACTGCATGGGACGGCGCGCGCCCGGGCGTACGGCAATGCGATTTGATGGCCGATGTGGTTGCTGCACAGATTCGTGGCACGCCTGATTGCGGCGGCGATATGCCGGCCATTCACCCGCTCATTCTTGCGGGCGAGGCGGCAACAACGGCGCATCCGATGTGGACTGATGCGCCGCTGGTGGACGGCCAGACTGTCGCCTTTGAACTGGGGGCCTGCGTCAATCGCTATAATGTGGGGCTGGCGCGGACCGTGCATCTTGGCACCCCGCCGGATGATCTGTTGCGTACATCGGATGCGGTGCAGGAAGGCATGGCCGCGGTGATGGGTGCGCTGAAGGCCGGGGTAACTGCGGGTGACGTGCATGCGGCATGGCTGGCCGTGCTGAACCGTTATGGGTTGGAAAAGGCCAGCCGCATCGGCTATTCAATCGGCACTGCCTATGCGCCGGACTGGGGCGAACATACGCTGTCCTTCCGCGCGAATGAGCCAACCATCGTGCCGGAAAATGCCGTTGTGCATGTGATCCTTGGCATGTGGATGGATGACTGGGGCATGGAACTGAGCGAGACATTGCATGTNCGCAGCGGTGATTGCCGCCGCCTGTGTGACTTTCCCCAACATGTACACATCGTTGAAAGATGAGTGCGACTGCCGCCAGAGCGTCGTCGCATCCGGCGCTGGATGCGGCNATTGATATTCTGGCTGATCTTGTCGCGTTTCCCAGCGTAAGTCTGCAGCCGAATGGCGACATCGTTCGTTACATTGAAGAGGTGATGCAGCGTAACGGGCTGCGTTGTCTGCGCAATGCGCATGAGGACGGGTTGCGCTTTAACCTGCTTGGCAGCGCAGGTCCGCCGGGGCCGGGGGGTATTCTGCTGTCGGGGCATATGGATGTTGTGGCGGCAAGTCCGGATGGCTGGACAGGTGACCCCTTTAGGCTGCGCCGTGATGGTGGCCGGCTCTATGGGCGTGGCGCTGTTGATATGAAGGGGTTCATCGCCATTGTGCTGGCCAGCCTGCCTGCCATCATGGCGCGGGCGGACGATCTGTCGATGCCGTTCCATCTGGCGCTGACCTTTGATGAGGAAACCGGATTTTTCGGGGCAGCGCAGATACCGGATTTCTTTGCCNAGCTGGATTTGCACCCCGATATTGCGATTATTGGCGAGCCGACCGGNATGCAGCCCTTTGTGGGGCACAAGGGCTGCATGGAGCTGACAAGCATCATCACCGGCACATCGGGTCATGCCGCCAAACCCGCAGGCAAGGTGAATGCCGTCTATTTTGCCGCGCAGCTTGTTGATGCCATCCGCCATCATGCCGAGGCGCTTGCCAATGCGCCTTTGCCTGGCTCGCCCTTTGATCCGCCGCATAGCAGCATGTCTGTGGGGGTCATGCGGGGCGGCGAGGCGCGCAATATCATTCCCGACACATGCAGGATTGACTGGGAAATCCGCGCTCATCCGGGCGATGACCCGCACCGTCATCTGGCCCATATCAACGCGATCATCAATGAACAGCTGGTTCCGCAGATGCAGGCGATTGACCCGCAGGCCGGAATTGAGACCCGGATGCTGTGCGATGCGCCACCGCTGGAGGCGCGCCCCGATGGGGTGGCGGCCAATCTTGTGGCGCGGCTATGGACAAACCAAACGCCGCAGATGGTGTCTTTTGGCACGGATGGACCGTTTTTCCAGCAGGCGGGGATGGATACCGTGATCTTTGGTCCTGGCAGCATGGCGCAGATGCATCAGCCTGATGAATTCATTACCGAGGCGGCGCTTGTCGAAGGGCTGCAATTTATCGATCGGCTGGCAGCACATATGTGCGGGGAGGGCTGATCATGCAGCTGCGGCATTTGTTGATTGCGTTGCTGGTGCCGCTGACCTGGGGGTTCGGTTTTGCCCTTGCCAAGGCCGGGCTTGATCATTTTCCGCCGCTGCTGCTGATGTCGATGCGCTTTGCCATTGCAGCGGCTGTACTGGTCTGGTTTGTCCCGGTGCCGCGCAACCAGTGGCGCAACCTGACAATCATCGCGCTGGTATCTGCGACAATGCAATATGGGCTGACCTTTTCCGGTCTGGCGCGCATTGATGCAACGCCGGCGGTGCTGTTGGTCCAGTCCGAGGTGGTGATGGGCATCTTGATGGCTGCCATCATCCTGAAAGAACGCCCGACCCTGCGCCAGATTCTGGGCACCGCCCTGTCATTATCTGGTGTGCTGATCATCGTTGGGGCGCCTTCGCTGGCAGGCCAGATGATTGGCGTTATGCTTGTGCTGTCAGGCTGTGCCTTCTGGGCGCTTGGTCAGGTGCTGATCCGCCGCCTGGGTGATGTGATGGGCGGATTTCAACTGACCGCATGGATCGGCATGATTGCCGCCCCGCAGATGTTTGTGGCTTCACTTTTATTTGAGGGCAATCCGCTGCCGCTAGTGCAGGCCGCCCCGGTCGAGGCATGGTTCACCGTTCTCTATCTGGGGCTGGTGATGACGGTGATTGGCTATTCTGCCTGGTATTATGTGCTGGCGCGCTATCCGGTGGCGATGGTCATGCCGGTCTTGCTGTTGCTGCCGGTCTCGACGATCCTCGGTGCGGTCACTTTTCTGGGCGAACGCCCTGATGCCTGGGTGTTGATCGGCGGGGCGGTTGTTGTTACCGGCGTTGGCGTTGTGATTATTGATCCGAAAGCAATGCGCACCGCCGCCGCCGATAAAAAAGCCGNAGACACCCGANCCGATNCTTGAGCACATACCAGCCTAGCTGTTATCGGCAATGACCCCGCTTGCCATCAGCCGGTCAATTTCGGCCCTGTCCATATCCAGAAATTCGCGCAGCACTTCAACGCTATGTGCGCCAAGCGGCGGTGGCGGCAACGTGTTTTGCGGCGGTGTTTCAGACAGGCGCAGCGGGCTGGCAATGGTCGGCAGGCTGCCCAGCTTTTCATCGGCAATGCTGCTGGCCAGGCCGCGATGACGCGCCTGCGGTTCGTCCAGCACGGCGTCAATGGGGTTGATNGGGCCGGCGGGCACCCCGACATTTGCCAATTCGNCGAGCCACCAGTCTGTTGTCTGGCNTGCAAAGGCGGCAGTGATATGTGGCAGCAGCCTGTCACGATTCTCTACGCGCGCGCGGTTTGTGGCATAGGCCGGATCATCGGCAAGGGCGCCGCAGTCAGCAACCTCGCAGAATTTCCGGAACTGTGAATCATTGCCAACGGCAAGAATGATATGCCCGTCGGCAGTGGCAAAGGCCTGATAGGGCACGATATTGGGATGGGCATTGCCAAGCCGGCCCGGCACCTGACCTGATACGAGATAATTCAGCGCCTGATTGGCCAAACTGGCCACGCTGACGTCAAACAGGCTCATATCGATATGCTGGCCGTCACCGGTACGCTGGGCATGCATCACGGCTGCAAGGATGGCGGTCGCGGCGTTGGTGCCGGTCAACACATCAACTAGNGCCACACCGATCTTCATCGGCATGCCATCCGGCTCGCCGGTTACGCTCATCAACCCGCCCATACCCTGAATCATGAAATCATAGCCGGCGCGATGCGCATCGGGACCATCCATGCCAAAGCCGGTAATCGAACAATAGACAAGCGCCGGATTGACAGCTTTCAGCGCCGCGTAATCAAGNCCATATTTTGCCAGCCCGCCCACCTTGAAATTTTCCACAAGGATATCGGCTTCTGCTGCCAGCCGCCGCAGGATGGCGCTGCCCTCGGGCGAGGTGATATCGATGGCAAGTGANCGCTTGTTGCGGTTGACCGAACAGAAATAGGCAGACCGCGCGGCTGCATCTTCAGCCGCATTACCGGTGATGGTGTCGGCGAAGGGTGGCCCCCAGCCGCGCGTATCATCACCGCTGCCAGGGCGTTCGACCTTGATGATATCGGCGCCCAGATCGCCAAGCATCTGTGTGGCCCATGGGCCAGCAAGAATGCGCGACAGATCAAGCACCCGCAGATGGGACAGCGCGCCGCTCGGTTTGGTCATCAGACTAGCCGGTAAAGGCCTGGATGCCGGTGATGGCGCGACCAAGGATCAGCGCATGCACATCATGCGTACCTTCATAGGTATTCACCGTCTCGAGATTCATCACATGCCGCATGACATGATATTCCTCGGCAATGCCATTGCCGCCATGCATGTCGCGCGACACGCGGGCCATGGCCAGTGCCTTGCCACAGCTATTGCGCTTGATGGTCGAGATGTTTTCCGGCGGGCAATTGCCCTCATCCAGCAGACGGCCAACGCGAAGGCAGGCCTGCAAGCCAATGCTGATTTCGGTATGCATATCGGCAAGTTTCAGCTGCACAAGCTGGTTTGCCGCCAGCGGCCGATTAAATTGTTTGCGGTCCAGCGTATAGCTGCGCGCCGCATCATAACAGAANTGCGCCGCGCCAAGCGTGCCCCAGGCAATGCCGTAACGCGCCTTGTTCAGACAGGAAAACGGGCCTTTCAGACCGGTCACCTCGGGGAACATATTATCCTCGGAAACAAAGGCATTATCCATCTGGATCGATCCGGTAACCGATGCCCGCAGGGACAGCTTGCCCTCGATTTTCGGGGTGGAGAAACCGGCACCTGCCGTCTCGCGTTCAATCACAAAGCCGCGGATTACCCCGTCAAGCTTTGCCCAGACAACCGCAATATCGGCAATCGGCGCGTTCGAAATCCACATTTTNGCNCCAGACAGATGATAGCCGCCATCCACCTTGACCGCCTTTGTCACCATGCCGCCAGGATCGGATCCGTAATCAGGCTCGGTCAGTCCGAAACAGCCAATCATCTCGCCGCTGGCAAGCTTTGGCAGGAATTTTTGCTTCTGTGCCTCGGTGCCAAATTCATGNATCGGGTGCATGACAAGCGATGACTGCACNGACATGGCAGAACGATAGCCGGAGTCAATAGCCTCAATCTCATGCGCGGCCAAGCCATAAGCCACATGATTGACGCCAGCGCCGCCATAGGTTTCNGGGATGGTCGGGCCAAGAAGGCCGAGCGCACCCATCTGGCGCATCANATCCTTGTCAAANCGTTCCTCGCGGAAATCATCTATCACGCGGGGCAATAACACCTCGCGGGCNAACTGGCGCGCAGTGTCACGCACCATGCGCTCATCCTCGCTCAGCTGGCGATCAAGATAGAACGGATCTTCCCAGGAAAAGACCGGTTTTGATGATGTCAGTACACCTTCCATGGCGACGCGTTCCTTTATTCAATTCGGGGCGTATATGGGCGCTTTGTTACAGCATGAGCCGCAAAAGACAGCTTCAGATAACACCAACGGCCCTGCAAAACTTATTTATGCTTAAAATATAGCGTAAAAACGGACAAACAGAATAGCCCCTGCGGCATTTTATATCGAACGGGCATATGGGGACAGCCATAAGGCGGTGACTTGAGTTTTTGGCACCGGCCAGCTATCTATCCGTCATGCCCCCAGCCCGACGAAAGCGCAGACGCATATGAATGACGGCATTATCATCGCCCCCTCAATTCTGGCATCAGACTTCAGCCGGCTGGCCGATGAAGTGGCCGCCATTGACCGGGCTGGTGCAGACTGGATCCACCTCGATGTGATGGATGGGCATTTTGTGCCGAACCTGACTTTTGGCCCACCGGTGATTGCCGCGCTGCGCGGTGTGACCGACAAGACGTTTGATGCGCATCTGATGGTGGCCAATCCGGATGCGCTGCTGGACAGCTATGCCAAGGCTGGTGCCGAAATCATCACAGTCCATGCCGAGGCCTGTCCGCATCTTGACCGCACCCTGTCGCGCATTCGCGAATTGGGGTGCCGTGCCGGTGTGTCGCTGAACCCGCACACCCCAGCCGAAAATCTGCAGCATGTTCTCGATCGGCTGGACCTGATCCTGGTGATGACAGTCAATCCCGGCTTTGGCGGGCAATCCTTTATCCATGCGATGATCGACAAGATTGCCACCATCCGCCAGATGACCGAGGGGCGTGATATCGTGATCGAGGTTGATGGCGGGATCACCGCCGAGACAGCGCCGCTTGTGGCAGCGGCTGGGGCACGCGCCCTTGTTGCNGGGTCTGCCGTCTTCAAGGGCGATNGNGAAGCCGCCTACCGCGCCAATATGGATGCTATTCGCGCTGCCGCGTCCTAGAACTGGTCCTTGCTAACGCCGCCTCTGTCCAAGAAGGAATACTTAAAATGGGCCTGCTGATTGATGGTCATTGGTCTTCCGCATGGTATGACACAAGNAAAAGCGAAGGCCAGTTTGTGCGCGATACCGCACGTTACCGTAACTGGATCACCGCCGATGGCAGCGCCGGCCCGTCAGGCAAAAGCGGATTTGCGGCAGAAAGNGGCCGTTACCATCTTTATCTGTCCTATGCCTGCCCATGGGCACACCGCACGCTGATTTTCAGGCATCTGAAAGGGNTNGATTCGCATATCNGTATCTCNTCGGTGCATCCGCTGATGCTGGATGATGGCTGGACATTTGCCATCGATGCGCATGGCGGCACCGGCGATCATCTGCATGATGCCAGCTTCATGCATCAGGTTTATACCCGGTCTGACCCGCAGGCGTCTGGCCGGGTCACGGTGCCGGTACTGTGGGACCGCGAGACAGATCAGATTGTCTCGAATGAATCGTCCGAAATCATCCGCATGTTCAACAGTGCCTTTGATGGCATTACTGGCAACCGGGATGATTACTGCCCGGCCGCGCTGCAAGACCAGATCAATATCATCAATGACGAGATCTATAGCTGCATCAACAACGGGGTCTATAAGGCGGGGTTTGCTACCACCAGCAGNGCNTATGAGGATGCAGTCACCAAGCTGTTTGCCTCGCTCGANCGGATGGAGGCGCATCTGGCGCGNCATCGCTATCTTGTCGGGGANCAGNTGACCGAGGCGGATTGGCGGTTTTTCACAACGCTGATCCGNTTTGATGCTGTCTATGTCGGGCATTTCAAATGCAATATCCGGCGGATTGCCGATTATCCGGCCCTGTCATCCTATATGCGGGCGCTGTACCAGATGCCGGGGATTGCCGATACGGTGCGGCTTGATGAAATCAAGCNCCATTATTANGCCAGCCACCGCAATCTGAACCCGACAGGCATTATCCCCGTGGGGCCGGNGCTTGATCTTGATGCGCCGCATGATCGGGGCAGTCNTTAATTTGCCTCNTCGCGTGTTTTCAGCCGGTCGCGTGCGGCCGCACCGATATGCGGCTCACCACGGGACTCGGCCAGACGCAGCTGCTTCTGACGCTCGGCAAAGCGGGCCCGCTGCTGCGGGCTTTGCTGGCCGCGACAATGGTGACAGCTGATCCCAGCCTCATAATCCGGATGCGCCAGATCATCTGATGCNAGTGGCATACGNCAGGCATGGCACATATCATANTGGCCAGGCTGCAGATCGTGATCGACGGCCACACGCCCGTCAAAAACAAAACANTCACCCTGCCAGCTGCTGTCCTGCGCGGGAATCTCTTCAAGATATTTCAGGATGCCNCCTTTCAGGTGATAGACNTCGTCAAAGCCGTTCGCCTGCATCAGGGCGCTGGCCTTTTCGCAGCGAATACCGCCCGTGCAGAACATCGCCAACTTACGCGGTCGGGTGGTTTCATCTTGGTCTGCNAGCGCGGCCGCCCAGGCCGGAAATTCACGAAAATTGTCGGTTTGGGGATCGACGGCACCACGAAAACTGCCNATGGCGGTTTCATAGCGGTTGCGCGTATCGATCACCATCACATCCGGATCATCAATCAGCGCATCCCAGTCGGCNGGCTCGACATAGGTGCCGGTGGCCTGCGCCGGCCGGATTTCGGGGCAGCCCATGGTCACAATCTCGCGCTTCAGCCGCACTTTCATGCGCAGGAATGCNTGTTCTGGCGCAAATGAGAATTTAAGNGATATTCCGGCAAAACGCGGATCATCCTGCAGCCATTGCAGAAAGGCAGCCATACCCTTTTCAGGCCCGCAAACCGTGCCATTGATCCCTTCTGCTGCCAGAAGAATTGTGCCCAGAATATCATGCGCGTCGCATAAGGACTGAATGTGCGGCTGCAGCGCCTGATGATCCGTCAGATCGACAAATTTATACAGCGCGGCGACCACATAGGGCGCGTCTTCCGCGCCGCCNTGATGGGCGCGTGCGTCATGCATGTCGCTGATCAGGCTTGTCATATTTATCCTGCTGGCCGCATCGGAAATTTGCTTAGTCTTAGCATCGCCGTTAGGCTTTTCCAATAGCCGGCGGCGGCTTGTGGTTTGTCAGTTTGTGGCCTCACAGTTATTCTGGAGCCACTGAAATGGGAGTGTGACAATGCTGGACAATCTGGTGCTTGGTGACGAAGGGCTTAGCCTGTCGATCAACGGGGTGGCAACGCGTTTTGACTATTTCTGGCTGCGTGACAATGCACGCGATCCTGTCAGCTTTGACTCGCGCAGCNATCAGCGNGAATTATTCACTGCCGCGCTGGACCCGCATATAAAGCCGACAGCAGGGCAGCTCAACGGCAATGCGTCGGCGCTGCTTCTGGACTGGCCCGATCTGGATATGGCGGCCGAATATGATGCCGCTTTTCTGGCAGATTTTGCCGGCCCGACTGATCATATGCGCCTGCCGGCACCACGCCCATGGGACCGCGATAATCTTGATGCCGACGCGGTGCGGCTGCCTTTTGCCTCATTGCAGGGCGATCGAGNTGTCGCCCCGTTGATGGAAAGGCTGCTGGATCANGGGTTTGCTGTNGTTACGGACACGCCGCGCAATCTGGATGCGGTTCAGCAATTATCTGAAACCATAGGCTATGTGCGTCAGACCATATTTGGTGGTTTGTTTGAATTTGAGGCGAATGAGGATATGGCCGATTCCGCCTATACGCCAAAGGAACTGCGCCCTCATACCGACGGCACCTACAGCCATGATGCCCCCGGCGTACAGCTGCTGCTTTGCGTTGATTATGCGGCAGAAGGCGGGGAATCCATCATGGTGGATGGCGCGCGCATCGCGGCGCGGCTGAAAGATGAGGTCCCTGCCATCCATGATGATCTGGCGCGCATTGCCGTGACCGGCATCTATAAGGGTGACGGGGTGGTGCTGCGTGCCAGCCGCCCGATCCTGCGCTGTCATGATGATGGTAGCCTGGCGCAGGTCACATTCAATAATTATGACCGCGATACCATCCGTCTTGCCGATGATGACATGCGCGCGCTGTATGCCGGCATTCGGCATTTCGATCAGATGGCGAATGATCCGGCGATGCAATGGCGCTATACGCTTGCCCCGGGCGATATGCTGGTGTTTGACAATTGGCGCGTGCTGCATGGTCGCGGGGCCTTTAGCGGCCGCCGCAAAATGGCGGGGTCCTACATCAATCGTGAAGATTTCGAAAGCTGTGTGCGTGGATGCGGGTTGGCCTGACCGGCCCCTGATGCAACGTCGTTCTGCTGCCGGCTAGACCAGCGTCTCGTCGGCGGCCCAGACTTCTGCAAGCCAGCTCTGCATCAANCGCGGCCCGCCCATATTCAGCGCCAGATCACGCAGGCGCGCTGCCGGTCCGGACAGCGCCATGATNCGTCCCGATATATCCGCCTTCTGNACAATGCGGGATACCGCACCGGCGCGCTCGCGGGCGTAGCCGGCAAAGGCGGCGTCAATGTCGTTGGCGCCATCCAGCCATCGCAGCAGGCTGGCGGCGTCTGCAAGGCCCTGACCCGCACCCTGTGCCAGATGAGGTGGCATGCTGTGCGCGGCATCACCGGCCAGCACTACGCTGCCCCGCCGCCAGCAATCGGCGGTAAAGGCGGATGCGATTGGTGTCTGTGTCCAGGAGATGTTACTGCCACCGAGGACCGCCAGGGGTGATGAGGCGGGCAGGACATCGGGCTGCCAGTCGCCCCGTGCCTGTGCTGTTGGCAGGGTTGCCACAACATTCAAATCCGCCCCTATCGGGTAATGCACGATATGGCGGCCGCGCCCAAGCCACAGATGGCTGCCGGGAAGAGAAAAATGTGCTGGCAATGTNGATAGCGGTATCTGTGTCCGCATCGCCGTCTTGTTGGCAAGAGGCGCNCCGCGCTGGCCCGATGTAACATGCTGGCCNGCGGGTCCCGTTGCACCATCGGCAGCGATCAACCCGTCACAGATATGGCATTGCCCGTCATCATCAATCAGACGCAAACCGTCTTTTTGCGATGCATCGATACAGGCGAGGGTCTGCGAAACCNGTTGGACCCCGCCCGCATCATCAATGGCATCCACCAGCAGGTCGGATAATGCCTGGCGGCTGAAACTTGCATAATGCTGGACCAGCGGCAGGCAGATCAGGCTGGCGCCGGTATCCAGCGCACGAACAGTAATCTGATCAAGGCGCAGCGAACAGTCGCTGGCCTTTTCGGCAAGCCCGAGCCGGGTCAGCGCGGCCCAGCCATTTGGTGCAATTTGCAGACCCCCGGTCAGTGGTTGTGCATCGGGGCGGGCAAATAACGTCACATCATGCCCGGACCGGCGTGCTGCCAGCGCCGCTGCCAGACCGGCGATGCCACCGCCGCTGACGCCCAGTCTTGCCATATGGTCACCCGTGCCGCGAGGCGGCTCCCAGATTAAGCGGTCACATCATCTCGTCGAGGGTCTTGCGGAACTTGTCGACGATTTCGTCAATATGTTTGCGCTCGGCGACAAAGGCCGGGGCAACAATCGCGTTATCGCCTGTCCATTTCACATGCAGTCCGTTCCAGAACATCTTTTTCTGCATCTCGCCACCGCGNCGGCCNGGGGCACCATCAGGATGCACTTCGATACCAGCCATCATGCCGATGCCGCGGACATCAGCAACCATCGGATGATCCTCAAGTGTGAAGATCGCGTCGAGGAAGTAGGATTCAAGGTTGGCCGCATTCTCGAACAGCCCCTCGCTCTCATANATCTTCTGCGTGGCAATGCCGGCCGCACAGGCTGCCGGGTGCGCCGAATAGGTATAGCCATGGAAGAATTCGATGGCGTTGTCCGGCGAGGCGTTCATGACAGTGTCATAGATTTCGTCCGTGACAGCGACACCACCCATCGGAATGGCACCGTTGGTCAGCGCCTTGGCCATGGTGATGATATCTGGCTTGACGTTGAATTTCTGTGTGGCGAAGGGTGTGCCCATGCGNCCAAAACCTGTGATCACCTCGTCAAAGACAAGCAGCATGCCGTGCTTGTCACAGATCTCGCGGACTTTCTCCAGATAGCCGACAGGAGGTACCAGTGTGCCGGTGGACCCGGCGACAGGTTCGATGAAGACGGCTGCCAACGTACCGCCGCCCAGATTTTCGGCAAGACGCTCAAGGTCCATGGCCATTTCCGCACCAGTCAGCGGCTGGCCCTTTGAAAAGCGCTGCTCTTCGGTCCATGTGTGCCGGATCATCGAGATATTCGGCAATGTCAGGCCAAATGTTTCGCGGTTACGGACCATGCCGGCCAGCGATACGCCGCCCATATTGACGCCGTGATAGGCACGCTCGCGGCTGACCAGCCGGTTACGCTGCGCCTGTCCACGGGCGCGCTGATAGGCAAGNATCACCTTGATCGCGGTTTCCACCGATTCCGATCCGGAATTGGTAAAGAACACATGGTTAAAATCATCAGGAAGAAGGCGGCAGACCCGCTCGGCCAGTTCGAATGATCCCGGATGGCCCAGCTGGAAATGCGGCGTGTAGTCATTGGCCAGCATCTGGTTATAGACCGCTTCGGCGATTTCGCGACGCCCATGGCCGGCCGGTGTGCAGAACAGTGCTGATGAACCGTCAATAATCTGGCCACCCTTGTAATCCCACATATACATGCCTTCGGANTTAACAACCATCCGCGGGTTTGATTTGAAGTCGCGGTTGGCAGTNAACGGCATCCAGTGTGCTTCAAGTGAATTCACATCATAGGACATGGTGATCTCCNTCATCCGGCAGCCGGTACTGGCCNGATATTTGCTGTTGGCAGGTGGCACATNATTGTCAGCGCNGCNGCATCCTGCATGCGGCNCNCTNGCTGTCAAACGCTAGACAGNGTTTCACCANCTACTATAGAACCAGTTTGGCCATATNATAGAGCCAGAATTGATGCGCTGGGGCAATTGGCCGCGCCATCCTGCTGAAGATTAAGTCCGGATTNTCGTGACAGCAGGNGTAGACAGGGAANCCATGCTCGATCATCTCATCATCAATCTCNATCCAGGCGCNGAAACCAGNCTGCAGGCCCAGATTCGCGAATCNGTGGTCGAAGCCATTCTGGCGCGTGCGATCCTGCCNGGTGANCGGCTGCCCTCCAGCCGTATGCTGGCTGCACAGCTGGGTGTGTCGCGCAATACGGTTGTGCTGGCCTATCAGGCGCTGATTGATACCGGTTTTGTGCAGCCGCGGGAACGCAGTGGCTATGTGGTCAGCGATGACGCGCCGGTAGCCACCTTGTCTGCGGTGGAAACACCGGACGCCGGCAGTGGCAGTACCGCGATTGATTGGCCCGGCAAGCTGGTGCGCAGCTGCATAGATATTCGGCCTGTACGCAAACCGCTGAACTGGCGCGAATATCCATTTCCCTTTGTCTATGGGCAGGTGGATGACGAGCTGTTTTCCATGACAGACTGGCGAGATTGCGCGCGTCAGGCGCTTGGCATGCGTAATTTTGGCCGCATGGTTGGCGATTTCGGCCTTGATGATGATCCGATGCTCGTCAATTACATTTGCGCACGCAGTCTGCCACGACGCGGTATCACCGCGCGCCCGGAACAGATACTGGTTACGCTGGGGGCGCAGAATGCGCTGTATCTGATTGCACAGCTGCTTGTATCTCCTGAAAAACATGTCGTGATTGAAGACCCCGCCTATCCCGATTTGCGCGATATTTTGCGCCAGCGGACCGATCATATTACCGGCCTGCCGGTTGATCATGAGGGGCTGGTTCTTGACGAGCCAGTGCTGGCCAACAGCGATGCTGTCTTTATCACACCGAGCCATCAATGCCCCACCACCCACACCATGCCGGCCAACCGTCGCAAGGCGCTCCTTGATCTGGCGCGCCAGCATGATTTCCTGATCGTCGAGGATGATTACGAATTCGAGATGAACTTTCTGGAACCCGCGACCCCGGCACTCAAATCACAGGATCGTGACGGGCGTGTGATTTATGTGGGCAGCCTGTCCAAGTCGGTCTTTCCGGGTTTGCGTCTTGGTTACCTTGTGGCACCGGAACCGCTGGTGGCAGAGGCGCGTGCGTTGCGGCATCTGATTCTGCGCCATCCCCCGGGCCACGCCCAGCGCACCCTGGCCTATTTCATGGCGCTTGGTCATTATGACGCACAGATCAGGCGGCTGCGGCGGCATCTGGCCGGACGCCGACGGGAGCTGCAGGCGGCGCTGGACAGCCACCAGCTGTTTTCGCAAACAGCCTCACATTTCGGTGGGACAAGCTTCTGGGTGAAGGGGCCTGACTGGCTTGATTCGCGGGCTCTGGCCAACCGTGCGGCGGAAGATGGGGTGCTTATTGAACCCGGCGATGTGTTTTTTCGGCCGGATTCACCTCCGCTGAACTATTTCAGGCTGGCTTATTCTTCTATCGGCGAATCGCGCATTGCCGAAGGCGTGGCACGGCTGGCAGCTGCGGTCGAGGCGTTGCGCCCGTGATCCGGACTGATCTCGACTGGAAATCTTGGAACACCCAGATTGACAGCATTTCCGACTGGTCTCATGTTAGGCCCGCCGATCGCCATACATCATGCGTCGGGCCGCGTGGCGCCTGCCACAGGGGGAGTTGTTTTCATGAGTGATCGCCTTACCGATGCGAACCGCGCCGATGCGAATCGAACCGCGTTTTTGCGCCCGTCGGCCACCGCTTGCCCGGATGATTTTCTGGCACTGGCCGCTGATTGCCCGCGCCAGCCACTCGCCTTCGTGCGCGCCACCGGAACGGCCACCCTGCAGACAGCGCGTGATGCGGCTGCTGCCGGGCTGGCAACACCGCTTCTGGTTGGCGAGGCCGCGCAGATTACAGCAGATGCAGCTGCAATCGGCTGGGACCTTGCCGGCGCAGAAATTATCGATGCGGATGGTGAGGCCGGNGCAATCGCTGCGGCCATCGAACTTGTCCAGGACGGCCGTGCNGCNGGGCTGGTNAAGGGCCAGCTCCATACCGATGTGTTCATGGGCGGGATCGTGCGCCGGGCCGCCGGCATCCGGACGGAACGGCGGCTTGTGCATGTGTTTGCCATGGTGCCGCCTGCGGGGGGGCGTCCGCTGCTGATCAGTGACGCCGCCGTGAATATCGCGCCCGATACAGACACCAGGACGACAGCAGCGCTGGAGATGGCCCGATTGCTGCGCCGTATGGGGGTGGAAAGGCCGCGCATTGCGGTGCTGTCCGCAACCGAGTCAGAATTGCCGGCCATGCCGTCAAGCGTNGAGGCGGCCNAAATTGCTNCNGCGGCGCGCGCGGTTGACAAGGCTGCCGANTTTGCCGGTCCTCTGTCACTGGACCTTGCTATTTCGCCGGAGTCAGCCGCCATCAAGCAGATCACCGGGGACAGCCCTTCTGGCCTTGTCGCCGGTCATTCAGATGGCCTTGTCGTGCCTGACATTGTGTCTGGCAATGTGCTATTCAAATCCATCGTCTATTTCGCCGGCGGGCTTGCTGCAGGTGTTGTCCTTGGCGGGCGTGTGCCGATCATTCTGACCAGCCGGTCAGACCCCCCGGCTGCGCGTCTGGCATCTTTAGTATTGGCNGCGATTGCCAGCCAGGAGGTACAGGTATGAGTGTGGAACCAAGCGTCGATACAACGCCAAAGGTGAGTGACGAGGTCCGCAAGACCACCTGCTATATGTGCGCCTGCCGCTGCGGCATCAATGTGCATCTGCGGGACGGCAAGATTCGCTATATCGAGGGNAATCGCGACCACCCGGTCAATCAGGGTGTTCTGTGCGCCAAAGGGTCGGCCGGCATCATGCAGCACTATTCGCCGGCACGCCTGCAAAGCCCGATGAAGCGGGTTGGCCCGCGCGGGTCNGGCCAGTTCGAGNCGATCGGCTGGGACGAAGCCTTGNAGCTTGCNACAGACTGGCTGGCACCAATCCGNGAAACGGACCCCAAGAAGCTGGCCTTCTTTACCGGCCGTGATCAGTCACAGGCGTTGACCGGCTGGTGGGCGCAACAGTTCGGNACACCGAACTTTGCTGCGCATGGTGGCTTCTGTTCGGTAAATATGGCGGCAGGCGGCATCTATACGCTTGGCGGGGCCTTCTGGGAATTCGGGTCGCCGGACTGGGANCTGACAAAGCTGTTTGTGCTGTTTGGTGTTGCCGAGGATCATGACTCCAACCCGATCAAGATAGGGCTTGGCAAGCTCAAGGGGCGCGGCGCACGCGTGATTTCCGTCAATCCGGTACAGACCGGTTATGCCGGAATTTCAGATGACTGGTTCGGNGTGACACCGGGGACTGACGGGCTGTTGATCCTGTCGCTGATCCGCGAATTGATGCGCGCCGGCAAGATCGATATCGACTATCTGGCACGCTATACCAATGCNCCATGGCTGGTGATCCGTAATCCGGGCAAGGCAAATGACGGGCTGTTCCTGCGTGATGATGCAGGNACGCNAATGGTGCTTGACCGTGACAGCGGCAAGGCGGTGGCACATGACAAGACCGGTGTCAGGGTNGCCCTGCATGGCGAAGTCAAGGTCGAGGGCGGCGGNACGGCGGTGCCGGTCTTCATGNTGATGTCAGAATCCTGGTTGGATGACGCCTATGCGCCCGAGGCGGTCAGCGATACTGTCGGCATCACGCCCGACCGTATCCGNCAGTTTGCAGCTGATCTGGCCGAGGCAGCCTTTGCGGAAGAGGTTGTGATCGACCAGCCCTGGACCGACTGGAAAGGCGAAAAGCATGACAAGATGATCGGGCGTCCGGTTTCGATGCATGCGATGCGCGGGATTTCCGCCCATTCGAACGGTTTCCAGACCTGCCGTGCGCTCCATGTGCTGCAGTTGCTGCTGGGGTCGGTAGAGGCGCCTGGCGGTTTCCGCTTCAAGCCGCCCTACCCAAAGCCGCCTCACGCACACCCGAAGCCGGCGGGTCGGCCGGATCAGGTGGCAGCAGGATCGCCGCTTGGTGGNGCGCCGCTNGGCTATGTGCTCGGNCCGGAAGATCTGATCATTGATGATGATGGCGCGCCACANCGCATCGACAAGGCCTATAGCTGGGATGCGCCGATGTCGGCNCACGGCATGATGCATATGGTCATCTCCAATGCGGCGGCTGGCGACCCCTATCCGGTTGATGTGCTGTTCATGTATATGGCCAATATGGCGTGGAATTCCTCGATGAATACGCGCGGCGTCATGGAGATGTTGACCGAGACCGATCCGCAGACGGGTGAATACAAGATTCCGAAAATCATCTATTCGGATGCCTATTCTTCGGAAATGGTTGCCTATGCCGACCTGATCCTGCCCGATACAACCTATCTCGAGCGGCATGATGCCATCTCGCTTCTGGACCGGCCGATCTGTGAGGCAGACGGTGTTGCCGATGCAATTCGCTGGCCCGTGGTGGAACCGGACCGCGATGTGCGCGGTTTCCAGTCAGTGCTGCTGGATCTGGGCGCACGCCTTGGCTTGCCCGGTATGGTGAATGATGATGGCAGTCCTAAATTCAAGGATTATGGCGACTATATCGTCAACCACCAGCGCAAACCTGGCGTTGGGCCGCTGGCCGGTTTCCGCGGTGAAACCGGTACCGCACAGGGACGCGGGGAGCCCAACCCTGCACAGCTGGACGCCTATATTGAAAATGGGGCGTTCTGGCATGCCGATATCCCGGCCGAGGCACGCTATTTCAAGCAGGCCAACGCTGCCTATCAGGATTTCGCTGTGGAGATGGGATTTTATGACGCGCCGCAGCCCTATCTGTTTCAGATCTATTCAGAAGTGCTGCAGAAATTCCGCCTGGCCGCCGAGGGCCACGGACCGCAACAGCCGCCGGCGCATCTGAAGGACCGAATCCATCGCTGCTTCACGCCACTGCCTTCCTGGTATGCGCCATTTGAAGGCAGCGCTGTTGACGGTGATGCCTTCCCGTTGCATGCGCTGACGCAGCGGCCGATGGCGATGTATCACAGCTGGGGGTCACAGAATGCCTGGCTGCGCCAGATTCACGGGCATAATCCGATGTTTGTGTCGGCAAAGCTGGCAGCGATGCATGATCTTGTCGAAGGGGACTGGATCTGGGTGACATCGCATCACGGCAAAATCCGTGTGCCTGTGGCGGTGATGGAAGGGGTGAATGACCACACCATCTGGACCTGGAATGCGATTGGCAAGCGCAAAGGTGCATGGCAGCTGGACGCTGATGCCCCCGAGGCGAAAAAGGGCTTCCTGCTGAACCATCTGATTCATGAATTATTGCCCGCCAAAGGCGATGGCATGCGCTGGTCGAATTCCGATCCGGTGACCGGACAGGCCGCCTGGTTTGATCTGCGTGTCAGGATTGAAAAGGCAGGGGCCGACGAACCGGCCGAGGCATGGCCGCAATTCGATACGCTGCCACGGATGAATGGGGCGGGTCGCCCGGGCGCGGTCCTGCGCTATGGAATGGAATGGACGAAAAATGGCAAGGGAGATGCGTCATGACCATGTTGCCGGAACCGTCGGCCATCAAGCTTGGCCTTGTCATTGACCTTGATATCTGTGTTGGCTGTCAGGCCTGCGTAGTGAATTGCAAGGAATGGAACACGGCGGGTTATGGCGCCCCGCTTGCTGATACGGATGCCTATGGCGCAGCACCAACCGGGGCATGGCTGAACCGCGTCCATGCCTATGAAGCAGGTGAGGGAGCCGCCGCGCGTACCGTGCATTTCCCGAAGAGTTGTCTGCATTGCGAGGAGGCGCCGTGCGTGACCGTCTGCCCGACAGGCGCGTCATACAAGCGTGCCGAAGACGGCATTGTGCTGGTCAATGAGGACTGGTGCATCGGCTGCGGGCTGTGCGCCTGGTCCTGCCCTTATGGCGCGCGGGAACTGGACCCGGCCGAGGGTGTGATGAAGAAATGCACACTCTGTGTTGACCGCATCTATAATGACAATCTTCCCGAAGAAGACCGGCAACCCGCCTGTGTGCGCACCTGCCCGACAAATGCCCGCCATTTTGGCGACCTTGGTGATCCGGAGTCAGAGGTCAGCCTGATGGTCGCCGCGCGTGGCGGGATGGATCTGATGCCGGAACAGGAAACCCGCCCGGTGAATAAATATCTGCCGCCGCGTCCGCGCCGCACGGCGGATGAGGCCCCGATGTCGCTGGTCAGCATGGCCGAGGCCGACAGCCCGCAGGGGTTCTGGAAATGGGTTGATTCAACGCTGGAACGGCTTGGCTGAGCCAAATTAGTTTGAAGGAACAGGGATTATGAGACCTGCCTGGTCGATTATTTTTTTCACCACCATGTCCGGCCTTGGCCTTGGTCTTGCCGGCTGGATTGTGATCGGGCTGTTGCCGCTGATGACCCGCGAAGCGGTTATTGGCGTTGGTGTTGTCACGCTGGCGCTGATCGGGGCCGGGCTTCTCAGCTCGACCTTTCATCTCGGGCATCCGGAACGGGCATGGCGGGCACTCAGCCAGTGGCGGTCCAGCTGGCTGTCGCGTGAGGGTGTTCTGGCTGTTGTGGTCATGGCAGGTTTGGCAGGCTGGTTTGCTGCCGGTTATATCGGCACCATCGTGCCTCTATGGGCCAATCTTGCGCTGCTGGTTCTGATCTACGCCACGGTTTATGCAACATCGATGATCTATGCGTCGCTGAAAACCGTGGCGCGTTGGTACCACCCGCTAACCCCGGCCTGCTACCTGATGTTCGCGGCTGCCGGCGGCCTTCTGGCCACATTGGCGTTGCTGGCAATCCTTGGCCTGCCAATCACGGCGGCGCTGGCGCAGGCAGCCATCGTGCTGATGCTGTCTGCATGGGGGGTCAAATTTGCCTGGTGGCGGGTGGCCAGTGCCGCACGGCAGGCGGGCAGCATTGAATCAGCGACCGGCCTTGCGGGTATGGGGGCGGTGCGTCCGCTCATGCCGCCGCATACCGAGGAAAACTATCTGCAGCATGAGATGGGGTTTGTTGTTGCCCGCAAACATGCCACCACGCTGCGGCGGATTGCCGTTCTGCTGGGCGGGGTTGTGCCGGTGGTGTTGCTGTTTGTTGCACCGGCATCCGCAGCGGCACTGATGCTGGCGCTGCTGGCGCATGTCGCTGGCATGTTTGTCGAACGCTGGCTGTTCTTCGCCGAGGCGAAACATGTCGTCACCCTCTATTATGAGGGCGCGGCCTGATCCACCGGCCTGATCAACCAGGCTGAACCACCGGCATGTTCGCGTGCTGTGTGGCCCGGTGACCAGAAAAGAAAACAGCATAGGGGTGGCCATAGCCGATATGCGGCGGCGCGCTGGCGCAGGGTCCCCCACGCAGTCCGATATCGTCTAGCGATTGCCCNTNAAAAAAACCGGCCTGCAGATGCAGGCCGGTTCTTTATTTCCGTGATGTTGCTGTGATCAGCCNATCAGCAGCGGGGCAATCACCAGGCTGACAATCGCCATCACATTGATCAGGATGTTCATTGACGGACCGGATGTGTCCTTCAGCGGGTCACCGACGGTATCGCCGACAACTGCCGCCTTGTGGACGTCGGAACCCTTGCCGCCAAGATTGCCCTTTTCGACATATTTCTTGGCATTGTCCCATGCGCCGCCGGCATTGGCCATCATCAGTGCCATCATCACACAGCAGATGAGCGCGCCACCCAGCATGCCGCCAAGCGCCTTTGGCCCAAGGCCAAAACCGATGACAACAGGGGCCAGAACAGCAAGCGAACCGGGCAGGATCATCCGGCGCAGCGCAGCGCGGGTCGCAATGTCGACGCAGCGTGCAGTGTCCGGCTTGGCCTTGCCTTCCAGCAGGCCCGGGATCTCTTTGAACTGACGGCGTACCTCGACAATCATGTCAAAGGCGGCGTCGCCCACCGCGGTCATGGTCATCGCACTGACCAGGAACGGGAAGATACCGCCGATGAACATACCGACAAGAACCATCGGATCATTGATCGCCAGGACAAAGGTCGGGTCACCATTGCTGACCTTGGCAATATAGGCGCTGATCAGAGCCAGTGCGGCAAGTGCCGCGGCGCTGATGGCAAAGCCTTTGCCGATAGCAGCTGTCGAGTTACCAACCTCGTCAAGTGAGTCGGTGATCTCGCGCGTTTCCGGACCCATCTCGGCCATTTCGGCAATGCCGCCGGCATTGTCGGCAACCGGGCCATAGGCGTCGATTGCCATGGTGATGCCAACGGTTGCCAGCATACCGACAGCCGCCATGCCAACACCGTAAAGGCCGGCAAACATATTGGCGAAGAAGATGATCGCCGCGATGGTCAGTACAGGAATGGCAACAGACTGCATGCCTGTTGCAAGGCCGCTGATCATGATCGTGGCCGGGCCGGTTTCACCGTCCTTGGCGATTTTCCGGACCGGTGCGCCACCGGTGTAATATTCGGTGACAAGGCCGACGATGATGCCGCCAATGGCGCCGACAAGCACTGCGCCCCAGACACCGGCTGATGCGCCCATGCTGGTGATCACGAAATAGGCAGCGACGATGAAGATAATCGCCGAACCGATCGTGCCAAAGCGCAACGCGACATCAGGGCTTCTGTCTGCAAACATGCGGACCGACAGGATGCCGAGGAGCGAACAGATCAGGCCGGTAGAGGCCAGAACCAGCGGCATGAACTGCAGCACGGCACGGTCACCGCCAAGATTGTCCAGCGCGGCCATCGACATTGATGCGGCAAGGGCCATCGACGCAATCATCGAACCACAGTAGGATTCAAAGATGTCCGATCCCATACCGGCAACGTCACCGACATTATCACCCACATTATCGGCAATCACGGCCGGGTTGCGGGGGTCATCCTCGGGGATGCCTGCCTCAACCTTGCCGACGAGGTCGGCGCCGACATCGGCTGACTTGGTAAAGATACCACCACCGACACGGCTGAAGAGCGCCACAGAAGAACCACCCATGGCAAAGCCCTCAATGGCTTCGATGCCATGTGCGGTGCCGCCCATGAAGTGATACAGAATGCCGATGCCGAACAGGCCCATCGATGCCACGGTCAGGCCCATGATCGACCCGCCGAAGAAGGCGACATTCAGTGCCTCGGCAGCGCCTTTGGTGTTGGCAGCAACTGCGGTACGTACATTGGCCTTTGTTGCTGTATACATGCCGATATAGCCGGCTGTACCTGAACANAGCGCACCGAGGGTGAAGGCAATCGCCGTGTCGCCGCCAAGGCTGGCATAGAGCGCCACGATACAGATCACACAGAAAACGGCCAGACGCTTGTATTCGCTGGCCATGAATACCATTGCTCCGAGATGGATCTCGTCAGCAATGTCCTTGACCCTGCCATCGCCGGCAGGAGTCTGCAGAATTCTTGCATAGACCAGAAAGGCCGCGATCAGGCCGAGGATACCCAGGCTGATCGGCAAAACGGCTGTGGTAAGCATGAAAACTTCCTTTTACCAGGTGTTGAGTGTTTGCTTGCCCTGCTGCCCGATACTCCCCCGGACATACGNGCAAAACCGCTGGGTTTATAGACGTTAAGCCCTGCAGTGTAAAGCCGCCAGTGGCGGCAGGATNCGGCCATGCNCAGCAGGCCGGGCATCTGGCCGACGAGGCGGCAAAACCGGTAAAAATGGTGGTCGCATTCCGACAGGCTTGTGCCTATACTCCGCCGCATCGCATGACGGTTGCCGTGGGGGATGAACAATGGCCGTACAGCGCGACCCGCGCCTGCTCTATGGTGCCGAAATCCGGCAGCGCATTCTCGATGATGTGGCAGATGATATCAGCCGCCTTGGCAAGCGTCGCAAGGTGGGCCGGCTGGTATCGGTCGGAATTGGCGATGTCGAAGAAATCGCCGTCTATATTCGCGGACAGGCGCGTGCCGCCGCGGCGGTGGGGCTGCCGTTCGACCAGCAGCACTGGTCTGCCGACCTGACACAGGATGAATGCAAGCGCCGCCTTGTTGAAATGAATGACGACCCCGATGTTCTTGGCGTCATTCTGCAGCGCCCGGTGCCGGCGCATGTGAATGTACGGTCATTGCAGTCAGCGATTCACCCGCTGAAGGATGTCGAGGGGATGAACCCTGCCTCGATCGGCAACATCGTCTATAACCAGATGGCATTGGCCCCCTGTACCGCGGCTGCCTCGGTTGAGATGATCCGCGCNACCGGCATGAAGATCGAGGGCATGGAAGTTGTGGTTGTCGGCCATTCCGAGATTGTCGGCAAGCCGGCGGCCTTCATGCTGATGGCCNAAGGCGCGACCGTNACCGTTTGTCACCACATGACCCGNTCGGTGGCCGCGCATACNCGCCGGGCCGATGCCGTGCTGGTCGCGGTTGGTGTGCCAGGTCTGCTGACTGCCGATATGGTCAAGCCCGGGGCGGCCGTAATTGATATCGGGATCAATCAGGTAACCGATGCGGNTGGGACAAGCCGTATTGTCGGTGACGCCGACACAGCCGCGGTGGCAGAGGTGGCAAGCTGGACCACGCCGGTCCCGGGCGGGGTTGGACCGGTCACCGTATCCATGCTGATGCGCAATGCNGCGATTGCCTTTGAAAAGCAGATTGACATAGGCTGGATCTGACTGTCCNGGCCCCTCGCAGCATGATGTAATGCAGAGAGATGGATTGCCCAGATATAAGGGGTCAATGGCCAGGCGCAGGGTTTGAGGAGTAAAGGATGTCAGAAAACCGGAACATTGGTCGTCACAAGGCAGACATCTTTGCCGGGAACTTCAAGACAGATCCCTACTGGTGGGATGATGTGCCGCGCGACGCCGATGCCGGATTGCCGCTGGACGCTCTGCCGCATCGCGCCGATGTGGTCATTGTCGGGTCAGGTTATGCGGGTCTGCATGCGGCCATCACGCTGGCGCGTGGTGGCACCGATGTTGTCGTGCTTGAGGCATCGGCGTTGGGATTTGGCGCCTCTTCGCGCAATGGCGGCATGGTGTCCGGNGGCATAAATGTCGGCAAACACGCGCATGTGTCTGATNCGGAAATCGACCGGCTTCTGTCAGAGGCATCGGACAGCTATGGCTGGTTTGAGCGTTTCATTCGGGACGAGCAGATTGACGCGGTTTATCAACGCTGCGGCCGCTTNGTCGGTGCGCATTCTGCCAAGGCCTGGGATAAGCTTGCCCGNCAGGTCGACGCGTTGAATGACATTGCCGATTCCGGTGCGCAGATGGTTGCGCCGGCGCAGACCCACGACCATCTGGCGTCGGATCATTACCGTGGCGGCATGATCATCGAACGGTCCGGCGCGGTCCATCCCGGCAAATTGCACAAAGGGGTGCTTGACGCCGCCGCTGCCGCCGGGGCCAGACTGTTTGGCGGTGTGCAGGCAGGCGCCATTCGCAAGACAGCGCGCGGCCTTGAGGTTGACACCAGCCANCATGCCATTGAAACAGACGCCGTGATCATTGCCACCAACGGCTATACCGGCCGGTTCAGCCGTTGGCATCAGCAGCGGGTGGTGCCTGTCCCTTCCTATCAGATTGCCACCGAGGAGATTGGGGCGGCGGCGGTAAAGGCGCTGTTCCCAAGCCTGCGGATGATTGCCGATACCAAGCGGCTGCTNTCCTATTTCCGGCCATCACCGGATCGCAAGCGCGTATTGTTTGGCGGGCGTGCGCGGTACCTGCAGCATGATGCAATTGCCGGCGCCCATCTCTTGTATGACCGTTTGCTGCGGGTATTTCCGCAGCTTGACGGCATCCGGCTGACACATTGCTGGTATGGCAATGTTGCCTATCTGCGTGACGGCATTCCGCATCTGGATGAAAGCAAGCCGGTTGAATTGCCCGGCGTCTTCCACGCGCTGGGGTGCCATGGCAGCGGTGTGGTGATGATGAGCTGGCTTGGCCACCGTACCGCACTCAAGGCAACTGGACGCCTGAACAGCGAGAGCGCCTTTTCCGGGCGCGCGCTGGCCCGGTTTCCGGCCTATCGCGAAGTGCCATGGTTCCTGCCGGTCGTTGGTCAATATTACCGGTTTCGCGACTGGCTGGATGTGCAGACAGACCGCCGGTAGACGCACTGTTGCAGTTGACTCGATTTGATACAGAACCGCATACTCGGCAAGCAAAAAACACGGGGTACTGCAGCGTGCTGTCGCCTTGCGCAGCGCCGCCGCGAGAACACAAGGAGGCCCACATGAAACATCCGCTCAAGACATCCTTCATTGCCGCTACGGCGGTGCTTGGGCTGTCGGCTGTCGCCGCCAGCGCACAGGAGCTGAACGTCTATAACTGGTCGGACTATATCGCCGAGGACACAATTGCCAATTTTGAGGCAGAGACCGGCATCAAGGTGACCTATGACATGTATGATTCGAATGAGGTGCTCGAGGCCAAGATGATGGCCGGGTCCTCNGGCTATGATGTTGTGGTCCCGNCNGGNGANTTNCTTGCNCGNGGGCGTGAGTCNGGTGCCTATCAAGANCTTGATCTGTCACGGCTGACACAATACAGCCAGCAGGATATGCAGGTCCAGGGGCTGGCGAACCAGCAGGTTGGCGTCGATGATGGGGGTGCTGTCTATATGTGGGGCACCACTGGCGTTGCCTATAATGTCGCGATGATCGAGGAAAGGCTCGGCGCTGACGCCCCAACCGACAGCTGGTCACTAATCCTTGACCCGCAATATGCCTCCAAGCTTGAGGATTGCGGTGTTGCTATCCTGGATGCGCCGACCGATGTGCTGCCGAATGTGATCGCCTATATGGGGGGTGACGGCACAAGCATGGATGCTGCAGATTTTGAAAAGGCCGGCGAGATTCTCAACGCGGTCCGTCCGCATCTGCGCTATATCCATTCCAGCCAGACCATCAATGACATCGCGAATGGTGATATCTGCGCTGCCATCATGTGGTCTGGCGATGCCTTTCAAGCGGCCTATCGTGCGGAAGAGGCTGAAAACGGCCACACCATCGAATACTACATCCCGAAGGAAGGCACTAATCTGTGGTTTGATCACTTCGCCATTCCGGCAGATGCCAAGAATCTGGATGCTGCCTACAAGTTCATTGACTATATGCTGCGCCCAGATGTGGCGGCAGCGAATGTGAACTATGTCTGGTACGCAAGCGGCAGCGAGGGGGCAAAGGCTGATATTGATCCCGAGATCCTCGAGCATCCCGGCATCTACCCGACAGCCGATGCGCAGAAGAAGCTGTTTGTAACGCCGGTTTATGATGCGCGCCTTGACCGGGCCGTAACCCGCGTCTGGTCGCGCTTTACAGCTGGCGGCTGACGCCGGCAAAGCACAAACCATGATCTGTCGCCTGTCTATGTTGACGGGCGGCGGCGCATGTCCGGCGGGGCGCGGTTCTGCCGACGATCGCCAGGAGCAGGTTGCCACAATTGACCGAAGCACCCTTCATCAGCATCAGGAANGTATCGCGCCGCTTTGGCGATGTGGTGGCAGTCGACAACCTGTCCCTTGATATCGAACGCGGTGAGCTGTTCTGCCTCCTTGGTGCCTCTGGCTGTGGCAAGACCACGCTGCTGCGGATGCTGGCCGGGTTCGAGCGTGTCGATGAAGGCGTGATNGAAATTGACGGCATCGACATGTCGCATGTGCCGCCAGCTGCGCGGCCGGTCAACATCATGTTCCAGAATTATGCCCTGTTCCCGCATATGACNGTGGCAAACAATATTGCCTATGGGCTGCGCCGGGCAGGGCTGCCGCGTGCCGAGATCGAAGATCGTGTAACCGAATTGCTGCGGCTTGTCCGGCTAGGCGAAATGGGGGGGCGCAAGCCGCACCAGTTGTCAGGTGGCCAGCGCCAGCGTGTGGCTCTGGCGCGGGCGCTGGCGCGCCGTCCGAAATTGCTGCTTCTGGATGAACCCCTTGCCGCGCTCGACAAGAAACTGCGCGAGGATACACAGTTTGAACTTGTCGACATTCAGGAGCGTCTGGAAACAACCTTCATCGTCGTAACCCATGATCAGGAAGAGGCGATGACACTGGCATGTCGGATCGGGGTGATGGACCATGGCAAGCTCGTGCAGGTGGACACGCCGCATATTCTCTATGACCGGCCGGCCAACAGCTTTATTGCCGATTTTCTGGGCACGGTCAGCTTTTTGGAAGGCCGGATTGTCCGTGCCGAGAACGGCTTGCTTCATGTGGAGGGGCCAGTACCAGTCACGGCAATCGACCCTGGAGGGTTTACGGTTGGTGACGATGTTCAAATGGCCATCCGTCCCGAGAAGATCAGCCTGACGCGCTTCGCCTCGGGCGGGGTGAATGATATTGCGGTGACGGTTGAGGATATGGCCTTTACCGGTGTGGCGTCCAATTATCGGGTGGCCGCACCGGGTGGTTGTCTGCTGAAATTGACACAGCCGAACCGGCGCAGTGACGAGGCGCCATTGCAGTGGGAAGAACAGGGTTTTGCCAGTTTCGATCCGGCTGATGTTGTGCTGTTGCGGGATTGAGGGTNTGACGTGATGTCGGCATCAACGGGCCTGCGGCAGTTTCTGAACCGACATGGCCGGCGGCTTGTTGTGGGCCTGCCGCTTGTCTGGTTGCTGGTCTTTTTCGCCATGCCGCTGGTCGAGGTGGCGCAGACATCCTTTACCGAACCGCGGCGCGGTATCCCGCCNTTTCTGCCCCTCTGGGGATTTGGCGAAGACGGGTTCTTCACCCATTTCAACCTCGAAAATTACGGGCTGCTTGTCGAGTATTCGAGGGACTATCTGATACCGGCAGGCAATTCGGTCAGGCTGGCCTTCTTTTCAACCCTGATCTGCCTTGTCTTTGCCTACCCCATGGCCTGGTGGATTGCACGCGCCACGCCCGGNCATCGGGCGGTTCTTCTGGTGCTGGTGATGCTGCCTTTCTGGACCTCAAGCCTGCTGCGCATCTATGCGCTGATCGGCTTGCTGAACCCGAACGGTTTCATCAACGCGATGTTGATCCAGCTTGGGGTGATAGAGGCACCGCTGCGTATGATGCAGACCGACTTTTCCATCTATATGGGGATGTTGCTGACCTATCTGCCGCTGATGATCCTGCCGCTCTATGCGGTGATGATCCGGCTGGATGATGACCTCATCGATGCGGCGGCCGATCTCGGGGCNTCCCGTCTTGCNATTTTTCGAACNATTGTGCTGCCGCTTACCCTGCCNGGNATNATCGCCGGAAGNCTGCTTGTCTTTATTCCTGCGGTCGGGGAATTNGTCATTCCGGCTTTGCTGGGCGGGCCCGANCAGGTNATGATCGGCAAGGTCCTGTGGACGGAATTCTTCCGCAACCGTGACTGGCCGGTGGCATCGGCCATTGCCATGCTGCTGCTGGCCATGCTGGCTTTGCCGATTATCTATGCCCGCTATCAGGATGGACGCGAGACCGCGCTTGACCGGGCCGGCACAACGCATGGAGACACCCCGTGAACCGCGGGGTCTCATGGCCGGCTCTGTGGCTTGGCATTATCGGCTTCGGCATCCTTTATGTGCCGGTCACGGGAATGGTGATTTACAGCTTCAATGCGGGACGGCTTGTGTCCGTCTGGTCTGGCTTTTCGACCAAATGGTATGGTGAATTGCTGCAGAATGAACAGGTGCTGGACGCCCTCGGCAAATCGCTGTGGGTCGCGGTCAGTGCAGCAAGCCTGTCGACGATTTTTGGTGTTCTGATCGCCATCGCATTCGTGCGCTATGGCAATTTCCGGTTCCGGCTGTTGCTGAGCGCGTTGGCCAGTACACCGCTGGTGATGCCAGAGGTTGTGACCGGCCTGTCACTTTTGCTGCTGTTCATTGCGATGGAAGGCACTCTGGGATGGCCGGCCGGACGCGGTATCGACACGATTATCATCGCCCATACCACCTTTGGCATGTGTTTTGCCGCCATTGTGGTGCAGTCACGCCTGCGTGATTTTGATATGTCGATTGAGGAAGCGGCCGCCGATCTTGGCGCCACGCAGCCCTATATCTTTTTGTCGATCACGCTGCCGGTGATCGCACCGGCAGTGGTCGCCGCCTGGCTGCTGGCCTTTACCCTCAGCTTTGATGATCTGGTGATTGCCAGCTTTGTCAGCGGGCCGGGAAGCTCCACTTTGCCGATTGTGGTATTTTCAAAGGTCAGGCTGGGGGTCACGCCAGAAATCAACGCGTTGGCAACGATCATGATCCTGCTGGTTGCGGCAAGT
>NYYG01000075.1 GCA_002686685.1 SAR116 cluster bacterium | reverse complement strand
GCCCAAAGACAGAGCGTCCGAAATGCATCGTCCAGACAGGGTTCACGCAAAAGAGTTTTGAGATTTTGGCACGCATTTTTGCAGGCGTTGCGGATTGAATCGCAGGCAGGCCTCCCCATGTCTGCGCCTATGACAGAATACACGCTTCTTCCCAAAACATTTGCCAGCGCGTCAGAGATGGCTCGTTTTGTTGCCGGGCTTTCGGGTAATGATTCCGCATCCGCCATTGACGCGGCGCCATTTGTCGGTGGCAGGGCCGCCGCCGAGGCTGCGCTGGCCGGAATTGATCCACGTTCCTATGCTGCCAGCCGCAATCATCTGGATGGTGCTGTTACCCGGCTGTCGCCCTATATCCGGCATGGAATCCTCAGTCTAGATGAAGTGCGCAACCACGCGCTGGCGTGTGTGGCGAATGCAAAGGAAGCGGAAAAATTCATTCAGGAACTGGCCTGGCGAGATTATTGGCAGCGCATTTATCTGGCGTATCCTGACCGTATCTGGGCCGATATTGAGAATTACAAGACAGGCTTCGATGCCGAGGATTATGACGACACGCTGCCTGACGACATCAAGGCCGGCGAAACCGGCGTCGCCTGCATCGACCAGTTCATCGCAACTCTGTCTGATACCGGATATCTGCACAATCATGCCCGCATGTATCTTGCCGCCTACATTATTCATTGGCGCAGGATCAAATGGCAGGCCGGGGCAAGATGGTTTCTGCAGCAGCTATTGGACGGCGATCCGGCGAGCAACAACCTGTCCTGGCAGTGGATTGCCAGCACGTTTTCAAACAAACCCTATATTTTCAATCTGGAGAATGTCGCCAAATATTGCGGGCCTGACATCAACACTATTCCCCGCCACAACCTCGCCCTTGACCAATCCTATGAGCGGTTGACGGCGCTGCTGTTTCCGAACATGGGAGGCCCGCATGGCTGATCTTGTCTGGGTCCACGAGGATGCGCTGCGCGCCACACATCCTGTCTTTGACTCTGCCAGCAATGGCGCGCGGGCGGTCTTTATCTGGGACAGCGCCAGATTTGATGCCGCCTTTATCGGCAGCAAACGCCAGCTTTTCATCTATCAGACCCTGGTTGAGATGGATGTTGACATCATCGCCGGCCAGACGGCAGAGATATTGTCATCCCTTGTGGCNNCTGAAGATGTGANCCGGCTTGTTGTGGCGGAAACGCCNAACCCGGCNATTCATGCAGCGCTNGGCACGGTTCGGGGTAACNNCCCTGNCCTGCAGATTGACANTATTGCCGAGACGCCCTTTGTCAGCCTTGCCGCGCNGCCAGACCTTGGCCGTTTCTTCCGCTACTGGAACAAAGCCAAGAAAGGNGCGCTGCNGCATGGCGGCCTGCCTGTCTGANCGGCTGGTTGCCCGCAATTNAAATGCTGGCCAAAAGACATTGATATCATATCCGCATATCCGATAGTTTAGCGGGATACCTGCCTGCTTTTCATTTTACAGGACCCGTCACATGACCGATATCCTTGCCGAACTTGAGGCGAAACGCGCACAGGCGCGCCTCGGGGGNGGACAGCGCCGGATTGATACACAGCACGCCAAAGGCAAGCTGACAGCGCGCGANCGGATTACGCTGCTGCTGGATGAAGCCTCCTTTGAGGAATGGGACATGTTCGTCGAGCATCGTTGCCATGATTTCGGGATGGCGGAATCNAAGGTGCCGGGTGATGGTGTTGTCACCGGTTATGGTACGATTTCGGGACGGCCNGTATTTGTGTATTCGCAGGACTTCACTGTCCTTGGNGGGTCGCTTTCNGAAACCCACGCAGCGAAAATCTGCAAGATCATGGATCAGGCCATCAAGACAGGNATNCCGCTGATCGGCCTGAATGATTCTGGCGGCGCCCGCATTCAGGAAGGGGTGGCATCGCTTGGNGGNTATGCCGAAGTGTTCCAGCGCAATGTGCTGGCNTCGGGGGTTATTCCGCAGATTTCTCTTATCATGGGGCCATGTGCNGGNGGCGCGGTCTATTCGCCNGCCATCACNGACTTCATCTTCATGGTCGAGGGATCAAGCTATATGTTTGTCACCGGGCCGGATGTTGTCAAAACCGTCACGCATGAGGATCTGACCGCCGAGGAACTTGGCGGTGCAAAAATGCACAGCCGCCAGTCCGGTGTCGCGCATGGCGCCTTCGCAAATGATGTGGAAATGCTGATGCANACCCGCGCGCTGATGGGGTATCTGCCGCTNTCCAACCGTGAAGATGNGCCCGAAGTGCCNTGCCATGACCCGATNGACAGGCCGTCGGCNGTGCTTGATGCNATCATCCCGGACAATGCCAATATGCCGTATGACATGCGCGAGGTTGTACTGCAGATTGTGGATAATGGTGACTTCTTTGAAATTCACCAGAATTACGCGGCAAACATCATTGTCGGCTTTGGCCGTATCGACGGGAAAACCGTCGGCGTGGTGGGTAACCAGCCTATGGTTCTCGCCGGATGCCTCGATATCAATGCATCGCGCAAGGCAGCACGTTTCGTCCGCTTTTGTGATGCATTCAACATCCCGCTGGTTACGCTTGTCGATGTCCCCGGCTTCATGCCCGGTCTGGCACAGGAAACAGGCGGCATTATCAGCAACGGTGCCAAATTGCTGTTCGCCTATGCCGAGGCCACTGTGCCAAAGGTGACGCTTATCACCCGCAAGGCCTATGGCGGGGCCTATGATGTGATGGCNTCGAAACATCTGCGCGGTGACGTGAATTACGCCTGGCCGAGTGCTGAAATCGCGGTGATGGGGCCGGAAGGCGCCGCGCGTATCATTTTTCGCGAGGATGCGGCTGACCCGGACAAGCTGGCGGCAAAGACGAACGAATATCGCGAGAAATTCGCCAACCCGTTTGTCGCCGCAGGACGTGGTTATCTGGACGATATCATCATGCCACGCAATTCACGGCGACGCATTGCACGGGCACTGTCGATGCTGCAGGACAAGCAGCTGGANAATCCGCCGCGCAAGCACGACAATCTCCCNCTTTGAGACAATATGAACGACGGTCGGTACGCAGAGGNACGGTAAATAGATGTTCAACAAGATCCTGATTGCNAATCGCGGCGAAATCGCGTGCCGCATCATGCGTACTGCCAAAAGCATGGGAATCCAGACGGTCGCCGTCTATTCAGATGNCGATGCCGGAACACCGCATGTGCAGATGGCGGATGAAGCNGTGCATATCGGGCCGGCTGCCTCTGCCGAGAGCTATCTGCGGGCTGACCGGATTATCGAAGCCGCACAGGCAACCGGCGCCGAGGCGATTCACCCGGGGTTTGGTTTCCTGTCAGAAAATGCGGCNTTTGTTACAGCGGTAGAAGCGGCAGGGCTGGTCTTTATCGGGCCGGGCACCGAGGCCATCCGCGTGATGGGCGACAAGATTGAATCAAAAACACTTGCTGAAAAAGTCGGTGTGTCGGTTGTGCCGGGCACGCCGGGCGCGGTTGAGGATATCGATACCGCCCTGAAGGCCGCCACGGAAATCGGCTTTCCGGTAATGGTCAAGGCCTCTGCCGGTGGNGGTGGCAAGGGCATGCGGGTGATTGAGACTGCGGATGATCTCGCAGACGGTATGCGCGCCGCAATGAGCGAGGCCCAGACCGCTTTTGGCGATTCGCGGGTATTCATCGAAAAATTCGTCGTCCAGCCGCGGCACATCGAAATCCAACTGATTGCCGACCAGCATGGCAATATTGTCTATGTTGGCGAGCGTGAATGTTCAATTCAGCGGCGTCATCAAAAGGTCATTGAAGAGGCGCCAAGCCCCTTCATTTCGGCAGAAACGCGTGCTGCGATGGGCGCCCAGGCGGTATCGCTTGCCCGCGCCGTAAATTACCGGTCGGCCGGNACGGTGGAATTCATCGTCGGTGCCGACCAGGATTTCTACTTCCTTGAAATGAACACCCGACTGCAGGTGGAACATCCNGTGACCGAAATGGTCTATGGGCTTGACCTTGTCGAGACCATGATCCGGGTCGCAGCCGGTGAAACGCTGCCCTTCACACAGGATGACATCACGCCAGACGGATGGGCCATCGAAGCCCGTGTCTATGCCGAGGACCCGGCGCGGGGCTTTCTGCCATCCATTGGCCAGCTGACGCGGTATCGTGAACCACAGGGCGACGGGGTGCGGGTGGATACAGGGGTTGCCGAGGGCGGCGAAATCTCGATGTATTACGACCCGATGATTGCCAAGCTGGTGGCGCACGCCCCGACGCGTGATGCGGCGATTGACCGTCTGCATCTGGCGCTGGATCATTACGAGATTGACGGCATTGCCAGCAACCGCCAGTTCCTTTCGGCGGTGCTGGAAAATGCCGCTTTCAGAAGTGGCAATCTGACAACAGGCTTCATNGCGGCCGAATTTGACGGTGATTTTGTTGCTGGNGCGCCCGCAGATNNTGCGGCCTGCAACATGGTGGCCCTTGGCACGGCTGTGGCTGCCCTGCAGCTGGAAGAACGGAATCCCGTTGCGCCTGACCGGCATTTNGTCGTGATCGACCAGACGGGGCGGCAATATGAAGTCGAGGTCGACGGGGTCACAAATACCGAAGCCATGGTGATTGTGGATGGCCGCCGCCATGCGCTGGTTGGCCGCCTGCGCCGGCCGCTTTATTTGTTTGACGGTACGATCAACGAAGAGCCGGTTGCCGTGCAGCTGCGCGGTAACGACCATAATGTGCAGCTGACCCGCGGGGCACACCGTCTGGCAGCCAAAATCCTGCCGGCGCGCTTTGGCCCGATGCTGGCATTGATGCCCGCGCAGACCGAAGGGGCAGGGGCGGATGAAATCATCGCACCCATGCCCGGGCAGATTACCCGTATTCTTGTCGCGGTCGGTGACGAGGTGCAGGCCGGTCAGGATGTNGCCATCATCGAAGCAATGAAGATGGAGAATATCCTGACNTCCGAAGCGCGCGGCACGGTCACATCAGTCGCGGTAAGCGTCGGGGACAACCTGAATGTNGATGACCTTATCCTGTCGCTGGATCTGGCCGACGAAGAGGGCGATGCCTAAACGGACCCGCCCACCGGATCGTCACTGTTCAGGAACTGCGTTGCCAGCGTGGCAATATAGGTGGCACCGCTGGCCAGGATATCATCATTGAAATCATAGTCGCTGGCATGAAGCGGGCGTGCATGTGCGCCTGCGGTGCCATTGCCGATCAGCATGAAACACCCCGGCACGGCCCGCGCCATATGGGCAAAATCCTCGGAAAACAGCTTTGGGTCGCACGCCGGGTCGACCGGCTGGCTAGTCATACGGGCGGCACGCACCGCCTGCGCGGCGGCATCAGGGTCATTCTGCAAGGCCGGAAACACNGTGTCATAGGTCAGGCTGATTTCAACATCATGTGCCTTTGCAATGCCCGACGCAATCTGGCGCATATGGGTTTCGATGGCCGTNTTTGTGTCATCGCTGAGCGCNCGCGCATCCCCTTTCAGAATCGCGTTCGAGGGCAGTATATTNCGGCTGCCATCAGTGATGAATTCGGTGATCGACACCACACCGTTGCGCGCCGGATCGATCTTGCGCGCGACAACTGACTGCAGCGCAGTGACAAGCTGTGCCCCGACAAGAATGGCATCGACACCCATATGCGGCAACGCGGCATGCCCGCCACGCGCCTGTATCGTAATCTCGAACAGGCTTTCACTGGCGGTCATGGGTCCGGCACGGGTGGCAAAGCTTCCGGCTGGCATGCCGGGGATATTATGCATGGCAAATACCGCATCCGCCGGAAAGCGCGCAAATAGACCGTCGTCAATCATCGCGCGGGCACCGAGCCCGTGTTCCTCATTTGGCTGAAAGATGAATATTATGCGGCCGTTGAAATCATCCTGCGCCGCCAGATGGCAGGCCGCACCCAGCAACATGCTGGTATGGCCATCATGCCCGCAGGCATGCATCACGCCATCATTGGTGGATGCCCATTCGGCAGTGCCTGTCTCGGTGATGGGCAGCGCATCCATATCGGCGCGAAACGCGATGCTGCCCGGCCCGTTGCCACGTTGCAATATGCCGACAACGCCGGTGTTTCCAATGCTGCGATGCACTTCCAGNCCGAAGGATTCCAACAGATCTGCCACACGCGCCGCCGTGCGTTCCTCGGCAAAGCCCAGTTCCGGATGGCGGTGAAAATCCCGCCGCCATTCGGTCATCTGCGCAATCAGTTGCGGGTCAAAGATGCCGGCATCAATCATCTGGCGTCCCCGTTTATCACATCGGATTTGATCATATCGGCGGCCTTTTCTGCGATCATGATGGTTGGCGCGTTGGTGTTGCCGGATACAAGTGTCGGCATGACAGAGGCATCAACCACGCGCAGATCTCTGACACCGTGAACCCGCAAGCGCGAATCCACAACATCGCCATTCGCTATGGATGGGCCCATACGACAGGTTGAAACCGGATGGTACAGCGTCACCCCGGTCTCGCGAGCATAGGCCAGCAAATCGGCTGCGCTCGCCANATCTGCCCCGGGCTTCATTTCATGCGCCACATGGGGGGCCATGATGTTGCTTTCCATGATCTGGCGGGCGATGCGCATGCCGGCAACATGCACACGGCAATCTTCGTCAGTGGCAAGATAGTTCGGCCGAATTTCCGGCGCTGCCAACGGGTTTGCGCTGGTGATATGAACGCTGCCACGGCTTTCCGGCCGCAGCTGGCATGGGCCGAAGGTCATGCCCGGAAAGCTGTCAAAAACGCGCTTTTCCGGATTGGCAAAACTGGCATTGGCGATGTGGTACTGGATATCCGGTCCGGCAAGTCCGGGCCGGCTGCGGACAAATCCGGCCAGCATGCCTGCGGGCATGCTCAGGACGCCGCGTCGCGTCAGCGCATATTGAAGCACCGCACCCACAAGCCCGATACCGCGCGCATGATGGTTGATCGACAGCGGTGATGACAGGCGCCATGACAGGCGTGAGATATAATGGTCTGCCAGATGTTCGCCAACGCCCTTGCGCGCGGCTGTGATGCCGATCCCGTGTGTCGCCAGCAGGGACGGATCGCCAATCCCGGACAGTTCAAGTATCTGCGGTGACTGGATGGCGCCGGCCGACAAAATAATTTCACGACCGGCGTGTGCCGTGTGCGTGCGCCCGCGCCAGGAAAATTGAACAGATCGCGCCCGCGGCGACTGTCCCCCGACATCATCAAAGACAATGTTTGTAACATGCGCACCGGTAACGACCCGCAGATTGCGCCGCCGCCGCGCCGGGTCCAGATAGGCTTTTTTTGCAGAAAAGCGCATGCCGTGTTTCTGCGTCACCTGATAATAGGCAAACCCGTCCTGACGGGCACCGTTATAGTCCGGGTTTTGGTCATAGCCGCAGCTTTCTGCCGCGTCGATCACCCGGTCGAGGCCGTCATAGCGGTTGCGCAGTTGCGCGACATTCAGCGGTCCGCCACGGCCGTGAAACCGGTCATTATCCCCGGTAAATTCAGCATGTTCGGCTTTGCGGAAGTAAGGAAGGATGTCGTCAAACCCCCACCCGCTATTGCCGCGTTGCGCCCATTCATCATAATCGGCGGCCTGTCCGCGCACATACAGCATCGCATTGATGGCTGAAGATCCCCCCAGCACCTTGCCGCGCGGAATTTTGATCCGGCGGTTGCCGCTACTGGCTTCGGGCTCGCTTTCAAACATCCAGTTCATGGCCGGATTAACCATGGTTTTGATATAGCCGGCCGGAATGTGGATCAGCGGGTTTCGGTCCTCGCCACCAGCTTCAATCAGCAAAACCGACATGTCCGGATTTTCGCTCAATCGCGCCGCAAGAACACATCCTGCCGATCCGCCNCCAATAATGATGTAGTCCGATTTGAACGCTGTCATCGCTGCTATCCTGGAGTGCATCCACCACGCGATCCTGCCGTCTTCATAAGCAGGCGGCAACTGTAAAACCGGTGACAGCAGCCAGCCGGCCGCGTAGGTTCTGCAGACACGGATGATCGCCAGACGCGCTGCGGAGGCACTATGGAATTTGCAATGATCTGCCTGTTGGCAGCAGGCTTGTCAGGCGGTTTTATCAACGGGCTTGCCGGCTTTGGCACGGGGCTGTTTGCCCTTGGGTGGCTGTTACAGGTNATGCCGCCGCAGCAGGCAGTCGCCATCGTCGTGCTGGTGTCGGTACTGATCAGCATGCCTGGAGTCTGGAAAGTGCGAAAGCATATCCGTGCCCGGCGACAGGCAAGGTTTCTGCTGCCGGCCCTGATCGGCATGCCTCTGGGATTCGGACTTCTGCAAAGCCTTGACATGCGCATGCTGTCATTGCTGGTGGCAGCGTTGATGCTGGTCTATGGCGGCTATTTCAGTCTGCGACGNACCNTGCCGCTCATTTCCGGCAACTGGTATNCGGTTGATGTGGGTGCCGGGTTCCTGGGGGGTGTGCTGGGGGCAATGGCCGGCTTGTCCGGCGCGGTGCCGTCAATGTGGATTGCCCTGCGCCCATGGCCAAAGACCGAGCAGCGCGGTNCCCTGCAGCCATTCAATGTTGTGATCCTNGGCATAATGAGCATCCTGATGTGGCGTGACGGNATCTTCGACAGGGCGGTNTTGCAGGCGATGTTGATCATATTGCCGGCCAGCCTTGCCGGCAGCCTGNTTGGCTTGTGGTGCTTCGGCAAAATGCCGGAAGGGCTCTATTCACGNATTCTTATCGGACTTATGTTGGTGTCAGGTGTCGTGCTCATGGCGCGCACGCTTGCTGTTCAGTTTCCATAGCCAGTTTCCATAGCCGGTTTCGAGAGCCAGAAAGGGGCAGATGATGGACCAGCAGAATGATGATCCCCTGATGTCGGCTGACGGCGTGCGTCGGTGTTTTGGCACGGCGGCGGGACAGCATGTGCTGGCACGCTATCATGACGAGGAATGGGGTGTGCCGGTCCATGATGACCGGCATCTTTTCGAGATGCTGACCCTTGAAGGCGCGCAGGCCGGTCTCAGCTGGGATGTCGTGTTGCGCAAACGCGCAGGTTACCGTGCGGCCTTTCATGATTTTGATGTCGAGCGGGTGGCCGCCATGGAGGATTCTGCGCTGCTGGACCTGCGCAATGACCCCGGTATCGTGCGGAACAGGATGAAAATTGCCTCGGTGCGCAGCAATGCCGAAGCCATCCTCGCCCTGCGGCAGACGCATGGCAGCCTTGATGCCTATCTCTGGGGTTTTGTCGATGGCCAGCCGGTCATCAACTGCTTTGCCAGCACCTCTGATGTGCCGGCGTCGACTCCGCTGAGCGACCAGCTGTCAAAGGATATGAAACGTCGAGGGTTCAGCTTTGTCGGCAGCACCATCATCTATGCCTTCATGCAGGGTATCGGTATGGTGAATGATCATGTCGATGGCTGCTGGCGGCGGTCGAACATGGCGCGATAAAAGCGTGCGGGACTGAAGCGTCCCGGTACCGGCCCCATCTGCCAGGGGGACGGCATCCTTGCAGGGCATTATGGCGATGGGTATTGATCGTACAGACCAGCCGGTCACCGCGTCAGAGGCCAGAACCAGCTGACAAATCTGACACCAGCAAGGGCGACAATCAGAGCAAACCGTAAGTATGGTCGCGCAGATGGTCGATGATCGCCTTTCGGTCTGACAACTGCGCCAGCGTCTCTGCATGTAAAGGTTTGCGCATTGTAAGCGATACGGTGGTTCCCATCAGTTTGCAGATTTCACGGAACATAAGGGAATAGGCCAGCGTCAGGCTGATTCTGCGTGC
>NYYG01000012.1 GCA_002686685.1 SAR116 cluster bacterium | reverse complement strand
TGATCGCTTCCTTGCTCAGTTCGTCCTTGAAGGTGAGAGTGATTACACGCTGATACACGCCGACATCTCCATCTGTGGTCGTAGCCTTTGCGAGCAATGATAGGTGTCGTGGCATTGGCTGGCAATTGCGGCCATCCATAGCGTAAGCGGTGCCAAGGGGGCTGAACCTCCCCTCAGATCACGGTCAAAACAGGCTTTGACTGTTTTTATCTTTATGCATCCGAATATCATTTCATTGCATACATAGTGCAGACACGNGGCTAATCCGCCTGCCNTGCAATCCNTAAANACANATGAATAACAGTCAGATANTCAGGATTAAACCTGCGCNNCTCTTACGTTGACATCGTAGGGGTCACAGNTTNAATCCCTGTCACGCCCACCATTTCANCCTCTTAACAATCACTGGAAAACGGTTGTTTGGCGATACCGGTGCTGATCAGCCTGCAGGCGCATTGGCTGCCATCCGCCGCTGCGCTGCCAGGCGGAACGGGGCGTTGGGCGCGCCGAACCCGTCATATCCGTCGCGCCGTTCGACAAATTCAAAAAACAGCCCGTTGCCGAANACCGTGCCGTAAAAATGCAGAAAGCCGCCCGACTCATCTTCGTCATAGAGGATGTGCAGGGCTTTCAGCTTGGCGATGAAGGCTTCTGGCAGGTCGAAGCGCGCGGCAAGATCCGCATAATAATTCTCGGTTTGCGGCAGAATGGAAAAGCCGTTCTGGTGAAGATGCTCGGCCATTTCCACCGCCTCATTCACTGCAAANGCCAGATGCTGAACCGTTGCGCCGGCCCCGTCGGCCACAAATCTGTGGGCGCTTGTGCGGCGGGCCTCACTGCCATTCAGGGTCAGGCGCAAACCGCCATCTTGGCCTGTCACCGCCTGGCTCCGGATGATGCCTTCCGGATCAATGACGTCGACCATGGGAGATTTAGCCGTGGAGAAAATGCTCGTATAAAACTGGGTCCAGCTCAGCATTTCGTCATATCCCATGGTCTGGGCGATATGGTCGATGCTATGCACACCATTCGTGCCAGCGGGTCCACTGCCGTCAGGTTTCTCAAAATCCGAGGCCCAGATGTCCATGGTCGGGTCGAGAAACCGGATCAGGCTTTCCGCAACGCCGCGGACGGTAGGTATNTTCTGCTCGCCGGCTTGATGGGGCAGGGCGACAGGTTCCGCCCCCAACGCAAGCGCCCGCTTNTGTGCTGCCGCCGCATCTGGTGTCGTGAAGGCAATTTCACTGACGACCGCCCCATGTTCACTTGCCAGATCAAATGATCGGCCAGCCGGATCGGAATTCACCAGAATATTCACATTTCCGTTCTGGAACCGCGCCACCTGTTTTGATTTATGCGTCCCGGTCTTCACCATCCCGACTTTGGTCAGCAGTGATTCGATCTCGCTTATGTCATCGGGCTTGCAAGCCAGCTCGACATACTGGACGCCCGCCACATCGACGCGCTCCGGCAGCACGGGCAATGAAGGTGCGGGCCGGTCTGACCGGCGGCGAAGATCATCCATCAGGTTGATCAGTGACCGATGTCCGTCGCGGGCAACCATCTCGGCGTCGCCGCGCCGAAATTCGTCATTAAAGATCTCCAGCGACAGCGGCCCGTCATATCCGGTGGCATAAAGCGCGTCCATGAACGCCGGTAGATCGAGATCGCCCTCGCCGGGCATGTTTCGGAAGTGGCGTGACCAGTAAAGAAGGTCCATGTCGATGGCCGGCGCGTCAGCCAGCTGCACAAAGAAGATCCTGTCACCGGGAATGGTGCGGATGCTGTCCGGGTCGAGCTTGCGGCCAAGCGTATGGAAGCTGTCAAGGATCAGGCCGACATTCTCGTGATCGGCGCGGCGCACCACTTCCCAGGCATCACGGTGGTCATTGATGAACCGTCCCCAGGCAAGCGCCTCATACCCGACCCGCACTCCATAGCTTTTTGCAATTTCGCCAAGTTCCTGAAAGTCATCGGCGCAGCGGTCGATCCCGCCAAGCCCCGCTGGATGTACCGACGAGCAGATCAGCATCAGGTCGGTGCCAAGTTCACACATCAGGTCGAATTTGTGGCGCGCCCGCGAAAAGGCGCGCTGTCTCAGGGGCCCCTCAGGCAGGCCTTCAAAATCGCGGAATGGCTGGAACAATGTGATCTCCAGCCCTTGATCAGCCACCATCTTGCGGACATCCGCGGGGCTCAGGTCAAAGCTGATGAAGTCCTGTTCGAAAATCTCGATGCCGTCAAAGCCGGCCTTGGCGATCGCGGCGAGCTTCTCGCCAAGGTCACCTGCAATCGAAACGGTGGCTGTCGATGTCTTCATCTGAAGTTCTCCTGCTTTGCCGTTAGCCTGACCACGCGGCCGCGCCCTGCAACGCTCAGATATCCACCCAGGACCCGCCGGCCGCGTTCGACCGGACAGCCGCCTCAATAAACCGCACACCTGTCACGCCATCGCCGATGCGGGGATATCCCAGCCAGTCATCCGGCTGCTCCAGCCCGTCACGCCGCGCGCCGACAGCGAGGGCAAATTCGGTGTAGAGGTTGGCCCAGGCCTCGATCAGGCCTTCCGGGAAGCCTCTGCCGGTCCGCACGAACCTTTCTGTTCGCGGGGACAGCCCGTGGCCATGTCCGCGTGTCAGGGTCTGGTCAGGCTGTCCGAAGATGTTGAGCCTGAGCCGGTCACACTCTTCCATGTCCCATTCAAGCCCGCCAAGGCTGCCGAAAATACGCAGGCGCAAGCCGCCGCGATTGCCGGGGGCCTGACGTGTCGCCATTAATGTCCCGGGCACGCCGCCGTCATACCTGACCGCCATGAAGGCGGTGTCCTCAAGCGGCTTGGGCGCGCCGCACACATGAAAATCCGCGCGCAGTCCGGTCATCGCCAGGCCGCTGACAAACTGGGCCAGATGGGCCGCATGGGTTCCGATATCCCCGACACAGCTTGTCGGTCCGGAAATTTTCGGATCAAGGCGCCATTTCACATGCGGCGCATCAGCAGCATTGTCGGGCGTCATCCAGTCCTGCATGAATTCGACATGGATCTGGTTGATCCGGCCCAGAACGCCTGAGGCCACAATTTCGCGCGCCTGGCGGATCATCGGATAGCAGGACATGGTGTAGCAGACGGCGAACACCAGCCCCTTGTCTCCCGCGAGCCTCTCCAGCTGTTCCGCCTCGGCGAGAACATTCGTCAGCGGCTTGTCGCAGATGACATCGATGCCGGCTTCGAGGAAGGCCGCCGCAGCTGCGAAATGCGCATGGTTCGGGGTGGTGATCATCACCGCGTCAATGCCGTCGGCACGTGCGGCTTCCGTGACTGCCATCGCCTGAAAATCGGCATAGGAGCGGTCCGCGGCGACATTCCACTCTTCACCGCGCTGCTGCGCCCTGGCCGGATCGGATGAAAAGGCNCCGGCGACAATGTCCCAGCGGTCAGTCATGCGGGCGGCCATGGCCTGTGTCTGCGAAATCCGGCCGCCCCCGACAACACCCAGCCGCAGGCGGCGGGTCTGGCGTGGGAATGGTTCGTCAAAATCGATACTGCCGGGAAGAATGGCCATGCTGGATCTCCTAGAGCTGTGGCGGCGATGCGCCGTCCGGCAGCATCTCGACCGCCATGAAGATNGATGGCGTGATGGTTTCGAACTGATGCCAGGGATAGTTGCCCTGATCGTCATACATCGGCCGGTGCGTGGTGCCAGGCGCCATCGGNTCCTCCAGATAGAGGGTGTCGACGTCGCGCTCGCGGCACTGCTGCATCTTGCCGAACCCGACAATCTGCGTGTGCACCTCGCGGAACCCGGGAACCGGGCAGAAGGCATGGTCGCGGTGAAGCCCGACATTCAGTGGCACCGTCGCCGAATGGTACATCGTCACCCCGATCCGCCCGACCCAGATTTTGGGGGACATGTAATGGCCGATGCCGCGAAGCCGTTCCTCGCCGCGTACCTCGAACGCCGACGGCCAACTCCGGCGCACCTCTTCCATGAGGGCACCCTCGTCAGGGTGGTCGTCGAACCGCTCGACAAGAATGGCGTGCTGAACATTCTCGATGTCNGTGTCACGAAGGATGACGGACTGCAGGCTTCCCAGTGTCTGTTCGCGGATGCGGATCGGGCTGTCGGCCAGGTTCAGGACGATTGTGCGGCCGGTGATGTTCAGGCTGGCCTCGTGACTGACCATCGACACGGAAAAGAACGGTTCGGCGATATCAAGTTTCTGAACAGTCATCTTGGTCAGCCCGGAAAATTTTCTGGAAGAAGAGGGGGAATGGCGCAGCTGCTGGCGATATCGACAAAGCCACCCTGTTTCGGTGATTCCTCAATACCCAGCATGACCTCGAGAACATGCTGTGCCAGCTCGCCGCTGGCGCGTGGTGCCCGGCCTTCATTCAGCGCATGGGCCATTTCCAGCAGGCCGAGGCCGCGGCTGTTGGCATTGAAGCCATGTGTGTTGTCGGCTTCAAGCCAGACAGCAGGCCTGTCGGTCGGACGAGGCTGGAACTCCCACCGGCTTGTCTTGCGGGTGCGATACCAGACGGGGCCGTGAAAGTTGTTCGCGCCATGCACCGGGTCCGGGTCCGGAATGCAGATCGTTCCTTCGGTGCCGTAGATCTCGAACCGCGGGGTTTCGCTGTCCCATATATCAAAGCTGATGGTCATGTTGCCGATGGCGCCGGAGGCGAACTCCATCATCGACAAAGAGTGGGTGTCGACCTCGACATTCATCCATTCTCCGTGCCGTGGACCATTTTCGATCTGCCGCCTGTCGAAGGACCGGCTTGCCATGCCGCTGACCCGCCTGATCGGTCCCATCAGAAACACCATTGCGGTCAGGTAATAGGGGCCAAGGTCCAGCAGCGGCCCGCCCCCCGGCTGGTAGTAGAAATCGGGATTTGGATTGTGCCGTTCGACACCATGCGTTCCGACATGCGCCATGCAGCCGATCGGCGTGCCGATTACCCCGCTGTCGACGAGCTTGCGTGCTGTCTGCCAGCGTCCGCCGAGAAAGGTGTCGGGGGCATTGCCAACCGTCAGCCCCTTTGCGGCGGCAAGATCGAGGATGCGTTGCCCGTCCTGAAGCGTGGTCGCAAACGGCTTTTCAGAATAGACATGCTTGCCGGCTGCCAGGGCGGCCATGCTGACCTCGGCATGGACGGCCGGAATTGTAAGATTCAGGACGCAGTCGATGCTGTCATCGGCGATGATGTCCTCGGGGCTCACCACCTTCGGGATGTCATATTGCACGGCCTTCCGGTGGCTCTCCTCAAGATCAAGGCTGCCACAGGCGGCGATGCTGATGTCAGGGAATGACGCGCATGTCTGCAGGTAGATATCGCTGATCCTGCCGGTGCCGATCAACCCTACATTCAATAGCGGGGCAGGTGCGCCATCTTGCGCGGCGTATAACTGGCCTGACGGAGCATTTTGCATGGGCCTAGTATCCAAGGCTGCGCGGCAGCCACAGAACCAGATCGGGGAACATGATCATAGCCAGCAAGGCGACCAGCAGCACCGCGAGGAAAGCCCAGATTTCACGAATGATCTCTGTCAGCGGAATCTTGGTCACAGCACTGATGACAAACAGCAGAATGCCGTAGGGCGGTGTGATCAGGCCGATCATGGAGTTCACGACAATCAGGACCCCGAAATGGACAAGATCGATCCCCAACGCGTTACAGGTCGGGATGAACAGCGGCACGATCACCAGAATGATCACGGTGGCATCCAGAACGCAGCCCAGAAGCAGGACCAGAATGTTCACCAGGAACAGGAACATCAGCGGGCTGATGTCGGCCCCGGCCAGCAGGGTCGAGATCGTCTGCGGAATATTCTCCTGAATCACCACATAGGTGAGAATCATCGAGGCGCCGATCACGAGGCCGACGGAGGCTGCCGATCGTGCGCTCTCGACAAACACCTCGTACAGCGTTCTCAGCTTCAATGCCCGGTACAGGCCGGCCGCGACGATCAGNGCATANAGNGCNGCCACGGCGGCGGCCTCTGTCGGCGTGGTGACGCCGGAATAGATACCGGTCAGCAGGATCACCGGCATCAGCAGGGCGGGCGTCGCCTTTGCCGTGACGCGCGGCAGCTCGCGGAGCGGCACCGCATCTTCCTGGCCGAAATCACGGCGATGCGATATCCAGGCGTTCATCCCCATCAGGACGACGCCCATCACAAGGCCCGGCACGATCCCGGCCAGAAACAGGCTG
>NYYG01000074.1 GCA_002686685.1 SAR116 cluster bacterium | reverse complement strand
GAGCATGGCCGGAAGCCCGTTGGCAATATGCACCTGCACCTCAACAGGGATTGTCTCAATACCGCGAAAAGCAACGGTTGTGATTGTGGCATGCATGTTCTTTTGCCTTATCCGAATGGATGGGCGGATGATGTTGCGATAAAGGCGGGCCTTCAAGTTTGTTAGATTTCTCTAATTTATCGAGGCGAGCTCGCGTTGGGATTCAGCTGTGAGTCAGCTGCGGGACAGCATTCTGCCAACGGGTTCGCCACCAAGAACATGCATGTGAAGATGCGGTACCTCCTGATGGCCGTCGGTACCGATATTTGAAATCACGCGAAAGCCGGTATCAGCAATGCCGGTAATTTCGGCAACATGCGCAATCATGCGGGTAAAGGCAGCCTGTTCCTCGGCCGTCGCGTTGGCAGAAAAATCAAGCCAGTCGACATAGTGGCCCTTGGGTATCACCAGCACATGAACGGCGCGTGCCGGGTTTATATCTTCAAAGGCGAGTGTGAATTCATCTTCAGCAACTGTCTTGTTTGGAATTTCACCACGCAGGATCCGTGCAAAGATATTGCTGTCATCATACGTCATCACGACAATTCCTTGTGATAATAGAACCCGGTTACATATTCATCATCGACCCGCGCATAATAGGCATTCGTGCCGTAATGCTGAAAGCCACACGCCTCGAAAGACTGGATGGCGCGCGTCTGAGTGGCACGCACGTCAAGATTGATCATGGTGAAACCTTTTGATTTGGCCAGCGCCTCGGCTTCACCGATGAGAAGCGCGGCAAGACCATGGCCACGCGCCCATGGCGCCACAAAGAAGGTGGTCAAATTGCAGGAAAATGCCTGCGCCTCGTTGTTGCGCGGCGGACAGACAATCTGACAGCTGCCAGCAATGACCTTGTCCAGACGTACCACCACCAGATGACGTTCTGGAATCATCTGAACACCCCGCCAGTAATCCTCCATGACGGAACGCGGCGGGGGGGATAGCCAGCCAAAACCACCCCCAGACAGAATGGCCTCGTCAGCCGCGTCACACAGCTCGTCAAGATCATTGCTGTTCAGGCGTGCCGGTGTTTCCACCGATCTCTTTGCGGCACGCCCTATCAGTTTTTCGGGTGTCATGTTGCACCTTTTCCAGAACAACGTTGTTTGGTCTTACGATTACTCTGGCGCGTATGTATCACAGGCTGGGCTTTTGACAAAATCACGAATGGTCGTGAGTGCCGGCAGATGGCAGGCTCAAGATTTGTTCAGCCGACCCATTTCGTCTTCGATGACATCGATTATGCGCGCACAGGCAGCGGAATCAAAATTGCGGATATTGCCCGCCACGAGATTGGCCAGCTGTACAGCCATCGCATCACATCTCGTGGCATCTATGGTGGGTTTTGGATGTGACATGGCAGCCAGAGATTTCAATTCCTCGGCATCATCCCAGATCAGGCCCAACCAGACACAGATCTGATCGACAAGAGGCGCTGACGGCCTGCCGCGGGCGCCATTCTCAAGCGCCGATATATAGGCCTTCGAAACACCAAGTGCCGCCGCCTGCTGCTGTTGTGTCAAACCGCGGGACGCGCGCAATTGCTGCATCTTTTCGCCAAATGGTGTCATGATGTATTTCGCGGACGGCGCAGCATGACATAGAGCGCACCCTCACCACCATCCGCCTGCGTTGCCTTNGAAATTGCCAGTATGCGGCCGGACAGCGGCGGCGTTTTCAGCCATTGCGGCACCAGGCGGCGCAGCACGCCCTGGCCCTCGCGTCCCTTTCCGGTNATGANAAGTACGCAGCGGTGATGGGCTGTTGATGCGCTGTCGATGAAGCGGGCAAGGCTGCGTTCAGCCTGTGCTGCNGTCATGCCATGCAGGTCAAGGCGTGCACCAATCTCCAGAGTGCCCTGAACGAGCCGGCGGCGCGAGGCCCGGTCAATGCCGGCATGTTCGCCAGCAGAGACATCTATCGGTTTCGGTTGTTCGGGGGCCGACGCCAGACGCCCGACAAGCCGCGGCGCCGGTGCCTTGACCTGTTTTTTCGCTTTCTTGCGAGGCNGGNTGACGGGTGCAGGCTTTGCCGCCGTCAGTTCGGCGTGCCGGTCATAAGGCGTGACGCCGCGTGTGACTTTCTGCCACAGCGCTGTGTCATCATCAGGATGTCTGCCAGATCCGGTCATGGGTTTTCATGCCCCCGGGGTGTTGGTTCAATCCTCGTCCGGCGCTTCGGTCTCGGCGAGTTTCCAGTTTGGATCATCCAGCGTCAGGTCNCGCTCAAAAGTCCAGATATCCACGAGATCGCGCGTTCCGGTATCCTCATCTTCAATGATGTTACCGTCGGTATCGGTGAGTGTGCGCGTCTGGGTAGACTGAAAACGAACGGTGACGGATGCAACATTGTCGAACACTTTGGCATCAGAAATNTCAGCGGCCTTCAGCTCGTCAAGCACGATCTCGAGATTTTCGCCGTCAGTACTGCGCTGCTGAATCGACGCGGTAAAGCTCTGCAGAAGGTCATAGCTCAGGAGACGCTTCAGCTGGGNGATGTCGCCTGCAGCATAAGCCTTCAGGATCATGTCAAATGCCATAGCGGCNCCGTCAAGAAACTGGCTNTCGGAAAACTGCCTGTCGGCCTTCCGCAGCGCGTCGATCCCGTGGCCGTCATTAATCGCGGTCTTGCGGCCTGAATCAATCGGGATGACGTCGGCAGCCGCCTCAAATTTACTGGTNTTGNCTTGCTGTTCCTCATAGCCGGTGCGTTGTCCCAGCACCGAGCGAAGGCGCAGCACAAGCAGCACAGCAATAACAGCGAAAATGATAATATCGATAAAAGGCACGATCTCCCCCAGCGGGATGATTTGGTTCCGTTCGCAAAGTCTCTTACAATGCGTGNATANAGGATACATATGTTATGTAAATGATCCGGCAAGTTGCCACCAGCGAATTATTTTTATCACCTGCCCGTCATGCAGGGTGAGGTGGCCGGATTTTTTAAGTGTCTGCAACAGAAAAGGCAAAAACGTGCCGGTTTTCATTCTCATATTTCTTGCCCTTTGGGCCTGGGCCGAATTGGCTGTTTTCATTGCCATTGGTTCTGAAATCGGTGTTTTGCTGACANTCATCGGCATTGTCGTCACNGCAATGGTGGGAATCTGGCTTTTGAAAAGTCAGGGCCGCGCGATNCTCACAACGCTGCAGCACAAAATCGCGCGCGGCGAAACNCCGGTGGCATCCATGGCGGATGGNGCCGCCATTGCTGCAGGAGCGGTGCTGATGCTGATACCGGGATATATCACTGATGCAATGGGCCTGCTGCTGTTTGTCCCTGGCATCCGCACATTTTTCGGGGCCGGGCTAATCAGCCGCATGGTATCGCGCGGCACAGGGCGGTTTTCTTTCCAGGCGGGCATGGGCCAACCGGGTATGGACCGATCCGAAGCCGAGCGATCCAGAGGCAGCGGATTTGATGACGATTTTGATCCGTTTCAGAAGGCCCGTGGACCAGGCCCGTCGACCCGTCACCATGACGCGCCAGATGATGCGGTAATCGAAGGTGATTTTGAAGAAAAGCCTGTGGACACGCCCCGCATCGACAAGCCCTGACCTGATATATTTCAAGAATGCGCTGGCTGATTGGGCATTGAGCGGGTTGCGATGCCTTGCATGTGCATGCTATTGCCGCATTCGGCCCCACGCCCGATCGGGCTGGCCTGGCACAAAAAAAGATGTGGCAACCGCGTGACGGAGATCGATATGGCCAAAACGCCAGACAAAACTGAAACTGATGCGCCTGCTGCCGAGGCAGCAGCATCCGGCAGCGCCGAATCTGGGCAGCCGCAGCGCCAGATCGTCGTGCATGCGCAATATGTGAAAGACCTTTCTTTCGAAAATCCGAATGCCCCTGATATCCTGATGTCACCGCCTGCGCAGCCCGATGTCGAAATTGGTGTCAATGTCGGCGCACGCGGCCTGAACGGGGAGCAATATGAAGTCACCCTGATGCTTTCGGCCAAGGCAAAGAGCGAGGACAAGACACTGTTTCTCGCCGAGCTGAGCTATTGTGCCATTGTATCGGCGCCAGGTGTGGACCGGGAAACCTTGAACCCGCTGATCATGATCGAAGCGCCGCGGCTGATGTTCCCGTTTGCGCGTGCGATTGTTTCAGACATGACCCGCGATGGCGGTTTCATGCCCCTGTCTATCCAACCGATTGATTTTGTTGCTGTCTACCAGTCGAACATGGAGGCACAGAAAGCCAGCGGTAACGGGGCGGACGCTGAGAGCTGACCGCCAGCGCTGCTGAAGCTAGCGCGACCAAACGGCATCATCAATGCGCGCAACAAGTGCGTCATGCGCATCGATTTCTTCCTTGCTGGGCGCATGCGGCCGGTCAAACTGATTGCTGTCCGCGCGAAATGCAAAGCCGCTGTCATCGGTCTGCCCGCTGCCGGCCGAGGCGCGGGTGCCGGCAGCAGCCGGTTCCAGCGACAGGTCGGGTTGGCGACCACCCAGCAGTTCCACATAGACAGCAGCAAGAAGATCTGCGTCGATCAGCGCACCGTGGAGGTCGCGGTGGGTGTTATCAATATCGAAACGACGGCACAACGCGTTCAGATTGGCCTGTGCACCAGGGAATTTGCGCCGCGCCATGGGTAAAGTATCGATCGCCTGGCTCATGGGCAGCGGTTCACGGTCCAGACGCGCCAGCTCGGCATTGATGAAGCCCATGTCGAATGGCGCGTTATGGATCACCATCGGCGAGTCACCCACAAAAGTGAGAAATTCGTCGGCAATGGTGGCAAATACCGGCTTATCGGCCAGAAATTCTGATGTAATGCCATGAATGGCAACAGCTTCTGCCTCAATCTCTCTTTCAGGGTTGATATAGAGATGCAGCTGCTGGCCAGTCGGCATATGGTTGATCATTTCCAATGCGCCGATTTCAATAATCCGGTGCCCGTTTTTGGGATCAATGCCTGTCGTTTCTGTATCGAGAACAATTTCACGTGTCATGGCGATCCACCCCTGTCGACCTGGCCGCAGCATTTCGGGACGCGTCCGGCACTCTTATCCGGTCCAGAATCTCATCAAGCTGGCGACGCGCCGCTTCCAGCCCATATTGTGTTTCTATGACGGCGTCTGCGCGCGCGCGTTTGTCTTCCATTGGCATCTGGCTGGCGAGAATGGCATCCCATTTTTGTTCGGTCATACCGCTTCGCGCCATGCCACGATCCCTTTGTGTCGCGCTGTCAGCGTCACATAAAATGACAAAGTCACAGGCGGCGTCTCCACCAGTTTCATACAACAGCGGAACATCCAGAACCACCAATGGCGCACCCATAGACCGGCTTTCGGCCAGAAAATCATCCCTGTCAGCGGTCACCAATGGATGAATAATTGATTCAAGCTGACGGCGGTCTGCCGCATTTTTGAAGACAATGCCACCAAGGGCCTGGCGGTCTATGGACCCGTCGGACGCCAGAACACTGTCACCAAATCTGTCAATTACCGGCTGAACAGCTGCACCGTTTGCGGCCATCAATCTGTGAACAACTGCATCCGCATCATGCACCGGAATGCCACGATCGCGCAGCATTGTGGCAGTTGTTGACTTGCCCGTGGCAATGCCGCCTGTGAGACCGATAATTTTCATCTAGCGCTCTTCATCCGCGTGCCCTCAGCTGCTGGTACGCCCATGCGTGTCCAGCGTCAGACCATGTTCACGCAAGAAAGCCAGTATCGGCAACATCGGCAACCCAAGGATTGATGTGTGACTGCCGTCAATTTCCTGCATGAGATGGATGCCGGCACCTTCTACCTGATAGCTTCCAGGGCCCCAGAATGCGGCACTTCCCACCACGTCCAGATAGTCATTGATAGCATCATCATCCAATGCGCGCATTTTCAGGCGTGCCGTGTCAACATGATGCCAGATGCGCGTGCTGTCACGAAACATGACAACGGCGGTGATCAGACTGTGCGTCTGACCCTGTAGACGGCTGAGTTGATCATGCGCAGTATCTCGGCTATCCGGTTTGCCAAACATATGCCCGTCAAGAACGAGAATCTGGTCCGCAGCCAGTACCAGCTGGCCGCCAGCGATCGCATGACGCTGGCAGGCAGCTGTCCCCTTCATTTCCGCCAGAAGAATGGCAACATCGACGGGATCGACATGATCGGCCGCACAGGCGGTACGTATGGACGCCTCGTCAATCGCCACCGGTGCGGTGCGCAGATCAATACCGGCAGCTGCAAGAAGCGCCTGTCTGGTATGGCTCGAAGATGCAAGGATCAGGGGGCCTGATGGCAGAGATGCAAAAGGGGTGGGTTCCGTCACCCTGTTTCCTCCAGCCATTTGGTGTGGAGCTGGATGACAGCCGCGGCAGTTTCTTCAACCGAGCGCCGCGTGACATCAATGACAGGCCAGCCGTGATGTGCAAACAGGCGGCGTGCGTCCCTTACCTCATCCTTGATTTGGTCAACATCGGCATATGAGGTGTTTGCCTCATCCGATATGGCTATCTGGCGGGTTTTGCGTAACACGCTCAAACGTTTTGGATCATTGGTCAGGCCAACNACGAAGACACGGATGCCATCAAGATAATAGGCCGGGAACTGCACATTCGGCACCAGCGCATAATTGGCAACCTTGTATCCCCTGTGTGCCAGATACATGGATGTCGGTGTTTTCGAGCTGCGGGACACGCCGACAAGCAGGATGTCAGCCTCTCCCAATTCATTCATATTCAACCCGTCATCATGACCGACGGCAAATTCCACCGCGGCCATCCTGTCAAAATATGCGGTGTCGAGTTGACGCTGCCCACCCGGGCGGCTTTCAACCGGTTGACCCAGCAGGCCGCCCAGAAGATCAACCACCGGATCCAGAACCGAGACATGTGCAATTTTGCGTGCCTTGCAATGGGATTCAAGGGTACGCCGCACTTCAGGATCCACGATGCTCATCAGCAGAATACCGGGATTGCGGTCAACGCCTTTGATAACAGCCTCAACGTGACGTTCACTGCGCACCAAGGTCCAGATATGCTCGGTTGTGCGCACATTCGGAAATTGTGCCAGACAGGCACGTGCAATCTGATGCACGGTTTCACCCGTCGAGTCCGAGACAAGGTGCAAATGCAAGGGCGGTTTGTTCATGCGCCTAAATTATGGGGGGAAGCCCAGCCTGTCATCCCATTTCTGCCATCTGTTCATGCGCGGTCCAGTTTCACCATTGGCCGTCAGATACGTTATGCCCCGTAGCCTGTGGGGCGAATTGCGTGCTGAAATTGTAAAATGGGGATTGATTTCCTAATGTGCGTTGAGACAGGCATCAGTCCACAGATTGGGCATCTTTTATACGGTTGTGGATATCCTTTGCGCATCCGCAATGTGGATAGGGATGAAAACATAAAATCTTCTGTCACTGGCTCAAAGATTGCGATAGGACACTGGTGACAGTGCTGGGGATAAGCTGTTTACAGAATTCTACGCACCGCTTTCCACAACCATCTACCTAAACAACAACCCTATATATAATATCTATTATTATATGAGAGAGCCTTCACCCATGACGTCCCGTTTTCTTGACACATTATCCGGCACCATAAACACACCGCCACCGGTGTGGCTTATGCGACAGGCTGGCCGCTATATGTCGGAATATCGTGCTTTGAGGGCCTCGGAACCTGATTTCATCTCATTCTGTCTGAACAGCACCAAAGCGTCTGAAGTGACAATGCAGCCGATAAAAAGATTCGGTTTTGACGCGGCGATCATTTTTTCCGATATCTTGCTTGTTCCATGGGCTTTGAACAGGAATGTCCGGTTCGTTCCCGGAACCGGCCCGCTTCTCGAACCCTTGCAGGCGGTTAGCGATATCGATGTAGCGCTGCTTGACCAAATGCCAGACCGGCTGGCATCCGTGGGACAGGCAATTCAGATGACGCGCGCACACTTGCCAGAAGAAACCGCACTTATTGGCTTTGCCGGCGCACCCTGGACAATCATCACCTATATGCTGGAAGGNCAGTCATCGCGCGATTTTCCGACCTCACGGNGCTGGTTGTGGGAGAATAATCGCAATTTTGANGCNCTGCTGGAACTTGTGATTGAGGCAACGGTTCGGTTCCTGGAACTGCAGGCGCGTGCTGGTGCTGATGCGCTGATGTTGTTTGACAGCTGGGCAAGCGCTGTTCCGGCGCATGCACGGGACCATGTGGTGTCTGACCCCGTTGCACAAATCATTGATCAGCTGGCACGCCGCGGTATCAGAAAGCCGGTTATCGGTTTCCCAAAGGGTATCGGTGAAGGCCTGGTGCGGTATTGTGAATTGTCAGGTGTTCGCGCTGTCGGTATCGATCATGGCACGGATATCTGCTGGGCGGCGCAGCATTTGCCAGAGGATATAGTGCTTCAGGGCAATCTCGACCCCATGACATTAATTGATGCGGGTAAAAAAATGCAGGATTCCATCGCAGAGATCCTTGATGTTTGCAGTGGCCGTCCGCACATCTTCAACCTTGGACATGGCATAACACCTGAAACACCTGTTGAACATGTGGACCGGCTGGTGGAAATGATAGGTGCTGCAGGATCATGAATTATGA
>NYYG01000011.1 GCA_002686685.1 SAR116 cluster bacterium | reverse complement strand
CATAAGCCCCAGAATGACCAGCAGCGCGACGCCAAGGCTGGTCCGCATCTGCAGATTATAGCCAAGCCATTCCAGCTGCAGCATGCCGGGCTGTATGGCCAGCCAGCTGGCCACCGCACCGGCAACAAGAACAAGCAACACAAGAAAGACGAGGCGACGATACATCATGGCCCCTCAACCGGCGTGACGAGCCGGGCCAGATCCCCGGTGAGTGCCACCACCATGTCGGCAAGGATGCTGTCGACCAGCAATCGTGCTTCGGCGGCGGCGCGCCATGCATCGCGCTGCGGGTCGGGTGCCATGCCCGCGACAAGGGCCACCGCCCTGGCCAGCTGGCCCGCTGAAAGCGCTGCCTGCAGCGCCTGATCGGCAGGCGGTATGGCGGGTGTGGGATTGTCGGTTCTCTGCAAAGTGACGAAGCTGGACAGCCCGTCAAGCAGAGATGACCACAGGCTATCATCAGCCCCGTCATCAGCTTGTGCCGCTATGTCGGCGTCAGCGTCAGTGGCTCTGGCGGCTTTGGCGGCAAAGCGGGGCAAGCGTCTGCCATCCGCCAGCAGCTGCGCTGTTGAAGGCGGTTTCACGGCGATTGCCTTTTCCAGTGCGTCAAGGTCACCAACCCGCAGCCCGGCATCAACCAGCGCCCTTAGTGACGGCAACCAGCGGCCCAGATCCAGCCCCTGACTGTTGTCACCCATAATGGCATTCAGCGTGGCAAGGCCGGTCTGTGCCAACAGCATTTCGGATGACAGGGCCGGCATCACTGTTGCCGGGTTTGTGCTGTCCCCTGTCTGGTCGGCGCGCGAGGACTCGGCCGCCTCAACCACGGCAAGGCGTGTCGCGATGGCCTCTATACGTTCGGCGATATCTGTCGGTATGACAGCAGCACGCCCCGCCAGCAGCTTGTCCAGATCCTGTTGCTGTTTTAACAGCGCCTGATGCGCCAATTCTGCCGCGGCAACCCGATCCGACAATAGGGCAATCTGCGCTTCCAAAGCTGCCTGCCTGTCCAGCTTGGCCTGTTGGTCCTGTTGTGTTTGCAGGCCAAAATAGCCAGCGCCNAGAATGCCGAGACCTNCCAGNACAGCAATNGCTGNCCATANTCTGCNCNGGCCGGNNGGNTGTGTNNTTTGGCGTGTNTGTCCGGATGCCTGTGCTGATGACTGTGCTGATGACTGTGTTGATGTCTGGCCCGATGTCTGGCCAGNNGNGCGGGGTNCNTGTTGNTTGTCTCGGCGNGTTCCGGACGGGCCGCGGGCAGCACCGCTGCCNGNTTTGGNGCGGGTTGATTTTGCNGCGGTTGNCTGTTTTTCCACCGCCANACCTTCAATAACGCCGTCNGTGTCTTNTGGTGTTTTACGGTTTGCCATGATCTGTCGATGCGCCTTGCCTGCAGGTGCTGGTGGTCAGTCCAGCGTCTCGCGTCGATGATAGAGCAAAGAGGCGATCGCTAAAAGCCGTGCNCGTGTGGGGCGCTTTGCGACATAGACNNGGCGCCACCCATCTCCAGCGGNGGCAGCAATCGCATCACTGCCAGCAATGACGATGATTTCCGGACGGCAGTGGTCCATACCGTTCTCGGCAAGCTGTTCGCAAAACAGTTGTGCAGAGCGTGCTGACATAAGCTTCACTGCCAGGATCTTGCCATAGGCAAGCGCATCCAGCGCAGCATCGGTCAGACGCGGCGTGCGCGCCATNGCATAGACGGCGATATCCTCGACGGTGATTGCGGGCGCCAGTGCNGCCACCATGTCAAAGCCGCGATCACGCGCTGCCGGCCATAGCAAGGGCAGACCGCCAGCATCGACATGCTCGCGGATCAGCGGGGCCAGACCGCCGCCGCCGCCATGACCGGTCACTTTTACGGAAAAGCCTGCNGCGCGGGCCACACGGGCTGTCGCACGGCCAACCGCGAAGACGGGCAATGCGGCCCAGCCACCAGGCCCGCCATGCCCCAGCGCGGCAAGAAATCCATCAACAGCATGGCGACTGGTAAAGATCAATCCGGCATAGCGAGATGGATCATCGGGCAAGGTTGGGGCAATCGGCTGCGGTTCCAGCAAGGGCGCGGCAAGGGCGGGGACCCCGCGGCGTGCAAGCGTATCACTGTCCAGTTGGCTGTCGGGCAGCGGCCGGACGGAAAGGATGAATGGCGCCATAAGCTGAAGTCTCGTATTAATGCTCACGCTGTCATTGACAGGATGTGCGACCTGCAGCGTTCAGGCAAGAAAATCCCGGCCACCAGCCGCGCCAAGCAGNTGATCGGCGAGTGCCACGCCGATCTGAACGGCATCGCTGGCCACACCTGTCAGACTGTCGCGAAATGCGTTGCTGCCATCGGTGCTGAGGATCATGCCGTCAAGATGCAGCCTGCCGTCAGGCTGCAGGGTCGCGCTGGCAGCAATGGGNGTGTGGCAGGACCCGTCGAGCCGTCCNAGAAGCGCGCGTTCNGCCGTCACTTCTGTAGTGGTGGCCGCGCAGCCGATGGTGGCGGCAGCGTCAATCACCGCCTGGCTGCGAGAATCGTCCGCATTGCGCGCTTGAATGGCCAGGGCGCCTTGGCCAGCGCTGGGCAGCATGATGTCGGGGCTGATGGCGCTATGGGGTACATCCAGTCCCAGACGCCGCAGCCCTGCCATGGCCAGAATGATCGCATCAAANCGTCCTTCACGCATGGCGGCAATNCGTGTGTTCACATTGCCGCGCAGCAGCCGTATCTCCAGATCGGGGCGGTGATGAAGCAACAATGCACGACGACGTACAGATGAGGTGCCGATGACCGCACCCTGGGGCAGATCCGCAAGGCTGGAAAAAGGACCAACCAGCGCATCACGCCGGTCTTCACGCGGCAGCACAGCAGCAACGCAGGTGCCGCTGGCAAAGGATGCCTCCATATCTTTCATGGAATGCACAGCCGCATCCGCATCACCGCGCAGAAGACTGCTTTCCAGNTCTTTGATGAACAGCCCCTTGCCCCCGGCATCAGCNAGCGNGCGGTCTAGNATCNTGTCACCGCTTGTGGTCAGTTTCAGCAGGTCAANAGGCATCGGCGCCAGCTTGTCAGCGACAATCTGGNCCTGNGCGATCGCCAGNGANGATGCTCGGCTGGCAAGTATCATTGGCTGCTGATTAAAGATATTGGAATACTGCGTCATTGGCGCCTGTTCTAAAGCTGCCTTGGGCCAGTTGCAAAACAAAAAACACCGCTGATATAACCCGCATTATGTCGCATGGCCGCATCAGCAGGTTTGGCAATCAGAAAGTGCCTGCCTATGCTGGTTGGACAACAGATCAAGAATGGTGGCCTGCGGGACAAATTGTTGGCATGGCCAGCCTTGCAGGGCGGTCGCGAAGGAACATAATGGGCACATCCTTTATCATGCTGGGAATCGAGAGCAGCTGTGATGAAACGGCAGCAGCGGTGGTGCGTGCAGATGGCACGGTGCTGGCGAATGAGGTTGCCTCGCAGATGGAGATTCATGCCCGNCATGGGGGGGTTGTACCGGAAATTGCGGCACGGGCACATCTTGATTCGATCGACAGGGTGATCGTTGCTGCATTGGATGCTGCCGGANTTGNCCTTGATGGCATAGATGGTGTTGCGGCGACGGGCGGGCCCGGTCTGATTGGTGGTGTGGTGGTTGGAACAGTGGCAGCAAAGGCCATCGCAAGCGCCCGTCAGCTGCCCTATTTTGCTGTCAATCACCTCGAAGGACACGCGCTGAGCCCGCGCCTGACCGACAAGGTGGATTTTCCCTATCTGCTGTTACTTGTATCAGGCGGACATACGCAGCTGCTGGCAGTGCATGGGCCGGGTGCTTATGAACGTTATGGCACGACGATGGATGATGCTGCAGGTGAAGCCTTTGACAAGAGCGCCAAGATCATGGGGCTTGGCTATCCGGGCGGGCCGGCTATCGAACAGCTGGCCATTACGGGGGATGCCAAAGCCATTTCGCTGCCGCGCCCTCTGAAAGGTGCCCCGCACTGCCATTTTTCCTTTTCCGGACTGAAGACCGCCCTTGCCACGCGCCATGCGGCCTGTGTGGCCGATGATTCGCAAGCTTCTGTTGAGTCACAGGACCTCGCCAATCTGGCCGCGTCCCTGCAACGCGCCATTGCCGACTGCCTTGCTGACAGAACAAAGCGGGCCATGGAACGCTTTGCCGAGGCGCATGGCCCGTCAACGCTGGTGATTGCTGGTGGTGTGGCGGCGAATCGGGCGATTTTCGAAACCTTGTCCACCGTGGCGCAGGGTGCCGGGTTTGCGATCAGCGTGCCGCCAGCCTGGCTATGCACAGATAATGCGGCGATGATCGCCTGGGCCGCGCTCGAGCGACGCGACCAGCCCGATTCACTGGATTTCGCACCGCGGCCACGTTGGCCGCTCGACCCGCAGGCCGCACCGCCACCCGGGCGCGGGGTACGGTCATGACACAGGTCAGCCATGGCATGCCGGTTGTGATTGGCGGCGGCAGCTGGGGAAGCGCTATCGCATCTGCCCTGGCCCGTGCCGGCACCGCGCCGCATCTGCTGGTGCGCCGACAGCAGACAGCTGATGCTCTAGCCAGCGGAATGTGCCCCCAGCTTGGTGACATTAAGGACATGCCGCATCTTGCGGCCGGCACAGACGATTCCATTCTGGACAGNGCCACGATCGTTTTTGTTGTCCTGCCAGTGGGCGCAACAGCAGACTGCCTTGGCAGGCTGGCCGCACAGCTTGCCGAGGATGTGCCGGTNGTGCTGTGTGCCAAGGGGCTGGCGACCTTAAATGGCGCTGGTGACAATGGTGACGGTGGCGATGGGGCTGGTGGTTTGCTGATGCCCGAGCTGGCTGAACGCCTGTTGCCCGCACATGCCAATATTGTGTTTTCTGGGCCAACTTTTGCCGATGAGGTGGCAAGTGGACGTCCGGCGGCGATCACCGCTGCAAGCCAGAATCAGGCTGCTGCTGACAGCGTGCAGGCGCTCTTTGAAGGCAGCCCGCTCAGGGTCTATGCAAGCAAGGACCCAGTAGGCGTTGCTATCGGTGGGGCGATGAAGAATGTGATTGCCATTGCTGCGGGATGTGCGTCCGGCCTTGGTCTTGGTGACAATGCGCGCGCCGCTATCATCACGCGCGGACTGGCCGAGATGAGGCGGTTTACCACCGCGCTTGGCGGGCAGTCTGAAACGGTCTACGGCCTTTCGGGTGCGGGTGACCTCGCGCTCAGTTGCAGCGGGCCGCATTCCCGTAATATGGCTTATGGATTGGCACTTGGNCAGGGCCGGGCACCTGATTCTGTGCTGGCAGAGGGCCGCCATACGGTGGCCGCCCTTGCCGCGCGCGCGCGATCTGTCGGTGTCGAATTGCCCATCACTGACGCTGTCGACAAAGTCGTTAACCACCAGCACAATCTGCAGGAAGTTGTGAACGGGCTGCTGGCCCGGCGCGCAGGCCACGAATAGGAGGCAATATGCAGTTCTGGTTGATGAAATCGGAACCCGGAAGCTGGTCATGGTATGACCAGCTTGCCCGCGGCGCAGCCGGCGAGGGCTGGGACGGGGTGCGCAACCATCAGGCATCAAATAANATGAAGGCGATGGCTCTCGGCGATTTGGCTTTCTTCTATCATTCGGTGAATGAAAAACAGATTGTCGGCATTGTGTCGGTCTGCGCGCTGTATCACCCCGATCCNACCGATGAATCCGGTCGCTTTGGCATGGTTGATGTGAAGGCGGTGAAAAGCATGGCGCGCCCGGTATCGCTTGCTGCCATAAAGGCGGATGAAAGGCTGGCCGAATTGGCGCTTGTGCGTCAGCCGCGCCTGTCGGTTGTCCCTGTCACAGCCGCACAATGGGCGGTGATCATGGAAATGGGCGATACCGTTCTGTAATGGGTTCCGCCTGTTTGGCGTCAGGATGTATTGCCGCCGCCATCGCGCCGGATGAAATACAGATTACGCAGATAGATGAACAGCCCCAGCCCNTGGCCGCAGATGATCACCGGATCCTGTCGCCATATNGCATAGAGCAGCAAAACCGCACCGCCACCGATCGAAAAATACCAGAAGGCAACAGGGATCACAGATTTCGCCTGTTTTTCCGATGACAGCCACTGGATGATAAAGCGCATCGCAAACAGACCCTGGCCGGCAAAACCGACAATGATCATGATCTGTTCGGGATTGGTCTCGATGCTGGCTGGCAGAAACGGAAAGACTGTCAGAAGGATGCTGGCGAAACCGCGCACACCGGTTTCAATATGTTGCGAAAGAAAGGCGATCATGACGCCGGCTCCTTGCGATCCTCAGACAAACCAAGTTCGGTCACTGTCCCCTGTCGCGGGGCACGGCGCAACAGCCACATCACACCGAAAATATCGCTGATCCCGACAAGTAACCGGTCGAGGATACGATATTTNGAGGTGCCGCGCACGCGTTCACGATGGGCGACATCGGCGCCGATCACAAAACCGCCATGGCGGGTCACAAGGCTGGGCATGAACCGATGCATGTGGTTGAAAAAAGGCAGCTGCAGGAAAAGTGACCGGTGCAAAACCTTCGTNCCGCAGCCGCTGTCGGGGTGCCTGTCAGCCAGAAATCGGNCCCTGATCCAGCGCGCCGCGCGCGAGGCGATCAGCCGTTTTGCACTGTCCTGACGTTTTGCACGGATGCCAGCTGCCATGCCGAGCGTCCCCTGACCATCGGCAACAGCTGCCTTCAGCACGCTTTCCAGTTTTGGCAGATCGGCGGGCACATTCTGCCCGTCACCATCCAGCACCCCGACCAGATCGCCGCGCGCCACACCAAGGGCCGATCTGATTGCGGCACTCTGGCCGGCGCGTCTTTCATGGCGCAGGACACGCAATTGCGGGATATCACGGATGGCCTGCGCGAGTTCAGCAGGACCATCATCTGTGCTGGCGTCATCTACATAGATGATCTCAAAGTCGCGGCCGGAAAACGCATCGCAGATCTCGTCAATAAGCGGACGAATATTNCCGGCTTCATTCAGCACTGGAACGATCACCGAGATATCCGGAACGGATGCGTCGGCGCGTTTGCGAGGTGTGGATGTCATTTAAGGGCTCGGCGTTCGGGACTTGGTTGTAATAACGGCTCTGTCTTAGCTCTTGGGCGCGTTCGGGTCAAACGGCGTGGATCGATAGAGGAAAATTTGCACATCCTGTCCCTTGGACATGTTGAACCCTTCCAACTGATGGATCATCGTCAGATCCAATTGCAATTGCCGCGACATGGTGACGAAATCATCCTGTTGCCGGCTTTCGATGATCGCAAGTCCATTCGGTGCCTCGGCAAGGAACAGCGCTGCCTCTTGCCCGTCAACCAGCAGCAGGTCGTGTCCAAGGGCAAAAACCAGCGAGGGTTCATGAATGCCGGCGGCGGCAATGGCTGCCGGTGATGCCTTCAGAGTGTCGAGATGATCACTGATGGCACGCGCCAGATGAACGCGTGATAATGCGGGAAACAACCCGGCAATGACAATGAAATGAAACAGGGCACCCAGAGCAACCACGCCGGCGACATATCGTATGCCACCACGGCGATGCCAGAGCCAACTAAGCCACAGACATCCGGCAACAGCACCGCAGGCCAGCATGGCAAAGGCGAAGGCCCGCCCGCCTGTTGTCCCGCCATAGGTCAGCGCGACCCANATCATCATCATGCCGATAACCGGTCCGGCCGCCAGCATGATCCATTCAAGACCAACCGCGGCATATCGCCGGATCAGATCGGTGAACTTGCCATTCAGCCGCCCGGCAAGTGGTGCGTTGACGGCACAGACCAGCAGCACGGCAATCGCCGGGATCACGGGCAGTGGATAGTGCGGCAGCTTTGTNGGCACCAGTTCGATGATCACCCAGAAGGGCAGAATCCAGGCAATCAGAAAGCGGCTTTCCACATGNGACAACAGCAGGGATGCCTGGCTGGCAGCGCGAGGCAGCAGCAGGCTGCCGGGCCATATCAGTAACGGCAGCAACATCAGATAGGTGCCGATTGGTGCCCCGTGCGATTCCTGACCTGATTGCACTTTGGCGACCAAATCATTGCGCAACGCCNCATCAAGAAAGGCGCCGTCGGTGGCCAAGGTAACAAGAATGGCCCAGGGCAGGGTGATTGCCGCAACAATCAACAGGCCATTCAGTGGCCGGATCAGACGCAGCCAGCGGATTTCTCGATGCCATGCCACCAGCGCGCCCAGCGTTGTCAGCGCCAGCAGCGGCGTAATCGGCCCCTTGATCAGNATGCCTGCCGCCATGGGCAGCCAGACGCCAAGATAGGTCCAGTAGGACAGCCGCCGGCCATTTTGCCAGGCCTGATAAATGCGCATCAGGGTAAATTGCTGCAGAAGGCAGCAGAGCATCAGTACGGAATCCGTCTTGGCAAGATGGGCTTCNGCAAATACCAGCAACGTGCCGCCGCATAAAGCTGCGGCTAAAACCGCACGATCCGGCTTATACAATGCCCTTGCAATCCTGTAGGTGCCAGCAACGGTCAGCAGCATGGCCAGCAGGCTTGGCAGGCGATAAGGCGCGATATCATCCGTGCCAAACAGTGCGGCCGAGGCTGATTGCAACCAGTAGATNCCAATGGGTTTCTTGGCGCGCAGGTCATCCTGAAAGCGCGGTGTGATCAGATCGCCNCTTGCCACCATCTGCTTGGTGGCTTGTGCGAAACGCGACTCGTCGCGATCCATCGACGGCAGTGTCTGATGGCCGATCAGGACAGCCGCTGCCAGCATGGCAGACAGCATCAGCAGGATTGTTCTATGTCTCAAACCGGACACGATTGCGTTCTCNGGCCTATATGGCAGTGTTGCCTATCCGGCATCTTCATCCGTATGGCGTCTGTGTCTGTGCGGCGCTTTCCTTGCTGTGACGATCACGGCAATGTCGTCGTTAAAGCATTTTTCAATCATGTTTGCTATATCAATTGCCGGCTTGGGCCGGTCTTCATCTGTCCCATGGCAAAAGTGCCGGGATGAAAGGACATGTAGATGAAAGGGCATGTATATGCAATCTGCTGACGGCAATACGAACGGCACTCCGCCACCAACATCACCTGAAGACTGGCAGGCGCAAACAAGCTGGCAGCGTATCTGGTCCATCACATGGCCGGTATTTCTTGCCAATGTCACCTTTCCANTGGTTGGCGCAGTTGATACTGCGATGATGGGGCGGCTGGATGATCCAAGCTTTGTTGGTGGTGCAGCACTTGGCAGTCTTGTCTTCAATTTCATCTATTTTGGTTTTAGCTTCCTGCGGATGGCCACAACAGGGCTTGTTGCGCAAGCGCACGGGCGACAGGATCTGCAGGCCATAGAACATCATCTGGTACGTGGCCTTGTGGTTGCAATGGTGCTTGGCAGCCTGGTGGTTGTGGCCATGCCGGCTGTGCATCTGGCAGCTCAGATGATGCTGACGGCCAGCGACGAGGTTGAGGCGCTGATGACGCGCTATATCGAAGTCCGGCTGTTCGCGGTGCCGGCCGCGCTCGGCAATGCTGTGTTGCTGGGGGCATTGTTTGGCCGTCAACAGATGCGTCTTGTGTTGCTGCACATCACCCTTGTGAATCTGTGCAACCTGGTCCTGAACATCAGCTTTGTTCTGGGGCTGGGGATGCGGATTGAAGGGGTGGCATTGGCCTCGGCGATGGCGCAGTGGGCAGGGTTTGGCGTTACGCTGGCGCTGATCCGCTGGCAATGGCGTGACATACTTTCGGGTGTTTTGAAACGCAGTCTGCAGATGCGCCCTGCATGGCTCGACAGGCGTGCGTTGTCACGGTTCTTCAATGCCGGCACCGATCTGACCATTCGCACCTTTCTATTGCTTTCCAGCGAGGCCGTGTTGCTGAACAGCGCGGCCGGCCTTGGCGATCTGGCACTCGCCAGCGCGCAGCTCTATCTGGTGATGTTCGGGTTGATTGCCTTTGGTCTGGACGGGTTTGCCCATGCCGCAGAGGCGCTGGTTGGCGATGCCATAGGCCGCCGCAACCGGTTGATGTTGGATCGGGTGATTTGGCGCACAAATGTCATGGCTGGCATGTCATCGATCGTGATCGCGCTGCTGGTTTTGGCAGGCGGACCGGTATTTACAGGATTGATGACAACACAGGCCGATCTCGCGGCCATGACGTTGCAGCATTGGCACTGGGTCGTATTGCTGGCGCCGGTTTCATTTCTGGCCTTCCAGATGGATGGCATTTTCGTGGGCGCGATGTGCAGCCGTGACATGCGCAACGCCATGATCATGTCAACCTTCAGCTTTCTGCTGTTGGTTCTGCTGTTTGGGCGGTTTGGGCTGAATGGTATTCTGGGCGCCTTTACCTTATATCTTGGTGTACGCGGAATCACCCTGCAGTGGCGGATGCGTCATGTGCGTCGCCTTGCTGGACCAGTAAACGGGGAAAGTTGACGATTATGAAAGCTGTTACGTTACGGGATATTGATCAGCTTGGGCTTCCTGAAACTGCGGACTCGCCGCGGCGTTTGCGGTTGATGACGGCCGCTGGCTTTCAGGCCTGGCAGGATGACGCAGACGCAGCGCTGCAAGGCTGGATCAACGCCAATGCGTTTGCAGGCAAGGCGGGTGCCAGCCTGTTGCTGATGGACGGCGTGGCGGATTGTGACGCCATCGGGATCGTCGATGATGTTGCCATCTGGGACGGGGCCAAGATTGCAGGCAACCTGCCCCCCGCTACCTGGCAGATTGATGAAAAGAGTGATGCCACCATAGATCAGGCAAGCTTTGCGCTGGGCTGGGCGCTGGCACAATATCGCTTTGGTCATTTTCGGGAAGGTGACGACCAAATAAAACCGGCACGCCAACTGGTGCTGCCAGATAGCATTCCGTCTGATGGCGGCACGCATCACGCAGGGTCATCCGGTGGCAGACGCGCCATTATAGGCCTTGCCCGCGGCGTAGGCTTCTGCCGTGACTTGATCAATATGCCGCCAAATCACATGACCCCGGCCGGGCTGGAAGCAGCCGCGCGGCATCTTGCCGAACACCATAAAGCCGCCATTGATGTGATCAGCGGTGTCGATCTTGAAGATGGGTTTCCCGCGATTAACACAGTGGGACGGGCAGCAGAGGTGGCGCCGCGCCTGATTGATATGCGCTGGGGCAAGGCAGGACCGAAAATCACCCTTGTTGGCAAGGGAATCACTTTTGATTCAGGCGGGCTCGATCTCAAGCCGTCAAAAGCGATGGAACTGATGAAGAAGGATATGGGGGGTGCGGCAACCGTCCTGGGGCTGGGTGCGGCCATCATGGAAAGCGGCCTTGCAGTACAGCTGCGTATTCTGGTGCCGGCGGCAGAAAATGCGGTATCCGCGCAGGCCATGCGGCCGCTGGATGTGATTGATACACGTGCCGGTATCGATGTCGAGGTTGGCAATACGGATGCCGAAGGCCGGCTGGTACTGGCCGATGCGCTGACGCTGGCCTGTGAAGAAGACCCGGACTTCATAATTGACTTTGCCACACTGACAGGCGCGGCGCGGGTGGCGCTGGGCACCGAATTGCCGGCCCTTTTCTGCAATATGGACAGCACGGCAGCGGATCTGCTTGCCGCCAGCCAGGCCGTGAACGATCCCTTATGGCGCCTGCCCCTGTTTGAGGCTTATGAACGGCATCTGGATAATGGCTATGTCACCCTGTCCAGTACCGGCGGGTCAGGCTATGGCGGGGCGATCACGGCAGCTTTGTTTTTGCGTCGATTTGCCGGCAGGCATACAAACTGGGCGCATGTGGATGTGATGGCGTGGAATCTGGGATCGCGGCCCGGCCGGCCAAAAGGCGGCGAGGCAATGGGCCTGCGGGCATTATACCACTATATTGCCCGGCTGGCGGCGGCAGGGTGAGGCAGACCGGTCCGGCGCGGATCAATAGCCGCGCGCCCAGTCCACCTGGTTTTTCGGCCGACGCCCGGCCATGATGCTGTCGATGGCTGCCGCCACCTGGTCCGCCGCGGTTTCGGCGTTTGTCTGTGCCGCCACATGCGGCCATACACGCACATTCGGATGCGTCCAGTAGCGATGCGTCTGCGGCAATGGCTCGGTGGCAAAAACGTCTAGCGCCGCGCCGCCGACGTGACCGCTATCAAGCGCTGCCAGCAGATCGTCATCAATGATTTGCGGGCCTCTGCCACCATTGATTACAAATGCCCCCGGTGTCACCCGGTTCAGGAATCCGGCGTCAATAATGCCTGTGGTGTCAGGCGTCAGGGGCAGGACAGATACAACAATCTGCAAATCCTCGGCAAAGGCATTCAGTTGGTCCGCGCCGACGAACATCTCTATCCCGTCGATGGATTTCGGGCTGCGCGCATAGCCCCGCACGGCAAAGCCAAGCGCGGCAAAGCGGCTGGCGATGACACTGCCAATGGCACCAACACCCAGAATGCCAACACGTCCACCGGCGGCCGGGCGCTGCGGGCGCGGATCCCAGCGCTTTTCGGCCTGCGCCGTACGGTAATGATCGCCATCCCGCCAGAAATCCAGTGCGCATAACAGGGCCCACTGGCTGAGCGCACTGGCCATGTCCGGATCGACAAGCCGCACCAGCGGCAGGTCCCGCGGCACGGTTGTATCGTGCATCATATGGTCAACACCCTGTCCCTGCATGATGATGCCGCGCAGATTTGGACAATCGGACAGTGCCCCCGGTGGTGGCGCCCAGACAAGGGCTACATCACATTCCTGGCCTGCCGGTTCGAGCAGTCGTGATATTTCAAAGGCAGGCAGCCGTGTGGCCAGCGTTCTGCGCCATGCCGCCATATCGTCATCATGTCCGTAAAAGCCGATCCGGATCATCTGAATGCTACCCTGTTCAACCCGACTGCCCGGCTATGATGCGTTGACGATGGCCAGCGCTTCGGCATGAAGCGCCGGTGTCGCCGCTGCCAGCAGACTGTGGGTGCCGTCCAGTGATACCGGGCCGCCCCGCTTGTCTGTCACAACGCCCCCGGCCCCGCGAATAACCTCGACAACCCCCATGATATCATGCGTCGCCAGCCCGTCTTCCAGCACCAGATCAATATGACCTGCGGCCAGCAAAGCATAATTATGGCAATCACCGCCATAGGTGGATACGGCCGCACCCGACACCAGCCGGTTATAGGCGGCAAGGCTATCGGCCAGCAGGGCTTCTGGCGCTGTTGTGGCGATGCGCGCCTGCGCCAGGCTGGTCACATCGCTGGTTGATATGACTGCGCCGTTCAGCAGGGTTGTCCCCCCGACGGCCACATAGCATTCATCCAGCATCGGCATGTCGATCAGACCGGCAACCGGCCTGTTGTCGAAGACCAGCCCGACCAGNGTGCCAAAGACCGGACGGCCGCTGACAAAGGCACGGGTGCCGTCGATNGGGTCGATGATCCATGAATAGCCTGTCTTGCCCGTCCCCGGCTGGTCGGCATGTTCCTCACCAAGAATGGCATCATCGGGAAAGCGGTCTGCAATGGAAGCGCGCAGCGCCGTTTCGGCTGCCTTGTCGGCGCGGGTGACAGGCGAGGCGTCGGACTTCCATTCTACCGNACCGCCACTCCGAAACCAGTCCCGTATGACGGGGCGGCTGACCTCTACGAGCCCTGACAAAAATTCAGCCAGCCCGTCATTGTCGAGCTGGCTGTGAATCTGTCCGGTTGCCGGATCGGCGCACATGGCCTGATCAGCTTCCACTCTCGGCGGCAATCTCGGTATCGGTTGGCAGCGCGGCGGGCGCATCTGCCTGCTGCCGGAGATAGGCGATCATGTTGGCGCGGTCCTGCGGCTTTTTCAGCCCGGCGAAATTCATTTTCGTTCCCGAGATGTAGGCCTTTGGCTTGGCAAGGAACAGGTTCAGGGCAACGTAATCCCACGCACCGCCATGCTCAACCAAGGCGTTGGAGTAGGANAACCCATCCACTGCGCCCTTGTCAGCATTGACGATGTTCCACAGTGCTGGTCCAACCTTGTTGGCGCCGCCGGGATCAAACACATGGCAAGCGGTACATTTTTTGGCAAGCTTCTCGCCAGCTGCCGCATCGGCGCTGGCCAGCAAAGCCAGAACCGGCTCCGGGCCCTTATCGGCTGGCGCGGCGGCGGCGTCACTTCCACCTTCCGGCACCTCGATGATGTAGGCATTTTGTTGCAGCTCTGAATGCGGCACCAGCACNTCAGCAAGCTTGATGCCCGCCATCAGCAGAAGTGCTGCCACAAGGAAGGCCGCGAAAACCTTATTGAGACCAAGTTCATCCATGCTTGTATTCCCCTTTTCGGGGCTCCCCTCACATCCGTGGTCCGGCACGCGACCACAGGCCATTTTCATAGCGAAATTGCGCAGTGCCCTCAAGTCCCGATCGTGGATTTGATGCTTTTGCCTATGCAAAAACGCGTTTATGTGATGAATTGCCGCATTATGAACCCTCCGGCGTCACCAGTGATCATCATTCCTGCCCGTATGGCGGCTGCAAGGCTGCCCGGCAAGCCGCTTGCAGATATCGCCGGAAAGCCGATGATTCAGCATGTCTGGGAACGGGCGGTTGCGGCCGATCTGGCACCTGTCTGGGTGGCCACGGATGATGATGGCATTGCGGACGCCGTGCGGGCCGCTGGCGGGCAGGCGGTNATTACCCGTGCTGATCACCCGTCGGGGTCTGACCGCGTNTTCGAAGCGGTTGAGCGGATTGATCCTGACCGCCATCACGACGCCATCCTGAATCTGCAGGGCGATTTGCCCGAACTGGACGCTGCCATTCCGCATCGTCTGTTGTCGGCGATGGGCGACGAGACAGCATCCTTAGCGACCCTGGTGACCCCGGCCAGCGATGCAGAAGCGGCGCGCGAACAGGTGGTCAAGGCGGTTGTCAGCTGGGATCAGCAAACGCCTGCCAGCCACAGGACCGGCCGCGCATTATATTTCAGCCGCGCCCCCATTCCGACGGGTGAGGCGGTCAAATATCATCATATCGGTGTCTATGGCTGGCGGCGGGCGGCGCTTGCCGCGTTTGTCGCCCTGCCACCATCACCGCTGGAGCAATCGGAGCGGCTGGAACAGCTGCGCGCGCTGGAAGCCGGAATGGTGATTGCAGTTGCCGAGATTGATCACGCGCCCGGCGGAATTGACACGCCTGCCGATCTGGATGCCGTGCGCCGCCGNCTGGCAAATGATTGATGGGCAGTGGATAGGCGATTGACGGGTGATGGACACGTAATGGACTTGTAATGGACTGGCGATTGACAGGCCTGACAGGGGCCGTGATACTCCGCCACCGTCGCCCGGCATCGCAATACAGAAAAGGCCTGACATCATGACAAATCCTTCTGACATCATCGCTTTTCAGGGTGTGCCGGGTGCCTATTCGCATATGTCATGCCAGGCTGTTAAGCCGGATATGGAACCTCTTGCCTGCGCCTCTTTTGAAGAGATGCTGCTATGTGTTCAGGAAGGGCGAGCCGGTCTGGCCATGGTGCCGGTGGAAAACTCGATTGCCGGCCGGGTTGCCGACATTCACCATCTTTTGCCTGAGTCGGGCCTGTTCATCGTTGGCGAGCATTTCCAGCCGGTGAACCATAATCTGCTGGCGCCAAAAGGGGCGACGCTGGACACGCTGGTGGAAGTGCACAGCCATGCGCAGGGGCTGGCGCAATGTCGCAAACGTCTTCACAAGCTTGGNCTGCGCCAGATGCAGCATCCGGACACAGCTGGNGCCGCCAAGGATGTGGCTGCCTGGAATGATCCGAAAATTGGCGCCATAGCCTCGGCGCTGGCGGGTGAAATCTACGGGCTGGATGTTCTGGTGTCCAATGCCGAGGATGCCGAACGCAATACGACACGCTTTCTGNTNATGAGCCGTGANNAGATTACACCGCCGCTTGATGATACACCTATGATCACCACCATGGTCTTTACCCTGCGCAGCGTTCCCGCTGCCCTCTATAAGGCGCTTGGCGGCTTTGCCACAAACGGGGTCAATATGACCAAGCTGGAAAGCTATATGCGGCCCGGNGCTTCCGGATCGGCGCAATTTTATGTCGATGTNGAGGGGCATATTGAGTCACCGGCGATGAAGCTGGCGATGGAAGAGTTGCGCTTCTATTGCCAGAATGACGAGGTGTCGATCCTTGGCACCTACCCGGCCGCCAGTGCGCGCCATAATGGCTGATCCGGTCTGCTGCCTGTCCATTGCCCTTTTTAGGGACTTGTCCGGCCACACGCTTTCCGCCATATAGGGGGCAGGAAGGCTGGGTGGACGCAGCGCCCGTCTAACCGGTCAGGTCCGAGAGGAAGCAGCCAGGGCTGGCTTTTTGCGGGTCGTCCAGTCTTCCGCTTCGCGCGGCGTCCCCGCCTGACCTTGCAGCATATCAATACCACCTTTTTGCCCAGCTTTGGCGGTGGCCAAATCAGGCGCATTGCGCTAGGTTTTTCGACATCATGACTGAGGGCATCCAGACAGGATATCGCGTGCTGGCACGCACCTACCGGCCGGAACGGTTCTCTGAACTGATCGGTCAGGAGGCGCTGGTCCGCACGCTCGGTAATGCGNTGTCACTCGGGCGGCTGGCGCATGCCTTTGTGCTGACCGGTGTGCGTGGTGTTGGCAAGACCTCGACAGCGCGGCTTCTCGCNCGCGGTCTCAACTGTATCGGGCCGGATGGNNCNGGAGACGCCACGCTGGAACCCTGCGGTANNTGNGAGCCCTGNACGGCCATCGCCGCCGGACGCNATGTCGATGTTCTGGAAATCGANGCCGCCAGCCATACGGGTGTTGATGATGCACGCGAGATTATCGAGGGGGTTGGTTACCGTCCTGTATCGGCCCGNTATAAAATCTACATCATCGATGAAGTGCATATGATGTCGAAAAGTGCCTTCAATGCGTTGTTGAAGACGCTTGAAGAGCCGCCTGACAATGTAAAATTCATTTTTGCCACGACCGAAATCCGCAAGGTGCCGGTGACCATCCTGTCACGCTGTCAGCGCTTTGACCTGCGCCGTGTCGACAGCGATGTGCTGGCGACCCANCTTGCCAGCATCTGCACCCGAGAGNCGATTGATGCCGCNCCGGAAGCCTTGCAGGTTATCGCGCGCGCGGCCGAAGGGTCTGTGCGTGACGCCTTGTCACTGCTGGACCAGGCAGCGGCAATGACCGCAGACAGGATNGATGCGNACAATATTGCNGCGATGCTTGGCCGCCCNGGTCGCAATGATTCCATNGCCATGCTGGATGCGGCAATGGCCGGCAATGCCGCAAACGCGCTGGCAGCTCTGGCGCAGGCACATGCAAACGGCGCTGAACCGGAAATGGCGATTGCCGATCTGATGGACCTTGTGCATCGGGCCAGCATGCTGGCCGCAGGGGGCGGCAGCGACAATCTGCTGGAGGTAGAACGCGAGGCTGTGACCGCGCTGGCAGGCATGGGCATTGCGCGGCTTGGCCGTGCCTGGCAAATGCTTTTGAAAGGCCATGCAGAAATCACCGCTGCGCCACAGCCGATGGCAGCAGCGGAAATGTTGCTGATCCGGCTTGCGCATCTCGCCAATATGCCGACCCCTGGCGACATTATNACAAGGCTCGGCAACGGGAGTCACAGCGATAATCACGNCGATAAGGGGCCCGCGCCCGTAACATCGAATGCNGCTGCCCCGACAGCCAGCGCGACAGCACCATCGATGCCGTCGTCCGGAATCGCAGCTGCGCCTGCAGAGGTCGTCTCTGCGGCTGGCGGCGGGTCACAAGCTGCGCCATTGCCGGTTGCTGAGCCCGAACAGGCACCGGATCCAGAATTGGCTGCTGAACCCGCTACAGACATGCAGCCGGCAAAGACCGCAGATTCGATGCCACCGCAGGCGTCGACCGATACCGCACCTTTGCACAACCTTCATGATGTTGTCGCGCTTGCCGAGGCAAAGGAAGAATCGCTGCTGGCGGCGCGCATTCGCACTTTTGTGAGGCCTGTCAGATTGCAGCCGGGGCATCTGGAAATCGCACTTGCAGAAGGGGCGCCAGATACGCTGGCGGGCGACATGGCCCGCACACTGAGCGAATGGACGGGCCAGCGCTGGATGGTCAGCCTTGCCGAGGGTAAAGGCGGGTCGACCATTGCAGAAGAACGTGCCGCCGCGCGGGCTGAACAGAAAGACAGAATTGCGGCAACNCCGACTGTGCGCGCCATTATGGATGTATTTCCAGGGGCAGAAATTGACGAGGTGCGGGCTGTCGCCGCTGATCTGTCGCTGGACCCCGACCCGAATGGTCAGATGAATGAGGATCGCTGAACATGATGCGCAATATGGCAGGGATGATGAAAAAAGTGCAGGAAATGCAGTCCCGCATGGAAGAGCTGCAGGCCGAAATGGCGCGCACTGAATTTACCGCTGCCGTAGGCGGCGACANCGTCACCGTNACAGTTACCGGAAAGGGTGAAATGCGGGCCGTCAGNATCAATCCGGCTGCGGTTGNTGCCGCNGATATTGGCATGTTGGAAGATATGGTCGTTCTGGCTACGAACAATGCACGCGCCGAGGCTGACAGGACGATGGCAGCTCGCATGAAGGATATCACCGGCGACCTGCCTTTGCCGCCGGGCATGTCCTTGCCATTCTGATATGGATAATCAGCTTGAATCGCTGATCAGGCGTTTGGCGCGGCTGCCCGGCCTTGGGCCGCGTTCGGCGCGCCGCGCCGCGCTGTTCCTGTTACAGAACCGGGACAGGTTGATGTTGCCGCTGGCCGAGGAACTTGGCCAGGTTGCCCGGTTGGTTCGAAACTGCGCCGAATGCGGCAATCTGGACAATGCGGATATCTGTGGCATTTGCCGTGACCCGCAGCGCGACCGCAGNTTGCTATGCGTTGTCGAAGATGTGGGAGCGCTCTGGGCAATGGAGCGCGCNGCCGTGTTTCGCGGGACCTACCATGTGCTTGGCGGCACGCTGAGCGCCATTGACGGGCGCGGTCCGGCAGACCTGAATATNGAACGGCTTGTCAGCCGTGCCGGCACCGATATTGACGAGGTGATTCTCGCCCTGTCTGCCACGGTCGAAGGCCAGACAACCGCCCATTATATCCATGAAAGGCTGCAGGCCCTGCCGGTTGATGTCACCCGCCTNGCCCATGGCGTGCCGGTTGGCGGCGAGCTGGATTTCCTTGATGACGGGACATTGGCGCAAGCGTTGAAGGCCCGCGCCAAACTGGGTTAGACAGGTAACTCGGGCGTATCGCCGGACGCGCTGTCATCATCAACATCGATCTGGGTGATCTTGCCACCGCGCGAGGTAATGCGGCGGGTCGAAATCTGGATATCATCGATATCCTTTTCGGTCTGGCGGAAATGTGTTGCCAGCTTGCGGACACGTTCATCAAGCCGCGACACATCCTGCATCATGCGGTCAACCTCTGTCTGGATAAGCCCGGCCTTTTCATGCATGCGTGCATCGCGCAGGATCGCCCGCACGGTATGCAGAATCAGCATCANATTATCCGGTCCTGCCATATAGACACGCCGCTTGCGGCTTTCATCGACGATCCGTGGCAGTTGCAGATTGATCTCGGCATAGACGGATTCCGAAGGCAGGAACATGATGGCACTGTCGGCGGTTTCGCCCGGCACGATATAGCGCTCGGCAATATCAGTGATGTGCTTTTTAACATCGGCTTCCAGCGCGCGGCGGGCCTGGTCACGTGTGGCCTCGTCACCGGCTTCGGTCAGGCCGCGGTAGGCCTCCAGCGGAAATTTGGAATCAATACAGATGGCGCCCGGCGGGTTGGGCATTTCGATAAAACAATCGACGCGCTTGCCATTGCCAAGCGTGTGCTGAAAGCTGTAGGCGCTGTCGGGTAGCGCGTCGCGCACCAGATTTTCCAGCTGGACCTCACCAAAACTGCCGCGCGCCTGCTTGTTGGAAAGGATGTTCTGCAAGGTGTTGACCTGACCGGACAGCGCCGAGATATGCGCATTCGCCTCTGAAATCACCGCCAGCTTTTCGGCCATGCCGGTCAGTGACCGGTTGGTTCGTTCATTCTGGTCACGCATCGATTTTTCCAGCCGTTGGCCAAGCCGCCCTTCGGTTTCATGCATCTGGGTTGCGACGGTCTGCTGCAGCGCGCCGGATTGTTCTGCCAGCTGCGCCAGCTGGCCACGCAATTCGGCAAGGGCATCGCTGTCCGTCNTGACAGCTGCCGGCCGGCGCAGCAATATCAGCAGCAGAACGATAACCGCAGCCAGTCCGGCAATCAGCATGNTGATGGCGACATAGCCAACAGTGGTCATGGGTTGAAATCCTGTTCCATTNTGACGGCAACTGCGGATGGACGGTAAAGGCGGCAGNGGTGACGACAACAGCCACCNGCGCGCATGCTTGCAGTCTCGCATGGCGGCGGCTTGACTGCAACGGCGGCTTCTTCTACTCCAAGGCCTGAGGGTCNAGCGCCCGACAAGGGGCTGACCGATGCCGGTCTGGTCACAGAACCGAATAATGTTGCAAAGAGGCCACAGCATGGCGTTGATTCCGATTGTTTCGATACCCGATCCGGTACTGCGCGCTGTCTCTGAACCTGTGACCGACGTCACAGATGGTGTCCGCAAGCTGCTGGATGACATGGCTGATACCATGTATGACGCGCCCGGGATCGGGCTTGCAGCCCCACAGATCAATATCAGCCAGCGCCTGATTGTGATGGATTGCGGGCCCGATGATACGCGTCAGCTCTANAAGATGATCAATCCGGAAATTGTCGATGCTTCNGAGGAAAGCGCCATTCTGGAAGAGGGCTGCCTTTCCATACCCAACCAGACGGCNGAGGTATCGCGGCCGGCGCATGTCGATGTGCGCTATGTTGATATCGATGGCAACACGCAAATGCTGCATTGTGAAGGATTGCTGGCCGCCTGCGTTCAGCATGAAATTGATCATTTGAACGGGGTGTTGTTCATCGACCATATTTCCCGCTTGAAACGCGACATGATTGTGCGCCGTGTGCTGAAAGACCTGCGTCAGACGGGTGGCAAGGGATAGGGGGTCCGGGCATGACGCGGCGGCGGATCATTTTCATGGGCAGCCCNGGGTTTGCGATCCCGGCCCTCGACCGGCTTGCCGAACAGCATGACATCGTTGCTGTCTATTCACAGCCGCCACGGCGTGCGGGCCGCGGGATGAAGGAACAGCTGCAGCCGTTGGCGGCACATGCCGCTGCACGCGGTTTCGCCTGCTTTCATCCGGCTAGTTTGTCAGCAGATGATGATCTGGCCCGTCTCGCCGGCCATGGCGCCGACATTTTCATAGTTGTTGCTTATGGGCTGTTGTTGCCGCAACGAGTTTTGGACATGCCCCGTTTCGGGTGCATCAATGGTCATGCCTCGCTGTTGCCGCGCTGGCGCGGGGCAGCGCCAATTCAAAGGGCGATTGCCGCTGGCGATAGCGAGACAGGCATCTGTGCCATGCTGATGGAAAAGGGGCTCGATACCGGTCCGGTGGTTGGCCGCCGGGTCTGCCCCATTGGTGATGATGATACGGCCGGCAGCCTNCATGACCGGCTCGCGCTGCTGAATGCCGAATTGCTGGGCGCTGTTGTTGATGATCTGCCAGATGTGCTGGAAAATGCCCAGCCGCAGGATCATGGTGCCGCCACCTATGCTCGAAAGATTTCCCCCGGCGAGGCCGAGATTGACTGGACCCGGCCAGCGGCCGAACTGGCGCTTCATATTCGGGCGTTCGCGCCNGTGCCCGGNGCCTGGTTTGCNGGTGCGCGCGGGCGGGTGCGTGTNTTGAAAGCGCATGTCGCATCTGGTGCAGGGACNCCGGGTTGCTTTCTNGGCGCTGATNTTGATGGNGGGATGCAGGTCGCCACCNGTGACGGGGTGCTGACGCTTGAGACGGTGCAGCCTGCTGGCAGTAAACCAATGGCAGCATCCGCCTTCCTCAACGGAGNGCGCCTCANGCCAGGGGCGCAAATGGGCCCGGCGACACCGGCGGGGTCGGGCGCGGAACACGGGTCATGATGCGCCGAATCCTGATCACGATCGAATATGACGGCGGACCGTTTCACGGGTGGCAGCGACAGGNGAATGGGCGCACCGTGCAGCAGGTGCTGGAAGAGGCCGCTCACCAGCTTACCGGTCAGGAAACGCTGGTTCAGGCAGCCGGCCGCACCGATGCGGGTGTACATGCCAGCGGGCAAGCCGCACATCTTGATGTGCCGGAAAAATTCGATGCCGAGCGGGTCATGGCTGCCCTGAATGCCCTTGTTGGCCAGCAGCCGGTTTCGGTGATTGCCGCGCGCGAGGTGCCGGCTGATTTTCATGCCCGGTTTTCTGCTACCGGCAGACGGTATCTCTACCGGATCCTGCCACGTCGCCAACCGCCCGCGCTCGATCTTGGTCGTGTCTGGCACCATAAGACGGCGTTGGATACAGATGCCATGCAATGCGCCGCCGACATGCTGATCGGACGACATGATTTCACCAGCTTTCGGGCAACCCATTGTCAGGCTGACAGTCCGGTACGCACGCTGGACACGCTGGATGTCGCGTCAGCAGGGGCAGAGATTCATATCCATGCGGCGGCGCGTTCATTCCTGCATCATCAGGTACGCAATATGGTCGGCACACTGGCCCTTGTNGGCGCCGGAAAGTGGCAACCCGAACAGGTTGCCGCGGCGCTTGCCGCTTGTGACCGCAGCGCGGCCGGGCCAACGGCCCCGCCCGAGGGCCTGTATCTGACCGCGGTCAGTTACCCCATCTGAAGGCTTAATCGCAGCGGCTGGAACAGGGCCAGCAANAGGTGGATTATATAGGTCATCACCAGCAGNCCTGTGGCAAACAGCCCGCCTCGGCCCAGAATGTCCCGCCCGGCACGCCACATCCAGTAGATCGACCAGGCGCCCAGCCCCACAAACAGGATGCCAAGCGTGTAATCACCGGTCAGCACCATTGAATTCAGCGCAAAGGCCGAAAACAGGCTTTGCACATTTNCCAGCCACAAAAAGGGCACCAGAAAGCTGCAGGCCTGTGCTGTCAGCCCGCGCTGCCGCAGAATGGCATTNAGCACCAAAACCACGGCAANGATCTGGATGAGTTCAAACAGCACATAACTGACCAGACTGCCGACAGCGATGGTCATTTTCAGGCTGATGCCAATTCCGGTGGTGATGACCACGGATGCCCATATAGCCTGCCAGACGCCATCCGGCGAGGCGTCATAACTGCCGGCGAAGGGTCGCCGGCCGAGCATGACCAGCAAGGTTCGCTTGACCATTTCAACAAAGGCGCCCGGCGATATCATTCTGCTCTGTTGCTCCATCAACCCGTGACCCCGCGGCACGCGCGCTCCAGAAAGGCCTCATAGATTGCGCACAGCTTTTCGATGTCTGCTACATCCACATGTTCATCAACCTGATGCATGGTCTTGCCAACAAGGCCGAATTCGGCCACGGGACACATCTTNGTGATAAACCGNGCATCCGAGGTGCCGCCGGTTGTCGATAGTGACGGTGTCTGGCCAGTGACGTCGGTAATGGCGGCAGACAGCATATCTGTCAGTGGCCCCGGATCTGTCATGAACGGGTCGGCATTGGCCTTCCATNTGACCTGCCAATCGCCACCAACACGGGCGAAATGCTCTTCCAGCCACCCTTGCAGGCTGGCGGCACTATGTTCGGTGTTAAAGCGGATGTTGAATTTGGCCTCGGCACGCGCCGGAATGACATTGGTTGCCGGNTTGCCGACATCGATCGTTGTGACATTCGCTGTCGAGGGGGTGAAATGCGCGTTGCCCCCGTCAAGTTCCGNACCGTTCACCGGTGCCAGCATCTCCATCAACCGTGTCACCGGATTGTCGGCCAGATGGGGATAGGCGACATGCCCCTGTGTNCCTGTCACAACCAGATGGCCGCTCAGACTGCCCCGCCGCCCGTTCTTGATCATGTCACCCAGCATGTCGGGATTGGTGGGTTCGCCCACGATGCACATGTCCGGGACCTGGTCATTGGCCATGGCCCATTCGACCATCCGCACCGTACCATTCAGCGCATCACCTTCTTCATCACCGGTGATCAGCAGGCTGATCGACCCGGGCAGGTCGCGGCCAACCACCGCTGCCGCCGCAGCCACAAAGGCAGCCACACCGCCTTTCATATCCGCTGCACCGCGTCCAAATAATTTGCCATCGACGACTGTGCCGCCAAAGGGATCATGCTGCCATGCGGCAGCATCACCTACCGGCACAACATCGGTATGTCCGGCAAAACACAGATGCGGGGACGTATCACCATAGCGCGCGAACAGATTGTCGATCCGGGCGCTGCCCTCGCCAAATGGCAGGCGCGTGCAGGCAAACCCGATGGCGGAGAGTTCCGCTTCGAGAAGGTCAAGCGCCCCACCCTCGGCAGGGGTGACTGACGGGCAACGGATCAGCCGTTGCGCCAGATCGACGGCATGCGCGCCACCCGCCATCAGTCGCGCAGCAGATCGTTGACGGATGTCTTTGAACGGGTCTTTTCATCAACCTGCTTGATGATCACCGCGCAGGACAGAGACGGGCCCGGCGTGCCATCAGCAAGCGGCTTGCCGGGAAGGGTGCCGGGTACAACAACCGAATAGGCGGGTACGCGGCCCATGTGAATTTCCCCGGTGACGCGATTCACGATCTTGGTCGATGCCCCGATGAACACGCCCATCGACAACACGGCGCCCTGTTCAACAACAACCCCTTCAACAACTTCCGACCGGGCGCCGATAAAACAGTCATCTTCAATNATAACCGGTCCGGCCTGCAGCGGTTCCAGGACGCCGCCAATGCCGGCGCCGCCNGACAGATGCACATTCTTNCCAATCTGCGCGCATGAACCAACGGTGGCCCAGGTATCCACCATGGTGCCACGATCAACATAGGCACCNAGATTCACAAAGCTTGGCATCAATACCGCACCGGCGGCGATATGCGCGGAATGGCGCACAATACACCCGGGGACAGCGCGGAACCCGGCTTCGCCAAAGCGCGCTGCATCCCAACCGGCAAATTTCGATGGTACCTTGTCCCACCAGGCCGCTTCTCCACTGTCAGGATAGTGCGATCCTGACGGGATGACCGCCATGTCATTCAGGCGAAAAGACAGCAATACGGCCTTCTTCAGCCACTGATTGACCTGCCACTGATGGTCGCCAAGAGGTTCGGCAACACGCGCGCTGCCGTCATCCAGCATACCAAGCGCCGCTTGCACGGCATCGCGTGTGGCACCGGTTGTGCTGGCATTGATGGTGTCGCGTGCGTCCCAGGCTGCGTTGATTTCCTGTTCGAGTTGCGCCCGGTCCATGGCGGTCTCCTGTCAATTCGTTTTCTGTTATTCGATCGTCGGGCGGCAGCGATTACCGGCCCGGTCATTCAGTTCCTGCAGATATCATCATTTCACGCCGGCTTGGCAAGGGCAGACAGGAAGGCTTTCAGGTCATCTGCAATAAAATGCACATAATCCTCATCGGCCCCGCGCGCTGCCCAGTCAATATCACTTGCCAGCCAGACCGTGCGCATACCAAGGTGATGCGCCGGCTCCAGATTGCGCGCCATGTCTTCGATCATCACCGCGCTTTCCGGATTGATAGCGGTGATTTCCATAAAGCGGTCAAATGCCTGTTTTTCCGGTTTTGGAATATAATCCGCGCCGACAATGTCAAAAATCTGGTCGAAATGGTGCCGAATGCCATAGGCGTTCAGGATGTTTTCCGCATGTGGCACCGTGCCGTTGGTAAAAATATGCTTGCGTCCGGGCAGCTGGCCGATCATCGCATCCAGCTCTGTTTCATGCGGCAGATCGCTGACATCAATGTCATGGACGAAATGTAGAAAATCTTCAGGCGGCAGGCCTTGTTCCACCATGAGGCCGCGCATGGTGGTGCCGTAGCGGTGGAACAGATCCTTCTGGATTACGCGCGCCTCATCCTCGGGAACATTGAAATGCTGTGCGACAAAGGCGGTAATCCGTACGGCCACACGCACAAACAGATTGGATTTGGCCGGATAGATGGTGTTGTCGAGGTCAAACACCCAGTCCTTTATCTCATCCGTCGGAAAGGTGGCGGGGGATTTATGTTCGTTNGCCATGAATGGCTCCCTTCTTTGCGGCGCAGCGCTCAGCCAGCCTTGATAAAGGTTCCCATGCCATGCTCNGTAAACAATTCGACGAGAAGCGCGTGTGGCGCCCGCCCGTCCATGATCACCGCCGCTTCGGCGCCCCCCAGAACCGCGTTAATACAGGTTTCGACTTTTGGAATCATGCCGCCTGACACAGTGCCGTCGCGGATTAACGCTTCGGCTTCGCTGACTGTCAGTTCGGTGATCAGCTTGCCAGACTTATCCAGAACACCGGCCACATCAGTCAGCATCAGCATGCGTGTTGCGCCAAGGGCTGCTGCAATGGCACCGGCCGATGTGTCGGCGTTGATATTGAAGGTTTCACCAGCCGCGCCAACACCCACGGGCGCAACAACCGGGATCAGACGCGCTGCGTTAAGCGCGTCAATGACAGAGGTGTCGACGCGTTCCGGTTCGCCCACATAGCCAAGGTCGATGGCGCCGCGATCTGCATCCTGATCGGCCTTGCTGACAGCCATCAGCTTGCGTGCCTGGATCAGCCCCCCATCCTTGCCGGAAATACCAACGGCCCGGCCGCCTGCCATTGCGATAGCGGCGACAAGCGCCTTGTTGATACCACCAGCTAGCACCATTTCGACGACCGAAATCGTTGCCTCGTCTGTNACCCGCAGCCCGTCGATGAAATTTGATTCAATCTCCAGCTTCTTGAGCATTGCGCCGATTTGTGGTCCACCGCCATGCACAACGACCGGGCGGGCCCCCACCTGGTCCAGAAGGGCAATATCTGCGGCAAAGGCATTGACATAATCTGCCGCGCCCATGGCATGACCACCAAATTTGATGACCAGCGTCTTGTCAGAATAACGGCGCATGAAGGGCAGCGCTTCGATCAGCATGCCGGTCTTTTCAAGGATCCGGTCTGCAATCAATCCGTCTGCGGCCTCGCCTAGGGCAGACGCGCCTCCGGTCTTGCCTTCCGCCTCAGTATCTTTACCCATCATCTGCCTTTCACAGCCCGGCGCGCCGCGCGTAACAGGCCGCAGCGATCTATCAGCCTGCCAAAATATCGGTAACTGCCCCTGCGGTGCAAGCCTTGATCGCTGTGACAGGCTGGTTTCACGGGTGGTTCGGTGATGATACAGGCGTGTCAGCTGCGCGGCAGTGCNAGAGCGCCGATATGGGCACGCAGCTCGGCAACTCCGGTGCCTGCTTCTGATGATGTCACAAACAATTCCGGAAAGGCGGCAACATGCTTGCCGATCCGCGCCTGTGTATCGGCGCAAACCGCCGAAAGTTCTGTCTGTTTCAGTTTGTCGACCTTGGTCAGCACGACCGCCCATGATACGGCGCTGGCGTCAAGCAGCGTCATGATTTCGGCATCGCCCGGCCCGATGCCACGACGTGAATCGATCAGCAGGAAGACCCGCTGTAATGATGCCCTGCCGGCGAGGAATTTGCGCGTCAGCGTTGTCCAGGCCTTGATGTCGGTCTTTGGTGCGCGGGCATAGCCATAGCCCGGCAGGTCAACAAGCTGGATACGGTCGGCCAGTGAAAAGAAGATCAGCTGCCGTGTCCGCCCGGGCGTCTGCGATGTGCGGGCCAGAGTCTTGCGCCCGGTCAACGCGTTGATCAATGACGATTTGCCAACATTCGACCGGCCGGCAAAGCAGATTTCAGGCAACCCTTCGGGCGGCAGGACGCGCATATTGTTCGCCGCGGCAATAAAATCGCATGCCCCGGCAAATAGCAGCCTGCCATTTTCAAGCGCGGCTGCATCGGCGTCATGATCGTCGCTCGGCGTCAATTTTCCTTGGCAATGGTACGCATGATGTACCACTGCTGTGCCATTGAGAGCAGGTTGTTCCAGGTCCAGTAAATCACCAGCCCGGCCGGGAAGGTGGCCAACAGGAAGGTAAAGATCAGTGGCATAAACTGGAAAATCTTCGCCTGTACCGGATCAGGCGGGGGCGGGTTCAGCCGCATCTGGAAGAACATCGACAGGCCCATCATGATCGGCCAGGCCCCCAGCTGCAGGAAGGGCGGGAGGAAATCCACCCCGAATGGCAGCAGCCCGAAGACATTGAAGACCGATGTCGGGTCAGGGGCCGACAGATCTGTGATCCAGCCAAAGAACGGCGCATGGCGCATTTCGATGGTGACAAAAAGCACCTTGTAAAGGGCAAAGAAAACCGGGATCTGCAACAGAACCGGCAGGCAGCCGGCGGCCGGGTTGATCTTTTCCTTTTTATACAGATCCATCATCTCGCGATTCATCGCCATGCGATCATCGGCATGGCGTTCACGGATCTGCTGGATCTTCGGGCTGACAAGTCGCATCTTGCCCATCGAGCGATAGGATTTGTTGGCCAGCGGGAAGAAGAAAATCTTCACCACGACGGTAAAGGCAATTACCGCAAGCCCGAAATTGCCAAGCAGGCTGTTCAGCCAGTTGATGGCGTAGAAGAACGGCTTTGTCAGGAAGTAGAACCAGCCAAAATCAATGGCACGGTCAAATTTTTCCAATCCGAGTGTCTCGCCATAGCTGTCCAGAAGGGTAACTTTCTTGGCCCCGGCAAACAGCTTTGATCCAAAGGCCAGCGTTGCGCCGTCGGCAACAAGCTGCGACTGCGCATTGATATAGCCGGCCTGATACAGCGCATCCTGCGATCCAACTTCGGAAAATTTGAAATTCAGCGCTGCCTGCTGGTCAGGGATCAGTGCTGTCAGCCAGTATTTATCCGAAAAACCGATCCAGCCGCCCTGCGTGCCGTCAAAGGTCAGGTCTTCTGCCTGGCGCCTGTCGGTGCGTGTTTCCGCGAGATCATCATAATCCTGATAGCTGGCGATGTCATCGAAGACGCCAATCGGACCTTCATGCAGAATCCAGATGCCGCTGGTAACAGGCGTACCATGCCGGCGAACGCGGCCATAATGATTGAAGGCCAACGCCCCGCCGCTATTGTTGGTTACCGCATCATCGATGCTGAACAGGTAATTTTCATCGATGGAAATAACGCGCGAGAACAGCAAGCCCTGCCCATTGTCCCAGGTAAAGGTGACCGGGGTGTCAGGTGTCAGAGACTGGCGGTTCGCCGTCCAGACGGTCCCGCCATCAGGAAGCGCCATTCCATTGCCATCCTGGGTCCAGCGGAACTCCACGAAATAGGGAAGTGCCGTATCTGTGCGTTGCAGCAGCTGGATATTTGGCGAATCTTCTTCCTGCGTTTCCTGATAGCCTTTCAGCACCACATCGTCGAAACGCAATCCGGCCAACGAAATCGAGCCACTGACAAGAGGCGCATCGATGGTGATTCGCGGGGCGTCCGCAACAGCGGTTGCCTCATCGGTGGCAATGGCCGGCATGGCTGCAGTGCCTTGTGTGGTTGCGGCCAGCGTATCACGGCTTTCTGCATCGCTGGCGGCCATCTGTTCGGCAATGGCCTGCTGGCGGGCAGTCTCACGTTCCAGTTCAGGGCCAACGATGAAGACCTGCCAGCCAAACAGCACGGCCATCGACAGGGCGATTGCCAGGATCAGATTGCGGTTTTCTGAATTCATAGGGATGTCCCCGTCATACTATCGGTCATTGGTGTTCAGGTCTTTGGCCGTGTTCAGCCCGTCCCCCGCCCGTGAACCCGCTGTGCGGTTGGCCGCAGGCGGGACAGGGTCAAAAGCCGGCGTTGCCCACGGATGACAGCGCGCCATACGTTTTACCGCATAGTAGCCGCCACGCAAGGGGCCATGCAGCCGTAACGCATCCTGCGTATATTCCGAACAGGTTGGCAAATGTCGGCACTGTGCGCCCAGAAGGGGTGATATGAACAGCCGGTAAACCCAGATCAGTGCCAAGAGCGGCAGTGACAATGCGCGGCTGGCAAGGCGCTGCAGCGCGGCTGTCGGGCTGTCCATCATGATTTCGTTGCGCCTTCGGGGGATGCACCCCGGCTGCGATGCTGCGCCAGACGGCGATGCAGATACCCAAGTGCCTTGTCAAGATCACGCACCAGATCGGCCCACGGCCGGTCAGCCGTATTGTGGCGGGCGGTCATGACATAATCTGTGCC
>NYYG01000073.1 GCA_002686685.1 SAR116 cluster bacterium | reverse complement strand
GCTGCTGACGGGGTCGTGACGGTCATGACGCATGCCGATATTCCGGGCATCAATGATTGCAGTCCGGTGCATGGTGATGACCCAATTCTGGCGGCCGAGGTTGTGAGCTATGTCGGTCAGGCTGTTTTCGCCATTGTCGCCGAGACCATGCAGGCTGCCCGTGATGCGCTGCCACTGGCAGAGATACATTATCAGCCATTGCCCGCCATTCTGACCATTGAGGACGCCATGCGCGCCCGTTCATGGCTTGGGCCGGCGGCAACCATGGAAAATGGCGACCCCGACAGTGCGATCGCGGCTGCANCGCATCATATCTCCGGCAGGATGGAAATNGGCGGTCAGGAACATTTCTATCTCGAGGGGCAGGCAGCGCTGGCTCTTCCCGGCGANGATGNCGATATNACGGTNCATTGTTCGACACAGCATCCCACCGAAATCCAGCATAAGGTCGCAACTGCACTCGGGCTTTCCAACAAGGATGTCACGGTCGAAACACGCCGCATGGGTGGCGGATTCGGCGGTAAGGAAAGCCAGGGCAACCTGCCGGCAATCCTGTCAGCCCTGGCAGCACGCTTGACCGGCTGTCCGGCCAAGACGGTCTATGACCGTGATGATGATTTCATGCTGACCGGCAAACGGCATGATGTTCGCATCGATTATCACATTGGTTTTGATTCNGATGGGCGTATTCGCGGCGCCGTGTTTGAGCAGGCATTGCGCTGCGGCATGTCATGGGACCTGTCCGAGGCGATTGCNGCCCGTGCCATGTGCCATGCGGATAATGCCTACCATATACCCGACTTGCGCGTTATTTCACATCGCTGCAAGACGCATACACAATCCAATACGGCCTTTCGCGGCTTTGGTGGCCCGCAGGGTATGCTGGGCATCGAGCGGGCGATTGACGCCATTGCCCATAAACTCAACCTTGATCCGCTGGAGGTAAGGCGGCGCAATTTTTATCCGCATTACAGTGCCGATACCCATGGTGTAACACCCTATGGCCAGACGGTAGAGGACTGCGTGTTGCAGGATCTTGTCGACAAGCTTGCCGAGGATTCTGACTATTTACGGCGGCGNGCGGCCATCACCGCCTTTAACGCCCGAAGCCATGTTATCAAGCGCGGCATTGCGTTGACCCCGGTGAAGTTTGGCATTTCNTTTAATACGACCTTTNTGAATCAGGCAGGTGCGCTTGTNCATGTATATACAGACGGGTCCGTCCATCTGAATCATGGCGGNACNGAAATGGGGCAGGGGCTGAATACAAAGGTTGCACAGATCGTTGCGCATGAATTCCAGGTCGATTTCAGTGCGATCAAGATTACCGCCACAACGACCGGCAAGGTNCCAAACACCTCGGCAACAGCAGCGTCATCCGGAACGGATCTGAACGGCAAAGCGGCACAGGCCGCTGCACGCACAATTAAGGGCCGTATGGCCGCCTATCTGGCTTCATTACACGGATGTGCGGCTGACGATGTGATATTTGCAAACGGGATGGTAATCGCGGGCGATACACATTTGGATTTTGCCGCCGCGGTCGAAGCCTGTTATCTCGGTCGGGTNTCGCTGTCNTCCACCGGATTNTACGCAACGCCAAAAATCCATTGGGACAAGAGCCGCTCCCGCGGCCGGCCNTTCTATTATTTCGCCTATGGGGCTGCGGTTTCCGAAGTGNTGCTGGATACACTGACCGGCGAAAACCGCATTCTGCGCACCGATATTCTGCATGATGCCGGGCGGTCGCTGAACCCGGCCATTGATATTGGACAGATCGAAGGCGGCTTTGTGCAGGGCGCAGGCTGGCTGACAACCGAAGAGCTTGTCTGGGACACTGAAGGCAGGCTGCGCACCCATGCGCCCTCGACATACAAGATTCCGGCCTGTGGTGACCGGCCGCTCAACTTCAANGTGCATCTCTTTGCAGATGGCGAAAATCGTGAGGACAGCATCCATAGGTCAAAGGCAGTTGGAGAGCCGCCTCTGATGCTGGGCATTTCGGTTCTGATGGCATTGTCACACGCGCTGNAGGGTCTGGGCTCGGATGACTATCCAATGCTGGACGCGCCTGCGACACCGGAACGTCTGTGTCTGACGGCACGCCGGCTTGGCGCCTTGGGGTTCCGCCAGGATGANGGGANCGATCCGNCGTGAGGGGATGGATTGCCACGGCNAGGCGTCTGGCCGGGCCTGACGGCCTTGTTGTGCGTGCCAGCCTTGTCGGCGTGAAGGGATCTTCCCCGCGAGAGGCCGGGGCCATGATGCTGATTTCCGGTCAGGAAATCTGGCAGAGCATTGGTGGCGGTACGCTGGAATATCAAATCATGCAGCAGGCCCGTGCCATGATGTCTGAAAGTCGGCCCAGCTGGGCCCGGCAGCTGGTCAAGGCCGCGCTCGGCCCTGATATGGGGCAGTGCTGCGGAGGACAGGTGCGCGTGTTGNTGGAATCCTTCGGTCCCGNCGAACTGTCAGTNTTGGAAGGGCTGCAGGATGCAACCCTGCTGACACATCCTCTTTCAGGGACAAACCCGGTCACGTCGGCCGGTGACATGCCGTCGGGATTGTCGGCGGACGGTTCGGCATTTGTTGCGCCGGTTGTCACCGACCCGCATCCGGTTTTTCTTTACGGCGCTGGCCATATCGGCCGCGCCCTGGCGCCACATCTTGCGGCGCTGGATTGTGACCTGCACTGGGTGGATATCGCGGCAGGCCGGTTTCCAGACATGGTGCCAGCAGGTGTCGAGCGGGTGATCGCGACCGACCCGACAGTCATTGCAAGCCATGCGCCACCGCATGCCATGCATCTTGTCATCACCCACAACCATGCGCTGGACGAGGCCATCTGCCTTTCAATCCTGAAAGGCGACGGGTTTGCGCGGCTGGGACTGATCGGATCAGCAACCAAGGCCGCACGGTTCAGGTCACGCCTTGCCAAGGCGGGCGTAACGCCGGCGGCACTTGACCGGCTGGTCTGTCCGGTCGGGGTGCCTGAAATTACCGGCAAGCATCCGGCGCGTGTGGCACTGTCAATCGCCGCGGCGCTGGCCATCTGGCAACAGGAATTGGACGGCGGGACTTGATGCTGGCACACTGCAACGGCAGGGGGCGGCCCATGGGTTGGGGCGCATCTCTGCGGGGACCATCCCAAAGGGGGGAGCATGGTTGACTATGCCTGGATGTGGTCAGAACTTCTTGTTCGCTGGCTGCATGTTATCGCCGGAATTGCCTGGATTGGCTCTTCCTTCTATTTCATTGCGCTGGACCTTAGTCTGAAGCCTGGCAAGGCCTTGCCCGAACAGGCGCATGGACAGGCGTGGCAGGTGCATGGTGGCGGTTTCTACAACATGGTGAAATATCTTGTTGCGCCATCCAAGATGCCGGATGAACTGACCTGGTTCAAATGGGAGGCCTACACAACCTTCCTGTCAGGCTTTGCGCTGTTGACGATTATCTATTACACACAATCCGGTCTTTATATGATCGACACAGAGATTCTGGATCTGGAGCCATGGCAGGCGGTTGCGCTCAGCCTTGCCGGCATTGTCGGCGGTTGGGTCGCCTATGATCTGATGTGCCGCAGCCCGCTGGGCCGCAATGATGNGGCGCTGGCACTCGCGGGATTTGTGTTCATTGTCTTGCTGGCGTGGGGCTATACGCAGATCTTTTCTGCACGCGGTGCCTTCGTGCAGATCGGTGTCACCATTGGTACGATCATGGTGGCGAATGTTGCCATGGTCATCATCCCCGGCCAGCGCAAGGTGGTGGATGCACTGGTTGCCGGTGACGCGCCCGACCCGCGCCATGGNGCCCGCGGCAAGCAGAGATCCCTGCATAATAACTATCTGACCTTGCCGGTGATTTTCGTCATGATCGGTGGGCATTATCCAGCTATCTTTGCAACATCCTACGCTTGGGTCATCCTTGCGCTGGTGCTTGTCATCGGCGCACTGATCCGGCATTTCTTCAATACAAAACACAAGGGTGATCCCGCCCCCTGGTGGGTCTGGATTGTCGCTGGCGCACTCACACTGATGGCCGTGCTGCTGAGCCATGCGGGTGCGCCGAAACATGATCCTGACGCCTATGCCGAATATGAGTTTGGAACCGGCGCCGAATTGCATGTCGCTGCGGTTGAGCTGGTCACGGAACGATGCGCCATTTGCCATGCGCGCGTGCCGCAATGGGACGGCATGCATTTCGCGCCAAAGGGCGTGGTGCTGGAAACCGAGGCNGATATCTTGCGTCAGGTGGATGATATTTACTGGCAGGTTGCAGTATCGCACGCCATGCCGCCTGGCAATGTCATCTGGGTTGAGAATGAGGAACGCGCCATGCTTGCCAACTGGCGGGCCATGCTCAAATCCGACGGCGTGCCCGAATCCGGCACGGAATCCGGCGGGTGAGCTATCCGCGTGANATGATCGGCTATGGGCCGACGCCGCCGCATGCGGCCTGGCCTGACNATGCCCGTGTCGCCGTGCAGTTTGTGNTGAATTATGAAGAGGGCGGCGAGAACAGCATCCTTCATGGTGACCCGGCATCCGAGATGTTCCTGTCCGAAATTATCGGTGCGGTCCCGTTTGAGGGCGCGCGCCATATGTCGATGGAATCCATCTATGAATACGGGTCACGCGCCGGGGTATGGCGTCTTCTTGATCTGTTTCGTGATCGCGATGTGCCGCTGACGCTGTTTGCCGTGGCGATGGCGATGCAACGCCAACCGGCAGTGATTGAGCGCGCCCTCTCAGACGGTCATGAAATTGCCTCGCATGGCTGGCGCTGGATCAATTATCACGGTATGGCCGAGGATGAGGAGCGCGCGCAGCTGCAAAAGGCCATCGATGTCCACACATCCGTCTGTGGTGAGCGGCCGCTTGGCTGGTACACCGGCCGGACATCCCAGAACACCCGTCGTATCGTCGCCGAGGAAGGCGGCTTTCTCTATGACGCCGATGATTATTCGGATGATCTTCCCTTCTGGAGCACCCAGACAGATACCCCACATCTGATCGTTCCCTATACGCTGGACACCAATGACATGCGCTTTGCCACAGCGCAGGGGTTTCATACNGGCGACCAGTTTGCGACTTACCTGATCGATGCCTTCGATACGCTCTATGCCGAGGGTGAGACCAGCCCGAAAATGATGTCGGTGGGATTGCATTGCCGCCTGATCGGCCGGCCGGCCCGCTTTGCCGGGCTGGTGAGGTTTCTGGACCATGTGCAGAAGCATGACCGTGTCTGGCTGGCACGGCGAATCGATATCGCCCGTCACTGGCGCGAACATCACCCGCATGGCAGTGCATCATGACAGGCCCGCGCACCCTTGCTATAGAGCCGCTGACCAAGGCCGGCTTTGCCCCGTTCGGAGTGGTCATAGAGCGCGACGGCGCCGAGATCAGGATGATCAATGAAGGCACAACCACCCGCTATCACGCACTGTCACAGGTTGATGTGGCGGCGGGTGGCGGTATGCCGATCCTGTCGATCTTCGCCGGCACACCGCGCCCCGCTCCTATTGCTGTTTCGATGATGGAACGCCACCCGCTGGGATCACAGGCCTTCATGCCGCTCTCGGACCATGACTGGCTTGTGGTGGTCGCCCCGACCAACGCAGATGACAGCGCCCCCGATTTCGACGGGCTTCGCTGTTTCCAAGCGCGTGGGGACCAGGGGGTGAGTTATGCGCCGAATGTCTGGCATCATCCCCTGCTGGTGTGCCAACAACAGGATTTCTTGATTGCTGATCGCGCCGGACCCGATGGCGAATTGGCCAGCGTCAATCTTCAGGAACATTGGGAAGATGCGCCAGTGGCAGTGATCAAGCTCTAAGCCTAGCAAACGTTGTACCCACCAGATCCCACCCAATTCAAGATTCTGAAACATAACAGGCAACACGCGGCTTCGCGCCAATCCTTTGCTAACCAATGTGGCCTGACGCCTGCATCAGGTGTTGGGTCATGGCCGCGTGGCGTTCCAGCATCTGGTCCATGTCCATGGTCACGAGCTGGCCGTCTTCGACAACGCTTTGCCCATTGACGATGGTATGGCTTGCTTTCACCGGACCACAGAACAAAAGGCTGGCAAGCGGGTCCCAGTCGCTGCCGGCGAAATCAATACTGCGCCTATCAAAGGCGGTGATGTCCGCTGCATATCCGGGCGCAAGAATGCCGATATCATCGCGCCCCAGCACCGCCGCACCACCGCGCGTTGCCGTTGCCAGCGCCGTACGCGCGCTCATCGCATCGCCGCCTGTTGTGACGCGCTGCAACAGCANGGCCTGACGCGCCTCATTCAGCATATGGCCACTGTCATTAGAGGCTGANCCGTCCACGCCAAGTCCGACCTTGACCCCGCGATCCAGCATCGTGCGCACNGGNGCAATGCCGCTTGCGAGCCGCATGTTGGAACAGGGGCAATGCGCCACGCCGGTGCCGGTACGGGCAAACAGATCAATTTCCGCNGCATCCAGCTGCACACAATGCGCATGCCAGACATCATTTCCTGTCCATCCGACGGCATCGGCATAGTCACCTGGGCGCATGCCAAAGGTGGCAAGGCTGTAATCAATATCCTCGATGTTCTCGGCAAGATGCGTATGCAGACCGACACCGAGATGACGTGCAAGAGTGGCACTTTCCCGCATCAGGTCCATCGATACCGAAAAGGGCGAACAGGGGGCGAGCGCCACACGCTGCATGGCATGACGGTCGGCATTGTGAAAGGCCCCCACCACACGCTGGCTATCGGCAAGAATGGTGTCCTCATCCTCGCACAGGCTGTCAGGCGGCAGTCCGCCCTTGCTCTCACCAATGCTCATCGAACCGCGCGTTCCGTGGAAACGCACTCCAATATCAGCAGCTGCCGCCATGGAGTCATCAAGGCGCGCGCCATTTGGAAAAAGATAGAGATGGTCTGATGAGGTAGTGCAGCCGCTTAGCGCCAGCTCGGCAAGGCCCAGCGCGGTTGACCAATAGACATGTTCAGGCCCGATATGTGACCAGATTGGGTAGAGGGTTTTCAGCCAGCCAAACAGCGGCGCGTCCTGAGCTGCCGGAACAGCACGGGTCAGGTTCTGGAACAGATGATGATGCGTATTGACCATGCCGGGAATGACAAGCTGGCCGGTCATGTCGATCACCCGGTCAGCATCCTGCGGCAGTTCTGCTGTCGGACCGACGGCGACAATCACCCCGTCACGCGCAAACAGCGCTCCGTCCCGGATTTCGGCGCCGGCCGCCCGGCTGGCCGGACCGTCCTCCATCGTGCAGAGCAGGTCAGCATGTTTCAGTAACAGGGTAGCTGATGCCATGTTGGTGCTGTGATGATCTCCAAAAAATACCGCTGGCCCAAATGGCAGGCCAGCGGTCACGTTAGGCTGTTATGGCGATCAATGCCAGTGAGGAAACAGCTTTACTCTGCATCCTCTGGCAGAACCAAATTCATGACAACGGCGAGCACTGCAACCGGCAACAAGCCTGAT
>NYYG01000010.1 GCA_002686685.1 SAR116 cluster bacterium | reverse complement strand
CGAAAATCTCGTCACGATAGACAGACATGTCCGGGGTCACCTTGTCGAGCAGCGTGCCGCCAACGAAAAACCCGTCCTCATAGCCCTGTAGCCTCAAGCCGCGGCCATCCACCACAACCTCGGCACCATCCTTTTCGCCCTGGTCGATATAGCCTTCGATCCGCGCCTTGGCCTCGGCGGTGATNACCGGNCCCATCTCGACGCCCGGCTCGTCATACTGGCCGATTTTCAGTGCCCGCACCTTTGGGGCCAGCTGTTCGACAAAGCGGTCAGCCGTGTCATCACCAACCGCCAGCACCGCTGAAATAGCCATGCAGCGCTCGCCAGCCGACCCGTAGGCTGCGCCCATCGCCGCGTCAACCGCCTGTTCCATATCGGCATCGGGCATGATGATCATATGNTTCTTCGCCCCGCACAGCGCCTGCACNCGCTTGCCGTTGGCACAGCCGCGCGAATAGATGTAATGGCCGATCGGAGTCGAGCCGACAAAGCTGATGGCGCCAACATCAGGATGATCCAGGATGGCGTCCACTGCTTCCTTGTCACCATGCACGACATTGAACACGCCGTCTGGCGCACCCGCCTCGGACATCAGCCGCGCCAGCAGCATCGGTGCCCCCGGGTCGCGCTCTGACGGCTTCAGCACAAAGGTGTTGCCGCAGGCCAGCGCCATCGGGAACATCCACATCGGCACCATGGCCGGGAAATTGAACGGCGTGATGCCGGCAACAACACCGACCGGCTGGCGCATCGAGAACACATCGACACCGCCTGCCACCTGCGGCGAATATTCGCCTTTCAGCGCATGCGGAATCCCGCANGCAAATTCCACCACTTCCAGCCCNCGGGCCATTTCCCCCTTGGCATCGTCAAACGTCTTGCCATGCTGCGATGAAATCAGCCGCGCCAGCTCGTCGAGATTGGCGCGTACCAGATCGCGGAAATTGAACATGACCTGCGCGCGCTTGGCAGCAGGGGTCGCCGACCAGTTGGGCAATGCNGCGCTGGCAGCGGCAACGGCGGCATTTACCTCATCGGTGCTGGCCAGCGGAACCGATGTCACGGGCTGGCCTGTTGCCGGGTTGAAAACATCCTGGGCGCGGCCGCTGGCTCCGGCCTTTTCGGCACCATTGATGTAATGCATCAAAGTCATGATCACTTCCTTGNAATAAAGGGTCTGGGGAAAACTGCGACAAAATTTACAGGCTTTTCGGGAAAGCGCAAGATGACTTCCAGCCTATGGTGCATCACTGCCGATCTGTTCCTTGCGGCGGGCGATAAAGGCCTGCATTTCCTCGACCCGGCCGGCATCCATTGGTGGCGGTTCATAGGCGTCGAGTATCTGCGGCCATAATGTCATNGCACGTTCCGTCGCGGTGCGCGCGCCGGCATCACGCCAGTTCTCGTTATTTGACCAGTCCGAAAGGAACGGGCTGTAAAAAGCGGTTTCATAGCGTTCCATCGTATGTGCAGTGCCAAAGAAATGCCCGCCGGGAGACACCTCGTCATGCGCGGCAAAGCCGAAATCGGCATCCTCAAAATGCACCGGACGCAGGGTTTCGCTCATTGCCTGCAGCATNTCGCAGTCAAGGACCAGCTTTTCGAAATCGGCGACCAGCCCGCCCTCGCTCCATCCGGCAGCATGATAGATCAGGTTGCCATGGCCGGTGACTGCCCCCCACATCGCCATCTGTGTTTCCCAGACGGCCTGGGCGTCAGCGGCATTGGACGCGCTGCAGGCGCTGGTCCTGTAGGGCAGCCGATAGAACCTTGCCAACTGCCCGCCGGCTATATTGGCGCGGGTGTTTTCCGGTGTTCCGAAAGCCGGGGCACCGGTCTTCATATCAACATTCGATGTAAAGCCGCCATAGACCACGGGCGTGCCGGGACGCACCAGCTGGGTCAGCGCCACACCAAACAGCGCCTCGGCATTCTGTTGCACAAGCGCCGCCTCAAGGGTGACAGGGGTCATCGCCCCCATCAGGGTAAAGGGGGTGACCACCACTGCCTGGCCCATTTCCGCCATGGCGATGGCAGCGTCGGCCATCTCAATATCGAACTTGCGCGGCGAATTGATATTAANATTGGTAATGGATGACGGGTCGTCAGCCATCNCCGAAACCGTCATCCCGCGGGCGATGGCCGTCAGCGCCACGGCGTCGCGCACCCGCCCGGGCCCAATNGACATCGACATGAAAATCTTGTCAGTCAGTGTCAGGTTNGCAAAGGTGGCGTCGAGATGGCGGGTATTCACCGGCAGATCATTCGGTGCCAGCGTCTGATTGCCAAAAAAATGCAGGACGTTAAAACTCTGGCCAAGCTTGATCANCTTCTGATAGTCGGCAAAATTGCCAGTGCGCCGNCCGCCACGAATGTCATGCGCATTCGGNGCCCCTGANACCATTCCAAAATGGATATGATTGCCGCCAATNGTCANGGCGCGGTGCGGGTTTGTCGGGGTCAGCCGGAATCGGTCNGGGGCGGTGGAGATGGCATCNATGATCAATCCGCGATCCGCGCGTACGATCATTGTGCTGTCATCGACCTCTGCCCCGGCTGCCTGGAAAATGGCCCGTGCATGGCCACTCATCACCTCAATTCCATATTCCTCAAGCAGGCGCAGCGAGGCNTTGTGGACGGCCTCGAGCTGGTCAGTGCTGAGCGGTGTCAGGGGCGGCATGTGGTTCTTCACATCCTGCCAGTCGATCTGCCATCCGGTGCGTATGGCAGGCGATGCGCCAGATTCGGAATCCCGCCGTCGCCGGCGGCGGCTGGCTGAACGACTTGCCGTGCGGCCAGTCATACTGAAAATATCCTGTCAGACATGTGTTTCCCCTGTCTCATGTTCCGACAGAGGGGCATCGTCACTGTCACAGGACCGGCNGAAGCTATCCTGAAAAAACATAAATCAGAAAGCAGAACCAGAAATCAGCAACAGTCTGCAAAATTGGTAAATTTTGGTCTTTTTTGGTTGGATTTCTGTNGACGGCCATTGCAAGACTGTCGCAGACGCGAGGGAGGAATGCCATGCCGCTGAACATGAATCGTAATGTCTTCATTACCTGCGCTGTGACCGGGTCCGGTGATACCACCGGAAAGTCGGACAAGGTGCCTGTGACGCCGGAACAGATTGCAGCTTCGGCGATTGATGCGGCAAAGGCGGGGGCAGCGGTCGTACATTGCCACGTNCGCAATCCTGAAACGGGCGCCCCGTCGCGCGACGTGGAATTGTTCCGCGAAGTGNCAGAGCGCATTCGTGATGCCGAGATTGATGTGGTGCTGAACCTCACAGCCGGTATGGGCGGAGACCTTGTCCTTGGCGGTGTGGAAACGCCGTTGCCGCCGGACGCAGCCGGCACGGACATGGCGGGCGCCAGTGAAAGGCTGAGGCATATTGCCGATTGCCTTCCCGAACTCTGCACACTGGATTGCGGCACGATGAATTTCGGNCATGGTGATTATATCATGACCAACAGCACCGCGATGCTTGTTGAAATGGCGACACAGATGAAGGCGCTTGGCGTCAAGCCCGAGATAGAGGCCTTTGACACCGGGCATCTGTGGTTTGCCAGACATCTTGTCGATCAAGGCCACATAGACATGCCGGCGCTGGTGCAGCTTTGTATGGGGATCCCCTGGGGTGCACCGGATGACCTGAACACGCTGATGGCGATGGTCAATAATGTTCCCGAAGACTGGGTCTTTTCCGCCTTTTCCATTGGTCGGAATGCGATGGCCTATCCTGCGGCCGCCATATTGGCAGGCGGCAATGTGCGCGTTGGNCTGGAAGACAATATCTATCTGTCACGCGGTGTGTTCGCAACCAACGCACAGCTTGTTGAACGCGCCGTGAATCTGATCGAAAATATGGGTGCGTCCGTCATTGGCCCCGAGGCTGTGCGCAACCAGCTTGGCCTGACCAAACGCGCGCCGGTCGCGCGCTAGGGAGCATGTTCCATGCAGAATGAGATAGACAGATCTGCCGGCAAGCCGCGTCTTGCGGCTGTTGTTGGTGGCGGGGTCATCGGCGGCGGCTGGGTCGCCCGGCTGATCCAGAATGGTGTCGATGTGCAGGTTTTCGACCCCGATCCGGAGGCACCGCGTAAAATTGAAGCGGTCATGGCCAATGCCGATCACGCCATCGCCAAGCTGACCATGGCACCGATGCCAACACCCGGCCGCCTGCACTTTGCCGCCAGCATTGCTGATGCGGTCGCNGCCGCTGAACTGATTGTCGAGGCCGTGCCAGAACGCCTGGAGGTCAAGCATGCGGTCTATGCCGAAATCGAAGCTGCGGCCAAGCCCAATGCCATCATAAGCTCGTCGACATCCGGCATCATGCCGACCGACCTGCAGGCGGNGATGAGGCATCCCGGCCGGCTGCTTGTCGGGCATCCCTTCAACCCGGTCTATCTCCTNCCCCTTGTCGANCTTGTCGGGGGCAAGGCGACAGAGGCGGACACCATTACGCGTGCGGGCGCGTATTTTACCAGCATCGGCATGCATCCGTTGCCCCTTGCCAAGGAAATTGAAGCCTTTGTGGCAGACCGGTTCCTTGAGGCGGTATGGCGCGAGGCGCTGTGGCTGGTTAAAGACGGCATCGCCACAACCGAAGAAATAGATGATGCCATCCGTTTCGGGTTTGGCCTGCGCTGGGCACAGATGGGGCTGTTCGAAACCTATCGCGTAGCGGGCGGCGAGGCTGGCATGGCGCATTTCATCGCGCAGTTCGGCCCCTGCCTGAAATGGCCATGGACCAAGCTGATGGATGTGCCAGANCTGACCGACGAGCTGGTGCAGACCATTTCCGACCAGTCCGACGCGCAGTCNGGCATGCATTCGATCCGTGAGTTGGAACGTATCCGTGATGACAATCTTGTCGCCATCATGCAGGCGCTGAAGGCAAATGACTGGGGTGCCGGGCGCACCCTTTCGGCCTGGGAGACCGCNCTTTACGACGCGGTGCCNGCGGCCACCACCGGCAAGGACATCAATCAGCCGATCGAGACCATGCGCCAGCAGGTGCCGGCGGCCTGGACCGACTATAACGGCCATATGAACGAAGCCCGCTATCTNGACTGCTTCTCGATAGCCACCGACGCGATGATGCGCCTCGTAGGTGTTGATGCCGATTATCTTGCCGCAGGCAGCAGCTATTTTACGGTCGAGACCCACATCCGCCATCTGGATGAGGTGACGGCCGGCAATGAAATCTATGCCACCTCGCAGCTTTTGATGGGTGACGGCAAGAAAATGCAGCTTTTTCATCATCTCTATGCGGCAGATGCTGACGGGGAAGACCGCTTGCTGGCCACCGGCGAGCATATGCTGATCCATGTCGACATGAACAGCCGGTCATCAAGCCTGCCGTCTGATGCGGTGGCGGCAAAACTGGCAGAGCTGGCAACTGCGCATGAAAAGCTGCCCCATCCCGAAGGCGCCGGTCGCGCCATCGGCGGCTGAAAGAGGAGAACCCGATGCAGTTCGGATTGACCGAAGAACAGGAGATGATCGTTTCCACGGTCCGCAGCTTTGTCGAGACCGAGATCTATCCGCATGAAGATAAGGTCGAGGCACTTGGTCATGTGCCGAAAGAACTTGGCGAAGAGATCAAGGCCAAGGTTCTGGAGATGGGATTCTATGCCCCGAATTTTCCTGACTCTGTTGGTGGCGGCGGGCTGAACAATCTGGAATTTGCCCTTCTGGAGCGTGAGCTTGGTCGCGGATCAATGGCGCTGACGCATTTCTTCGGACGCCCGCAGAACATCCTGATGGCCTGCGAGGGCGACCAGGTTGAGCGCTATCTCATGCCGGCCGTCCGCGGCGAGAAGATGGACGCGCTGGCAATGACCGAGCCGGATGCCGGATCGGATGTCCGCGGCATGAACACCACAGCACGGCGCGATGGCGGGGACTGGGTGCTGAACGGCACCAAACATTTCATCTCTGGGGGCGCCCATGCAGATTTCTTTATCGTCTTCGTTGCTACCGGCGTCGATGAAACGCCGCACGGCCCGAAAAAGCGGATCACCTGTTTCCTTGTCGATCGCGGTCATCCCGGGTTCGAGGTCCTGCCGGGATACAACTCCGTTTCGCATGCCGGCTATGACAATGTGATCCTGAAATTCGATTCCTGTCGTCTTTCTGACGATCAGGTGCTTGGCAAGGTTGATGGTGGTTTTGAGGTGATGAATACATGGCTCTATGCCACCCGGATCACGGTTGCCACCATGTGTGTTGGCCGGGCGCGTCGCGCCTTTGACTATGCCCTGCATTATGCGGCTGACCGCAAGCAGTTTGGCAAGCAGATCGGCAAGTTCCAGGGGGTAAGCTTCAAGCTTGCCGACATGATCACGGAAATCGATGCTGCCGACTGGCTGACCCTGTCTGCGGCATGGCGGCTGGATCAGGGATTGCCGGCGAACCGCGAGATTGCCTCGGCAAAGCTCTATGCGTCCGAGATGCTGGCGCGCGTCACCGACGAGGCTATTCAGGTCTATGGCGGCATGGGGCTGATGGATGATCTTCCCCTGGCGCGGTTCTGGCGCGACGCGCGGGTTGAGCGCATCTGGGATGGCACTTCTGAAATCCAGCGGCATATCATCAGCCGCGATCTTCTGCGCCCGCTCGGCGGCTAAGATGGACGGGCTGTCGCGTCTGTTCCGCCCGCAGTCTGTTGCCGTATTTGGCGGATGGTGGGCGGAAAATGTTATCGAACAATGTCTGAAAGCGGACTTTGAAGGTGATATCTGGCCAGTCCATCCGAAACGTGACGCGATTCATGGTATTCCCTGTTTCCGCAACCTTGCAGATTTGCCTTCGGCGCCCGATGCCGCCTTTCTCGGGATCAACCGGCATGCGGTGGTCGAGGTAACGGCAGATCTGGCAGCCATGGGCTGCGGCGGGGCTGTGTGTTTCGCCTCCGGATTCGCCGAGACTGGTGATGATGACCTGCAACAGCAGCTTGTCACGGCAGCGGGCGACATGCCGCTTCTTGGGCCAAACTGCTATGGCGTGCTGAACTATCTGGACGGGGCGATGCTCTGGCCTGACCAGCATGGCGGGCGCGCTGTTGATCGCGGTGTCGCCATCATCAGCCAGTCCTCGAACATTGCCATCAATATATCGATGCAGGCGCGCGGTCTTCCCATCGCCTATATGGCCTGTGTCGGCAACCAGGCACAGACAAGCCTTGCCGATATGGCGCGCAGCCTGTTGGCCGACCCGCGCGTGACCGCNGCCGGCCTGTATGTCGAGGGGATTATTGATGCTGGTGATTTTGCCGCGATGGCCGCCGATGCCGCCGCCGCCGGCAAGAGCATCGTTGCCATCAAGGCAGGAAAGACCGAAGCAGCGCGCGATGCCGCCAGCTCGCACACTGCAGCATTGGCAGGAGACGGTGCCGCATCCTCGGCCTTTCTGGCGCGGTGCGGTGTGATTGAAGCCGCCTCGCCGGAAGAAATGATGGAGGTTCTGAAGATCCTGCATCTCTTTGGACGGCTGCCGGGCAGACAGCTCACGGCGATGTGTTGTTCAGGAGGTGAGGCCGGGCTGACGGCGGACCTGGCGGGTGACAGACAACTCGACTGGCCAGCGATTCCGGACGACAACCGCGCGCGCCTTGCCGAGACGCTTGGCCCGCTGGTGGCGCTGGCAAACCCGCTCGATTATCACACCTTTATCTGGGGTGATGAGGCGAAAATGACCGACACCTTTGCNGCGATGATGGGTGACTGGGTCGATCTGTCGGTTCTGGTCATCGATTTTCCGCGCAATGACCGATGCGATGACGGGGCATGGCACCCGGCGGTTGCGGCGATGAAGCATGCCGGCGAGATCAGCGGTACCAGGGTGGCGATGCTTGGCAGTCTGGCCGANGGTCTGTCCGAGTCCTGGGCTGTCAGCCTGATCGATCAGGGGATCCTGCCGCTCTGCGGATTCGAACATGGGCTTCGCGCGATTGAACTTGTCGCACAGCCTGCCCCGCGGGCCGGCTGGCAGCCACACCGCGCCAGCGCGCTGCCCGGCAATCGTCATCTTATTGACGAGGCTGCTGCAAAGGCGATGCTGTCCGACGCCGGCGTGCCGGTGCCGCGCGGCGCTACCGCCGCGACACCGTCAGATCTGGCAGAGGCTGCTTCCGGGCTGACCGCACCTCTGGTGCTGAAAGGCCTTGGCCATGCGCATAAGAGCGAGGCTGGTCTTGTCCGTCTGGGGCTGACACATGACGNGCTGGCCGAGGCCGCTGCGGCCATGGAAATGGCNCAGGGATTTCTGGTTGANGAAATGGCGCAGACGCCCGTTGCCGAATTGCTGGTCGGATTACGCCGGGACCCTGTCTATGGCGTCAGCCTGACCGTCGGCATTGGCGGGGNCGCAGCCGAGCTTCTTTGCGATGTTGCAACGCTGATCCTGCCAGCTGACAGGGACGACATACGCGCTGCGCTAAACGGGTTGCGGCTGGCACCGATTCTGACCGGCTATCGCGGACGGCCTGCCGCGGACATTGATGCCGCGGTGGATGCGATCGCGCTATTGTGCCGGATGATCGAAACATCACCTGCCATCGATGAAATCGAGGTCAATCCACTGATGCTGGCGCAGGCTGGTGGCGGTGTACTGGCCCTTGACGCAGTGATATGGAACACTGCGCCCATAGTGCAAAAGGAGGACGCATCATGACTGACAGCGATGTCATCCGGACCCGTACCGAGGGCCNTATCTTCGAGGTGACACTGGACAGGCCAAAGGCAAACGCCATTGATCTTGTGACCTCGCAGCGCATGGGTGCAACCTTCAAATCCTTTCGAGACGACCCTGATCTGCGNGTCTGTATCGTCCGCACCGCTGGCGAGAAATTCTTTTCTGCAGGCTGGGACCTGAAAGCGGCGGCGGCCGGGGATTCGGTGGTCGGCGATTATGGCGTTGGCGGCTTTGCCGGGCTGCAGGAATTACGTGATCTGAATAAACCGGTAATCGCCGCGGTAGAAGGCATGTGTGTTGGCGGCGGGTTCGAACTGGCGCTGTCCTGCGACATGATTCTGGCGACTGAAGCNTCCAGCTTTGCGCTGCCGGAAATCCGCGCGGGCACTTTGGCTGATGCGGCCACAATCAAGCTGCCAAAGCGGATTCCCTATCATGTAGCCATGGATATGCTATTTACCGGCCGTTGGATGGATTGCGCCGAAGCGCACCGGTGGGGGTTGGTGAACGAGGTGATGTCNGATGGTGCAACCCTCTATGAGCGGGCATGGGAACTGGCACGGCTTCTGGCATCGGGCCCGCCTCTGGTCTTTGCCGCAATCAAGGAAGTGGCGCGCGAGGCCGAAGCGATGAAATTCCAGGACGCCATGAACCGGGTCACAAAGATGCAACTGCCCACCGTTGATACGCTATATCATTCGGAAGACGGGCAGGAAGGGTTTCGTGCCTTTGCCGAGAAGCGTGATCCGGTCTGGAAAGGGCGCTAGCCGATCATCGCGCTCAGTTCAGGTCACGGATGGTTGTGACCAGTGCTTCATTGATATTGCGCGGTCCGGTATCCAGCCTGTTCTTATGGCGGCGGGCCCCCGGGATGCGCATCCCTTCAATACTGGACATGCGGTCCATGAATGCCTCGACATGATCTTCCCAGCCATCGCCGGCAATCAGCGCTGGTGAGAGGCCGATNATCATCTCGCCACCCCGCGGCGGACCACCATCGCCATTATCATTCGCCTTGGCTTCATAGCTGAATTGNTCGCCCGTCAGGCCAGCCGCCAGCAACTCGACCATCAGGGCAATGGCCGATCCCTTATAGCCACCGAAAGGCAGCAGGACGCCAGCCGCAATCTTTGCCGGATCTGTTGTTTCATTGCCATCAGCATCAAGTCCGGTGCCAAGCGGCACCGTCTTGCCATCGCGGGCCGCGATCTGAATGTCACCCATCGCCATCGCGGCTGTCGCCATGTCATAGCAGACAGGCGATTTNCCGGGACGCGGCCAGGCAAAGGAAATCGGGTTCGTGCCAAACAGCTTTTCACGCGTGCCGGACGGGGCAACCATGGGCATATAGGCCGTGCAGGCAATGCCAACGAGGCCACGGTCCGCCAGAAACTCTGTCTCAGGCCACAAGGCCGCGAAATGATGGACACCCGTCAAGGACAAAGCGGCAACACCAATCTCTGCCGCCGCCTCGGCGAGCACCGGCAGGCCGACAGCCTGCGCCAGCGGTGCAAAGCAGCCATGCCCGTCGACATGCACAACCGCCGGGGTTTTCTTTGTAACGGTCGGCTTTGCCTTCCCGTCCACCTTGCCGCTGCGCAGCGCCTTGACATATCCGGGCACNCGAAACAGCCCGTGCGAGTGTGACCCGTCGCGTTCGGCGCGCATCACGATATCAGCCAGGGCAGCGGCATTGGCCTCATCACAGCCATTGGCTGTCATGGTGTCATGAGCCAGCGCATAAATCGCGTCGAGTGACATGCTGACAGTGGACATTACATCAACCTCCTAATGCCGGTATTCCGGCTCTTCCTCATCAAGAATGGCGCGAATGGCAACAAGNTGCTGTGCGTGTGCCGCATCATAGCGTTCCCATTGCTGTGCCGTTTTTTCNGCAACCTCATCGCTTAACAGTGATAATTCCTGCCCGGTAGACAGGGCCGTCATATAGGTGCGGCAGCCGCGTTCGTAGTGATAGGCAAGGTCAAAGGCCAGCGCCGGTGTGTCAGCCACGGTCATATAGCCGTGATTGCCCATCATCATCATTTGTTTGTTGCCAAGAAGGGTGGACAGGCGTTCGGCCTCATCGCCAAGCCCCATGCCGTCAAAGCCGCTATCGATGGCCACGCGGTTATGGAACCGTGCTGTTGTCTGATCCACAGCCGGCAACACCGGTGACTTNAGTGCGCTGAGTGCNGTCGCATAATGCGAATGCAGATGCACGATGCAACGCGCTTGCGGGTTGTTACGNTGCATCGCCCCGTGAATGGCCCAGGCTGTAGGNTCAATCCGTTCGCGCAGCTCGTCCGTCAGATTATGGGCATCGACCAGCACCATGTCGCTGGCTTTCAGCTTTGAGAAATGGATGCCAAAGGGATTCATCAGGAATTGCTGGCCGTCATTCGATACGGCACATGAAAAATGATTGGCAATACCCTCATGCATGCCTTCGCGCGCTGTCCAGCGAAAAATCGCGGCGAGATCGCGGCGGGCCTCATCCACATCAATCATAATATCCGTCATCGCGGTCTCCTGCTCAGGTCCCCGCAAGACTGCCGCATTGGCGGGTTCAAAGGCAATGCAAAACTGCCGGTCCATTTTCATGGTTGCGCCATTCATGCCAGCGGAGTGAAATGGGAGAGAATGATGAAAGGATAACGTCATGGAANTCTGCAAATCACTGGTCGGAGGCCGCCCGGTCGCCGGCGCAATGCCATCAATTGACAAGAGATACCCGGCCACCGGCGAAGTAATTGCGCGGATTGAGCCGGCGGACCAGACCATCCTTGACCAGGCGGTTGAAGTGGCCGCCGCCGCACAGCGTGAATGGGGTGCGCGCAGCGGCAGCGATCGNGCGGCCATCCTGCAGAAAGCAGCCGATGGTCTGCGCGCCCATAATGACGCGCTGTCACGCCTTGAGGTCCGTGATGTTGGCAAATCCTTTGCCGAGGCAGTATCCGCTGATGTGCCAAGCGGGGCAGATGCCATGGCATTTTTTGCGTCCATGGCGATGACCGAGGCTGGTGACATGCACCGCTATGCAGATGCCATTGCCTATTGTGAACGCGTACCGCTTGGAGTCTGTGCCGGCATTGGGGCCTGGAATTACCCGGTCCAGATCGCCTGCTGGAAAGCGGCACCGGCGCTGGCTGCCGGCAATGCCTTCATCCTGAAACCTTCAGAACTGACGCCGCTTACCGCCCATCTGGTTGCCGAGATCCTGGCCGATGCCGGCCTGCCAGAGGGGCTGTTTCAGATCCTGCACGGCGATTACCAGATGGGGCGGGCCATCTGCGCCCATTCCGGGATTGCCAAGATTTCGCTAACTGGCGGGGTTGAGACC
>NYYG01000072.1 GCA_002686685.1 SAR116 cluster bacterium | reverse complement strand
TGGCATCAAGCCAGTTGGTGCGGTGCATAATCATCGGGGTTTTGTCTTTGCCCGTCTCGCCGATAGCGGCATCAGCTTTGACGACTTCTTTGGCGACAGCCTGTCATCAATCGACAATATGGTTGACCGGTCACCAGAAGGGCGGTTGGAAGTGGCAGGGCCGCCTCTACGCTACATGCACAAATGTAACTGGAAAATGCTTGTAGAGAATCAGACGGACACTTGCCATCCGATGGTGGCGCATCAGAGTTCCGCCGGCACCGCAGTGCGTATCTGGGAAGAGCTTGGAAATCCCGAACCGCGGCCACCCGCAATGCAGATCATCGCGCCCTTCATGTCGCCCTATGAATTCTTTGAAAAGATGGGGATCCGCACCTGGCCAAATGGCCATGGTCATACCGGCGTCAGCCATTCCATCCATTCAGACTATGATTCCATACCGGGTTATTTCGAGGCCATGTGTTCCACCTATGGAGAAACACGCGCAAAGGCTATTCTCGACGAGAACCGTCATAACACCATTTATTTCCCAAATATCATGGTGAAGGGACCAATCCAACAGTTACGCAACTTCATCCCACTTGGCCCAGACAAGACATTGGTAGAAAGTTATATCTACCGGCTTGTTGGTGCGCCCGATGAATTACTGGCCCGAACCGCCATGTATAACCGCATGATCAACGCCCCAACCTCTATTGTTGGGCATGATGATCTGGAAATGTATGAGCGGGCGCAGGAAGGGCTGCTTTCAGACGGGCTGGAGTGGGTGAACCTGCAACGTCTGCATCCTTCTACGCCAGAGGATTTTTCACAGGAAGCCGTCGAGAACGGCACTACTGAGCGCCAGATGCGCAACCAGTTCGATGCATGGAAGACCTTCATGACAAGCACCATGTCGCGTAGCGCAAGCTGAACGAGTTCAGACTGAGCGATGAATAGCAGTGACCCGGGAGCACCAGCATGACCGACTTCACCTCCGATGACATCATCGATTTCATCTATGCCGAGGCACGCATGCTGGACGAAGGCCGCTATGATGAGTGGCTAGCATTGTGGCTGGATGACGGGCATTACTGGATGCCGCTTGATTACAAGCAGGACGACCCGCATCTTACGACTTCGCTGCTTTATGAAGACATGTTCATGCTCAAGCTCCGGGTCCGGCGACTTAAGGGCGCGCGCACCTATAGCCAGAAACCAAAAAGCCGCTGTAGCCATGTCATCCAGCGCCCTTTTGTTGATCTTCTTGATAACAAGGCTGGCCGCTATCAGACCAACACCTCCATGCATTATGTAGAGACACGGCTTGACGACCAAATTTTGTTAGCACTGACGGCAACACATGATCTGACACGTGTTGACAGCGCGTTGCGCATAGCCGGCAAACGTGTCGACATTCTGAACTGTGACGCTGCCTTTGGTAACATTCAGCTATTGCCTTAGGTCGAAAAGAAAAAGCCGGCATAATGCGCCAGATGTAATTTGGAAATCACCATGGGCAGGCAGAAAGATGAGCGGGTATAAAGCTGTCATTACCGGTGCCAGCAAGGGCATAGGGGCCGATTTGGCGATGCGGTTGCTGGATCGCGGCTATAAGGTGATCGCCATTGATCGTGAAAACGCCACGCTATCCCACAAAAATCTGCAGCTGATTGAAGCTGATCTGCTGGACCCAGCGGCGGTTGCACAAGTCGCGGACACGCTAACCGCTGACATTGGCATTACACATTTGATCCATAATGCCGGCCTGATATGGCCAAATCTACTAGAAGATGCTGCCACAGAGGATATTGCCGGGCTGGCACAGCTGCATCTTGGGTCCGCGCTACAGTTGATGCAGGCGGCGTTGCCGCAAATGAAGGCAGTTGGATTCGGCCGCGTGGTGTTCAACAGTTCACGCGCTGCACTGGGGGTGCCGACACGCACAGCCTATGGTGCGACCAAAGCCGCCATGATCGGCATGGCGCGGACATGGGCACTTGAACTCGCCCCGCACGGGATTACTGTGAATGTGGTTGCGCCCGGCCCCATCCAGACAGATAATTTTTGGAGTATTGTCAAAAAGGGAAGTGACCGCGAGGCAAAACTGGCAGACAGCATTCCTGTTGGACGGTTGGGCACAACCTCTGATGTGGTCAACGCATTCCTGTTTTTCTGCGATCCTGACACCAGCTTTGTTACTGGCCAGACACTGTATGTCTGCGGCGGTGCTAGTATTGGCACCTTGACTATCTAGCGCACTGACAGACGCGCCAATTTCCCGAAGAGAGGCCTTGCGATTGCATCCCTGTCCTGATTGCCCTCTGCCGTCTTCTGCTTGCGCGTCAGTTCATCATTGACGGTAGGAACAGCGCGATTGACGGCACGCCGGCCAGTAGTATTAGACGGAAGATATCGGCCACCCAGAAGGGCGTCACGCCCTTGAAGATTGTCGTCACCGGCACATCCTTCAGCACCCCTTTAAGCACAAACACATTAAGGCCGATGGGCGGTGTAATCAGGCTAATCTCAGTCACCACAACGACGAGGATCCCAAACCAGATCAGGTCGAAGCCGAGATTTGCCACCACCGGCGCGAAAATTGGCACGGTGAGAAGGATCATCGACAGCGATTCGAACACGCAGCCAAGAAGAACATAGATCAGCAGGATAATGAAGATCACCCCGAGCGGCGACAGGTCGAAGGCGTTGACGATTCCGATCAGTCCGTCGGGAAGCCCGGCTCGGTTTACGAAGTTCGAGAAAATCAGCGCCCCAAACAGGATGAAGAACAGCTTTGCCGTGGTAATGGTCGTCTCGCGAAGAACCTGCATCAGCGCTCCGTCCTTAAGCGCGCCGCGTCGCCAGGCGATTAGCATCGCGCCAGCTGCGCCCATCCCCGAAGCCTCAGTCGGCGTGAACATGCCAGCATAGATCCCGCCGATAACGAAGATGAATAGCCCTAGCGTCGTCCACACGTCGCGAAGTGCCATCAGCCTCTCGCGCCAATTCGACCGTTCGCCAGCCGGCCCGAGGGCCGGATTGCGCGACACCACGAAGACGACAGCAAGGAGATAGAACAAGATACCGAGAAGGCCGGGAAGCACCCCGGCCACGAACAGCTTGCCAACCGACTGCTCGGTCAGGAACCCGTAGATGACAAGCATCACGCTCGGCGGTATCAGGATGCCGAGGGTGCCACCGGCGGCGATCGAGGCAGTCGCCAGCGAATCATCATATTTGTAGCGTCGCATTTCCGGCATCGAGACCTTCGACATCGTCGCCGCAGTTGCTAGCGAAGACCCGCAGATGGCCGAGAACATGCCGCAGGCGGCGATGGTCGACATCGCCAGCCCGCCACGGCGATGGCCAAGGAATACGTAGGCGGCGCGATACAGCTCACGCGCCATGCCGCCACGCTCGACGAGAAGACCCATCAGGATGAACATTGGCAGCACCGACAGCTCGTATTTCTGGCCAGAATCGATGACAAGTCGCGCCGCATTGGAAATTGCAGCTCGCTCGCTGGCAAGAAGGGAGAAGCCGACGCCGCCAACAATCCCAAGCGCAAGGCCGAGTGGCATCCGCAGAAAGGCTAGGAGAAGAAGGGCCGCAAAGCCGATGAGCGATACGATCATTGTTTATTCCCCCGGAACCCGGTTGCCTGTCTCGTCGGGAAGCACCCGCCCAGGCTGTAGCAGAAGGCGAATCCCGCGGAACCCGGCGAACACAGCCGAGAGGTAGATCATCGCTGTAATCGGACCAACGATGAGGTAGCGCGGTATATGCAGGTAGATGGTCTTGTCGCCATCCTCCCAGGCGCGCACTGCATAGTCGAACACCCGGTCGGCGACGATATAGACAGCGAGGACAGTCACCAGACTGAAAATAAGACAGATGACCCAGCCGAACCAGCCGCGGCGAACGAAGCTAAAAAGATCTACGACGACCTGGTCATCGCGAAGAAACATCGCCGGCAACGAAAAGAAGATCGTGCCCGCCATAGAGATCTGCACAAGCTCGGTCGCGCCGACGACCGGCGAGCGGAAAAAATACCGGCCGATGACATCGACGCAGGTCAGCGCCACAAGCCAGAGAAGGACAAGGCAGGCCATGATCAGGCAGATATCGGCAATACCGCCGGCAACCGTGTTGAGTCGTGCGATTATCGGGTGCTCTTCAGCGCCGTCACTCATCTTCATCATTCCTCCCGTCGGGGTGACGGAAACCGCCTGGCCCGTAATCTTCACATTTCCCGAATAGCAAGTGTTGGTCCGACAACCAACCCAGTATCTGCCTTTTCTTAGCTTGCACGATGGGCCTTCACCTTCGAGAAACCGGCCTTCGCCGCATAGCCTGAAACAATGGCCTTGCGATCCTCGTAGCTGAGAACATCGTCGACATTCTCGAAGCCTGCCGGGGCCAGCTTCTCAACTTCGTCGATCACGCCCTCTGGACCGCCCTTTCTGTTATTTACCACAATCTCCGCCGTGACCGGCAGCCTTTGCTTTTCATAAAACCACAGCGCGGCCCGTGGATGTTCGGACCGCTGCAGCTGGTCGCTTAGACAGCGGGCATCGAGGATGGCCTGGCTGGCGCCGTTGGAGCCTACCGGATACATCGGATGCGCCGCGTCGCCAAGAAGCGTCACCCGCCCGAAGGTCCATCGCGGAAGCGGGTCGCGGTCGGCCATCGGATATTCGAATATCCCATCGGTCGCCCGCACCAGACCTTCAATATCGAAATCCGGGATGACGAAGCGAAGCGCATGCGGCAACACGGTCGACAGCGACACCCCGCGCGACCAGCTGTTGTCTGGCGGCGGCGTGATCTCCGGATCCTTCGTCCTGATATTCACCACCCAGTTAATCAGCTGCTTGCCGTTCTTCGGCGTCTCGATCGGATAGAGAACGAATTTGCCACCAAGACCGCCACCGATTGCCATACTTTCGCCGTCGCGCCATGACGGCCAATCGCTCGCGCCGCGCCACATCATTACGCCGTTCCAGCTTGGCCGTGCCTCATCGGGATAGAAAGTCTTGCGGCCGCAGGAATGGATGCCGTCGGCGCAAACAAGGACATCGCCCTGCGCAGTGATTCCGCCGGCNCCTTCGAGCGTATCGACNAAATTGGCCGTGACGCCGCCTTCATTCTGGACAAACCCAGCGAGCCGGCGGCCAGTGACGACGGCGTTNGGGCCGGCGCGTTCGAGAAGGGCGTCGAAGAGAAGCTTCTGGAGCCTGCCACGATGGATGGAAAACTGTGGCACTTCGTGGCCGGCATGCATGCCGCGAAGTTCGGACCAAACTTCCTGCCCGGACTTAGTAAAATAGGTGAGGCTTTTCGTGCGCAACCCTACCTTGTCGAGCTCACCTAAAAGTCCAAGTGCCTCAAGCTCGCGGATTGCATGTGGTAAAATATTNATTCCAACCCCAGCCTCTCGGATGGTAGCAGCTGTTTCATATACATNAACGTCAATATTGCGCTCGTGCAGCATCAGNGCGGTGGTCAGCCCGCCAATTCCGCCGCCAGCGATAATGACCTTCATNTCACTGGTCCTCGGGCGGTGGCAGGAAATCTACCTCATGCTTTGCCGATAGTTCGACGACTTCAGCCGGGTTGGCGGTTGGACCGAGATTGTGGATGCCCCAAAACAGGTCATAGAGCTTGCGAGCGGGCGACACCCAGAACAGGCATTTGTTGGTCTCTTCGGAGTTGTTGAATATGCCGTGTGGGATTCCGCGTGGCAGCCTGATCAAGTCGCCAGGCGTGGCATTCGCTTCCGAACCATCAAGGATAAGGTCGAACTTTCCTTCTAGGACATANATGAATTCATCCTGNTCGGGGTGAATGTGCGGCGGCACGAAAGTACCGGGGGGCAGCGTCGCGTGCCAGGAGAAGGAATGTTCGCTCCATTGTTTTGGAACGTAGGTCTGACCGAGAATGTTCCAGGTNATGTCTTCCATTCCTTCGTTAGACTTTGTGACACCGGCTGTCATCTGCATTTGCGTACCCNACTCAACAAATTTGACGNTTTTGGCNTTNACGGTAGCAGACACCCCAATATACAGCAATCAGACAAGACCAAATCCCGTTAAGCGCAGGATGCTAAGCAGGCCGGTTTTTGCTTGACTGGAATGCCGGACCCATAACAGGCTGTGGGGTGATCATTTGAACACCTATGAGCATGTTTTAAGAGGCTCCACGAAGGAGCCCGATATGTTCTGTAGTTACCCTGCTAGGAGGATTTACATGAAAAAGATTGTTGCTGGACTAGTCCTGGCACTGCCTATGTTAGCGTCGGGTCAGGCGATGGCCGCAGATAAGGAGCTGATTATCTCGTCCTGGGCGGCNCCTGTTCACACCATGAACAAGGACATTTTCCCCTGGATGATTTCTGAAATGGAGCGTTGCTCGGGTGGTAGCCTAACAGCAAAAGTCGAATATGGCCTGGCACCNCCACCGGCGCAGTATGACACTGTTCGCGACGGTGTGGCTGATTTTGGCTGGATCGTTTACGGCTACACCCCCGGCAAGTTTGAGACCACAAAGATCGCAGAACTNCCTGGCAATGGTGGCAACGCCGAGGATATGTCAGTCGCCTTCCAGATGACGCACGAGAAGTATCTTGCTGCGGCAAAAGAAGCCAAGGGAGTAAAAATCCTTACCAACTATGTCCATGGCCCTGGCCATGTGAACACGGTTAAGCCAGTCAAATCCTACAAGGACATTGTNGGCATGAAACTTCGCGTCGGCGGCGGTGTCGCCAATGACATTGGCACCGCACTTGGCGTTGCCGGCGTCAACATGCCAGCACCGGCTGTTTACGAAGCCGTTTCATCCGGTGTGACCGAGGGCGTCTTCTTCCCGATGGAGACTATGTATGCCTTCAAGGTAGCCGAAGTTGCAAAATACACCTTCCGTAACCCAGAAGGCATGTACACCACTGCATTTGGCCTGATCATGAATGCTGACAGCTATGACGACCTCTCGTCAGCCCACAAAAAGTGCATCGACGGCATGACTGGCGTCGATATGGCACGCCGTGTAGGCAAATGGTGGGACGAGGCCGATGAACTAGGCTATGTGAAATTTGCCGAAATGGGTGGCAAAGTGACAGACGCCAGCGCCGCTGAGCAGGCCTATTTCCGGGAGAAGACCGCTGGTGTTGAAGCCAAGGTCCTTGCCGGCATTAGCGANCGTGGTGTCGATGCCGCCGCAGCCCTNAAATATTTCCGCTCACAGCTGAAATAGTCGAAACGTCTTATTTCCAATAAATTTCTNANCAGGCGGCCAATGGGTCGCCTGTTGCTTTTTAACAACAGATTGGACGTCCTGAAATGACAGATCCATCCCCCCTTGTTGCCACCGAGCGGCTACTGGCCTTTCCTACGCCAGCTGATCCAGACGATGCCTATGAAAACCGAATCCACATCCCCAATGCCGACCGGCATCTTGCCGCCTGGCCCAAGGATGCCGCTACCTTTCGAAGGTCCTTTGCACGTAGCGATCTAAACCTTGCCTATGGTAGCTCCACACGGACCCAGTATGATCTGTTTGCCCCCCAGGGCGGCATCGAGGCAGCATGCGGCCTCGCCGCCTTTATCCATGGTGGCTACTGGGTAGCCCTGTCGAAAGATGATTTCTCGCATATGGCGGCGGGCCTGCTGGCCCGCGGATGGGCTGTTGCAATTATAGGCTATACGCTGGCGCCACAGGCGCGGATCGCCGACATCACGCAGGAAATTGCCGCCGCTGTAACAAGCCTTGGCAAGACCGGCACGGGACCGATCCGCCTTGTTGGCCATTCAGCTGGCGGCCATCTCGTCAGCCGAATGATGTGTAACGACATAAATCTCGGCGCCGCCGCGATGGGGCGTCTTGACCGCATCCTGTCNGTTAGCGGTCTGCATGATCTCCGCCCGCTGCAAGGCCTAGCGAAGAACGAGCTGTGGCGACTTGACGACGAGGAGAGTCGCGCTGAGAGCCCACTTCTACGGACGCCGCGGCCGGGAATTGATCTTGTCTGCCTTGCCGGCGCCGACGAGCGTCCNGAATTCATCCGCCAAAATGCGATTCTACCGCTTGCCTGGCAGGGNCTCGGTGCTAACTGCCATTCACAGCTTCTTGCCGGGCACAATCATTTCACAATCATCGAGACGATGACCCAGCCTGACAGCCGCCTGTGCGAACTTGTCGACGGTCCGCTTGCCTGAGATTTTAAAGCCGCGCGTAGGTGCTTGAGAGGTCAGCAGCCAGCTTGCCGCTGGCGCGGTCGTTAATGGTGATCCGACCAACAACGAGCCGTCGCCCAGGCTTCAGGATCTCGACCATAACGTCGCCTCCCTCGGCGCCGAGTGGGCGCAGAAACCGGCTTGCGATATCGACTGTGGTGATAGGCGCGTAGCTGCCTATAGCCGCCGTCACGGCTGCGATCATCGCGGTGTCGGCGGCGGCGACGATGGCCTGGCCGCAGATCATCCCGGCATCCCGTGTCAGCGCATCACCGAATGGCAGATGGAAGCGTGACCGCGTTGGACCAATCTCGACGACCCGCAGTCCAAGCTCGCGCACCCAGGGCGCTGTCACCTCGTCGAGAAGCGCCTGTGCTGCATCGACGCCGAACGCCGCCTCAGGTCCATTTCCGGAACTGTCGGTCATCGCATTGATCCTCGGTCCACCACCAGTTGCTGTGCTTGACTAACCGGACGGTCAATCTTTACCGTTGCACGATCCTTGCCGGATTCGCTAGGGCGGTCAAGATGCCCGTCGGATGCGGATACAGCTGGAAGGCAAAGGGGGATGAGACGATGTCCAAGCGCGCCGCCGGCGACGATTCTAAAACCGCGCGCGCCGTCGCCGAAGCTATGATCGGTAAATGCGGCCTGTCACAGTCCCTCGGAATGAAGATCATTGATGCCGGCCCGAAATATTCCGTTGTTGAAATGGTGCTGGAAGACAGGCACTTGAACGGCTTTTCTATCGCTCACGGTGGCGCCGTCTTTGCGCTTGCTGACACCGCTTTCGCGCATGCCTGCAATTCCGACAATGTCGTCACCGTGGCACAGCAGTGCCAGATCAATTTCCTGCAGCCCGGACGCGCCGGCGACCTTCTGACAGCAACCGCGAAGGGCCGCACGCACAGCGGCCGCACCGGCATCTATGATGTGACCATCACCGGCAGCGACGGCGGCGTAATCGCGGAGTTTCGTGGTATGTCGTGCAAGCTTCGGGACCCGGTGATTCCCGACTCTGGCTGACCCTACAATACCGCCGGCTCAACGCCAAAACACGAACAGGACGAGACCATAATGCGTGACCTGACACCTTCGAAAGACATTCTCGACCCAATCGAGATCGCCTCGCGCGACGAGATCGCGGCGCTGCAGCTGCAGCGGCTGCAATGGACGCTGTCGCATGCATATGAGAACGTGCCACTCTACCGTCGCAAGTTTGATGAGGCAGGTGTCCGCCCGGAGGATATGAAGGCGCCGGAGGACATCGCAAAATTCCCCTTCACCACAAAAGAGGACCTTCGGCAGAGCTATCCCTTTGAGATGATGGCGGTGCCCTTGGATAAAGTGGCGCGCATCCACGCCTCGAGCGGCACCACCGGCAAGCCGACCGTCGTCGGCTACACGAAGGCCGACGTCGACAACTGGGCGCATCTGGTGGCGCGCTCGATCCGCGCTTCCGGCGGCCGGCCGGGAGACCGCATCCATGTTGCCTACGGCTACGGGCTCTTCACCGGCGGTCTAGGCGCGCATTACGGAGCCGAACAAATGGGGTGCACGGTGATCCCAGTCGGTGGAGGCATGACGCAGCGCCAGGTCCAGCTAATCACCGATTTCAAGGCCGACATCATAATGGTGACGCCGTCCTACATGCTGGCCATCGCCGACGAATTCGAGCGCCAGGGGATCGATCCGCGAAGCACGAACCTGAAGAGCGGCATTTTCGGCGCCGAGCCTTGGACCAACGCGCTACGCGCCGAGATCGAGGCCAGATTCGACATGCACGGCGTGGACATCTACGGTCTGTCAGAGGTAATGGGCCCCGGCGTTGCGAACGAAGCTGTCGAGGAAAAGGACGGGCTCTATGTCTGGGAGGATCATTTCCTTCCTGAGGTCATCGATCCTGAGACCGGCACGCCGCGCTCCGACGGCGAGACGGGCGAGCTTGTCTTCACCTCTCTGACCAAAGAGGCGCTTCCAATCATCCGTTACCGCACCCGCGACCTGACGAGGCTTCGTGCCGGTGGCGTCCGCACGATGCGGCGCATGGACAAGGTTACCGGCCGTAGCGACGACCTCATCATCCTTCGTGGCGTCAACGTGTTCCCGAGCCAGATAGAAGAGCATATTGTAAAGATCGACGGTATCAGCCCACACTACCAGATCGAGCTAGGCAAGGACGGGCCGCTGGATACCATGACGGTGCGTGTCGAAGCCGCGTCAGGCCATGAGGGCGAGGATAGCCGCGCCGCACTAGCGGCGAA
>NYYG01000071.1 GCA_002686685.1 SAR116 cluster bacterium | reverse complement strand
AAGGATGAGCGCCTGATCTTCGTGCGGGCACCGTTCGCAGCAAAAAGCGAAATTCACACCATGATCAATGATGACGGGGTGATGAAAATGCGGAAGCTGNCAGATGGCCTNTCNGTGGGCGCNGGCGANACCGTCGCACTGGCNCCNGGNGGGCTGCATCTGATGTTNATGGGCATGACGGCCCCGTTAACGCCCGGTNAGATNCATAATGTGACGCTGGAATTNGCGTCTGGTGCNATTNTGCGGGTGATGGGNNCTGTCAAGAAACCAGCCGATATTGGCGGTGCAGCCGGGCAGNCACATGANNATAAGCATGACCATAAAAAAGATCATAAACATGGTGACTGACGCTGGTCGTCGCCTGCGCCNGTCNGGCTAGAAAATNCCGGCATCCATGCCAGCGGCCATCCCCATTGACAGCTCTGCCACATCGTCACAATAGCGATCCTGCCAGTCGCCATGCAGGATCAGCGGTGCCGCCACAAGCCGCCAGCGCAAAGCGCCGATGATGGATTCAAGCGCGCGCCTTGTGGCCGTGCCATCACGCCCTGCCCGGATATATAGNCCGACCGGCAAGCCCTCATACCGGTCCATCCAGTNATCATAGCAGCGGTCGAACAGGTCCTTGGTCGCGCCCGCCATATAGCCGATATTTTCCATTGTGCCGATGATGATCCCGTCATGGGCGGACAGATCACCGGATGTCACCTCGAAAGGCGATGCCAGCTTTGCGNTAACNTGTCCGGCATCAGGGTGGGTTGCGCCGCNCAAAGCGGCACGGGCAAGGGCCGCCGTGTTCGCCGACGGNGCATGCGCAATGATCAACAGGGATTTGGACATGACCGCAACCTTTCCTCGCTGTTATGATGTGCCAGAATGACCGACATCCGCAAGGGGAGGCAGGGATGGCACAGACGCCAACATCCGGACCAGATTCATCAGCTGCACNACAGGCAACAAAGCTGGATACGGACGCGATCACCGCCGCGTTGGCGGACCGGCCGGGCTGGGTGCTGGCGGATGACGGCCGTGCCATTGAACGTGAATTTGTCTTTGCCGGTTTCAATGCCGCCTTNGCCTTCATGACNCGCGTTGCGCTTGNCGCCGAACGGGNCAACCACCACCCGGAATGGTCGAATGTCTATAACCGCGTGCGGGTCCGCTGGACAACGCATAGCAGCGCGGGGCTGACGGATCTGGACATGCGGCTGGCCCGGTCCTGTGACCGTTTTGCCGGCGATCAATAGCACCGCCGCCCGGTCAGTATCCGATCCAGTTAAGACACCACATCGCGACCAGCCCGCCGGCAATGGTGGCCAGNACTGAACGCGAAAACCACGCCACAATGATGGCAAACAGCGCGGCGGGCAGGCGCGGNTTGCCGGCCAGCTGCGGGGCGCCATCCATGCCGATCATCACGCTTGGCACAATGATCGCCGTCAGGACAGCAACGGGCACAAAGCTCAGCACGTCCTCGCTCCAGCCGGGCAGCTTTTTGGGGGCGATGTCGGAAAACATCACAAAGCGTGCCGCAAAGGTCAGAAGGCCGCATGCCACCATCACCCACCAGATCATGATGCCGCCCCCTGCCGTGTGGCGCGCAGCGTCAGCCACCCGGCAAGAATGCCGCCAAGGGCCGCCAGAATNATCCAGCTTTTCCACGGCAGTGNCTGGCCAGCCACTGCAATGATCGCGGCCACAGCACAGGCAACAAAATCNGCGCGGCGGCGCAGGATCGGCACCACAATAGCGATAAAGGTCAGCGGAATGGCGAATTCCAGCGACCATTCCGGTGGAATGGTGGCCCCGAAGACCACCCCGGTAATGGTCGTGATCTGCCAACAGACCCACAGCAGCAGGCCGGTGCCAAGAAGGTGATAATGCTGATAGGGCCCGGCCGGCGCGTTGCGCAGGCGGTTGATCGTGACGGCATAGGCCTCGTCTGTCAGCAGATAGGCCAGCGGAATGCGCCAGCGCAGGGGTAAGGCCCGCAGATAGGGCGCCACCGAGGCGCTGTACAGCATGTGCCGCAGATTGATGACGGCCACCGATGCCCCGACCACCGGTCCGGGCACACTGCCCCACAGCTGGGCAAACACCACCTGGCTGGCACCGCCAAAGACAATGGATGACATCAGGATTGTCTGCAGAGGCGTCAGCCCGGCCGCAAGCCCCAACACCCCGAACACAAGGCCAAAGGGGGCCACGCCAAGCTGCAATGGCAATTCCTGTCTTACGCCTGACCAGAATTCCTGTTGGCGAGATGGGTGTGGCGGCAGGGGCATGGTCACGGTGCAGAGGCTGAAAGACGCGGCAATATTATGGGGGTCTTGCCTATCACGCGGCGTAATCGAAGTACAGCATCGCTGGCGGTCCTTGAACTTGCCAGCCTGTTCCGCTATGCGATGGGACAGGCGAGATAACCCATCTCATGTTCACCGCTGACCGGGCAGATGCCATGGAAACCCCTTTCCTGTTCGTTGATGATATCGATACGGCTGGCAAGCGATGCCTTGTCCGGCTCGATTTGAATGTGCCGCTTGTCGATGGTGCGGTTGGTGATGACACGCGTATCCGGCGCGTGCTTCCGGGGCTGAACGCGCTGATCGAAACAGGCGCGCGTCTGGTGATCCTGACACATCTCGGCCGGCCAAAGGGCCAGCAGGTGCCGGACATGTCGGTGGCTCCGGTGGCAGCGGCGCTGGCCGCGCTGCTGGGACGCCCTGTGCCGGTGGTGGCTGATATTACCGGCGCGGCTGCGCGCGATGCGGTGGCGGCCATGCAGGATGGCGATATTGTGATGCTGGAAAACCTGCGCTTTCAGGCGGGCGAGGAGGCCAATGATCCGGCATTTGCGGCANAGCTTGCCGCNCTTGGTGATATNTATGTCGGTGACGCCTTTTCCTGNACACATCGGGCACATGCCTCTGTCGAGGCGTTNCCACGGATGATGCAGACGGTTGTTGCNGGCCGTNCGCTTGGTGCGGAATTGTCGGCNTTGCATCGCGCCTTGTCTGCACCTGACCGGCCGGTCGGGGCCGTTGTCGGCGGGGCGAAGGTCTCGACAAAATTGTCCGTGCTGGAAAATCTTGTAAAGCAGGTGGATGTGCTGGTGCTTGGCGGCGGCATGGCCAACACATTCCTGCTGGCGGCGGGACAGGANATTGGCGCGTCGCTTGTCGAGGCAGATATGACGGATACCGCCTCTGCCATCGCCGCAAGTGCCGCCACGCATGGCTGTCAGCTGNTATTGCCGGTNGATTACTGTGTCGCGTCGGCGTTGCAGGCCGGTGTGCAGACNCGCATCGCCAGCCCGCGTGATATCAAAGCCGAAGACATGATCCTTGATGCCGGCCCTGAATCGACCAAGGCCGCCATNGCCGCGCTTGCCGATTGCCGGACACTGGTCTGGAACGGGCCGATGGGCGCGTTCGAGATTCNGCCTTTTGACAGTGCCACCAATGCGCTGGCGCGCGCGGTTGCAGACCGCAGCGCCGCAGGCACACTTTTGTCGGTGGCGGGTGGCGGCGATACGCTGGCGGCCCTTGCCAATGCCGGCGTCAGTCACGATGTGTCCTATATATCGACGGCAGGCGGTGCGTTCCTCGAATGGCTGGAAGGCCGAACCCTGCCCGGNGTAGAGGCACTTCGCCGCGCCTGATGCCCCTTGTCGCCGTGACTGGTAATTGGCGATGATGGCGGGGCNNTGGACATCGATGGACAAAGGATAGACCCGATGCTGTTTTCAAACCCGTTCAAGAACCGCTTGCCCTCGGATGCAGAGGCGCTGGCCGGCCGTGATGTGGCGATCTGGGACGGCGCGCCGCATTGCGTTCTCGGCACGCCGACCATGGGTCCGTTCCCTGATCATCTGAAAACTGTTCAGCTTGGCCTTGGGTGTTTCTGGGGTGCCGAGCGGCTGTTCTGGAAAATCAAAGGCGTCTACAGCACGGCAGTCGGCTATGCGGGTGGCCCGACCCCGAACCCGACATATGAAGAGGTATGTTCAGGGCGGACTGGCCATACGGAAATCGTGCTTGTCGTTTATGATCCGGCCATTGTGTCGCTGTCACAATTGCTGAAGGTGTTCTTCGAGGAACATGATCCCACACAGGGCTATCGCCAGGGGAATGATCTCGGCACCCAGTATCGTTCGGCAATCTATGCAGAAGATGATGATACGCTGCAGACAGCGCGCGAGATCGCACAATCCTATGGCCAGGCTCTGCAGCAGGCGGGACGCGGGCAGGTCACAACCGAAATCGCGCCTGCCGGTCCGTTCTTCTATGCCGAGGATTATCACCAGCAATATCTGCATAAAGTGCCGAACGGTTATTGCGGGCTGAAGGGAACGGGCGTTGCCTGCATTGCCGGATGATGCCGGATGCTGCAGATTGCCTGCTGTTTTTCACCGTTGACGCGGCACGGGGGCGGTGTTAGGTTCCGCGCTCGTTTAATAGACCATCTGGTGACGGAGCCGGACATGAAAGTCGCAAGTTCGCTGAAAACACTGAAATCTCGGGACCGCAACTGCCAGGTTGTGCGTCGTCGCGGCCGGCTTTATGTGATCAACAAGCGCAACCCGCGCATGAAGGCGCGTCAGGGCTAAGGTCCTGTGAACGCTTGATCGCACTGTCTTTGCTGTGCGTCGGAACGGTCGGCTCTGCCGGCCGTTTTTGTTTGGGCAACCGTTGTGCTGCGTTCCCTCTATGCCTATCTCTCGAGCAGGCGTCTGCGGCAAATCGGCCCCCTTTTGGGAAATGCCGGCAATCACCTTTGCGTTGCCGGCGCTGGCTGCGTTATCGTTTTGCTATGGAGTTGTTTGGATGTTGATGCCAGAACCAGACCAGCAGGTGATTGATCGCCGCGACCAGATTTGCCGGACACTGCGCAGCATCGTGCCCGCAGATTGTGTGATTGATTCAACCGAAAGCATGCGCGCCTTTGACGCTGATGGCCTGTCCGCCTATCGCCAGCTGCCGCTTGCCGTCGTGTTGCCGGAAACAGTCGCGCAGATTGCTGCGGTCATGAAATGGTGCCACCAGAACGAGATAAAGATTGTGCCACGCGGCGCTGGCACATCCTTGTCCGGTGGCGCGCTGCCATTGGCCGATGCGGTATTGCTGGGGCTGGGCAAGTTCAACCGGATTCTNGAGATCGACTATGACAACCGCTGTGTCGTTGCGCAGCCCGGGGTCACCAACCTTGCCATAACCCATGCGGTGCAGGCAGACGGTTTCTATTACGCACCTGATCCGTCCAGCCAGATCGCCTGTTCGGTTGGCGGGAATGTGGCTGAAAATTCAGGTGGGGTGCATTGCCTGAAATATGGCCTGACCACCAACAATCTTCTGGGCATTGAAATTGTCACCATGGAAGGCGAGATCCTGCGCTTTGGTGGCAAGCATCTTGATGCCGGTGACTATGACCTGATGGGGATCATGACCGGATCAGAAGGGCTTCTCGGCGTTGTCAGCGAAGTCACGCTGCGGGTGTTGCAGAAGCCGGCGACCGCGCGGGCGCTCCTGGTCGGTTTTGATGATACGGGCGCAGCCGGCACGGCGGTTGGTGATGTGATCGCTGCCGGTATTATTCCCGCCGGTATGGAGATGATGGACGGGCTGGCGATCAATGCGGCCGAGGATTTCGTCAATGCCGGCTATCCGCGCGAGGCGGCGGCGCTGCTGATCATCGAGCTGGATGGTCCGGCGGTCGAGGTCGATGCGCTGATNGAACGGGTTGAGGGCATTGTGCGNAAAGCCGGTGCCACCTCGGTGCGTGTCAGCCAGTCAGAGGAAGAGCGCAATCTGTTCTGGGCAGGGCGCAAATCGGCGTTCCCGGCGGTGGGCCGGATTTCGCCGGACTATCTGTGCATGGATGGTACCATCCCGCGCCGACGCNTGCCGGATATGATGCGCCGTATGGCGTCGCTCAGCCAGCAATATGGCCTGCGCGTGGCGAATGTGTTCCATGCGGGTGATGGCAATCTGCACCCGCTGATCCTGTTTGATGCCAATGTCGCGGGTGAGCTGGAACGCGCCGAGGATTTTGGNGCCGATATCCTGCGCAGCTGCGTTGAGATGGGCGGTGTGCTGACGGGTGAACATGGTGTCGGTGTGGAAAAGCGTGACCTCATGACCATTCAGTTCACCGAGGATGACCTGAAACAGCAGCAGCGGCTGAAATGCGCCTTTGATCCCGGGCACCTGCTGAATCCGGGCAAGGTATTCCCGCATCTGCATCGCTGCGCCGAACTGGGCCGCCTGCATGTGCATAAGGGCAAGCTGCCCCATCCTGACCTGCCGCGTTTCTGACCGCGCAGCCAGCAGGTAAGACGAGATGGCAGATCTGATTGCAACAACGCTTGCCGAGGTGAAAGAAGCCGTCGACACCACGCTTGCGGCCAACCGCACGCTCGAGGTGCGCAGCGCCGGCACAAAGCGGCATCTTGGCCGCNNGCTTTCGGCGGATTCCGTGCTGGATGTGTCCGGCCTGTCCGGCATCATCGATTATCAGCCGGAGGAGCTTGTGATGACGCTGCGGGCCGGCACCTCGATGGGCGATGTAGAGGCAGCNCTTGCCGATGCGCGCCAGATGCTTGCGTTTGAGCCGCCCAGCATGACCCGTGTTACCGGNGANGCCAGCCGCGGGGTTCGCGGCACCATTGGCGGTGTCGTGGCGGCAAACCTGTCCGGACCGCGCCGCCTGACTGCCGGGGCGGCGCGTGATTATATGCTGGGATTTGAGGCAGTGTCCGGGCGTGGCGAACTGTTCAAGTCAGGCGGCCAGGTTATGAAAAATGTGACGGGGTATGATCTNTCAAAGCTGATCTGCGGGTCATACGGCACGCTGGCGGTCATGGATCAGATCACCCTGAAGACGCTGCCCGCACCTGAAACCAGCCAGTCACTGCTGGTGGCCTGTCCTGATTTTGCCGCTGCCGTGCGTGTGATTGCAGAGATATTTGCAACCCCGCATGAACCCGGTGCCGCCGCCATCCTGCCGCAGGTCATTGCCGGCGAGGAAGGTGTGGATACGGGCGGTGCCTTTACCGCCATCATACGCCTTGAAGGAATCGCGGCATCCGTGTCCGACCGGATCACCAATCTGCAAGCCATGGCCGGCGGTGATATTCTGCCAATGGAAAAAAGCGTCACACTCTGGCAGCAGATTCGGGATGTTCAGCCGCTGGCAAAAAAGCCGCTGGATCTGTGGAAAGTATCCTGCGCGCCCGGTGATGCACCAAAAATTGTGGACGCACTTGACCCGAATATGGATGTGCGGATGATTGCTGACTGGGCCGGCGGGTTGCTGTGGTTTGCGGCCAGCCGGTCGGATGCGCTGGGCCGGCGGTTGCGGGAAACAGTCGCCAGTCTGGAAAGCGGGTTTGCCATGCTGGTGCGCGATGTGGCTGCAACGCGCGAAAAGATACCGCCATTTCAACCATTGAAAGGCCCGATGTTCGCGCTGCACAGGCGCGTGAAATCGGCCTTTGATCCGCGTGGTGTGCTGAATGTCGGCCGCATGCATGACGGGATTTAGGGTGCGGCGATGCAAACGCATTTTACCGAAACACAGCTGACGGACCCGCAGACCCGCGAGGCGGATGCCATCCTGCGGAAATGCGTGCATTGCGGTTTCTGCACCGCCACCTGTCCAACCTATCTGCTGACTGGTGACGAGCGCGACAGCCCGCGCGGCCGTATCTGGCTGATGCGTGAATTGCTGGAATCACCGGAAACGGTCAGTGCGGATACCGGCATTCACCTTGACCGCTGTCTTGGCTGTCAGTCCTGCATGACCACCTGCCCGTCAGGGGTGGATTACGTACATTTGCTGGATATCGGCCGCGAGAAAATGGACAAGATTGCGCCAAGGCTGGCCCCCAACCGGCTGATGCGCCGCTTTCTTGCCGCTGTCATTCCGCATGCCGGACGGTTCCATCTGTTGATGCGGCTCGGCCGTCTGGCACGGCTTTTTGCGCCGATGATGCCGGCGCAGCTGCGCGCCGCACTGACAAAAATGCCGAAACATATCGGGCGTCTGGACAGGGTCGGGAAACAGACAACGACGTTTTCACCGCGCGTCGGTGCGACACGGCGGGTCATTCTGCTGGCCGGCTGTGCGCAGCGGGCGCTTGATCCCGGGATCAATGCCAGCACCATCCGGGTTCTTGGCCGGCTGGGTGTGAATGTCACCGTNCGCGCCGAATCCTATTGCTGCGGCGCGCTGGCACATCATATCGGTGCCGGCGATGCGGCGCATCAGGCGATGCGGGCCAACCTGCTGGCATGGCGGCAGGAAATCGAGGCTGGTGATATTGATGCGATCATCACCAACGCATCCGGGTGTGGCACGATGGTCAAGGATTATGGNCATCTGGCACAGCATGATCCGGAACTGGCTGATATTGCGGCGCAGGTGTCTGCGCTGACGCGTGATATCACCGAATATCTTGCCGAATTGCCGCTGGAGTCGATCATCATACCCGAACCGCAGGGCCGCGGCCCGGTAACCTATCATTCGGCCTGTTCGCTGCAGCATGGCCAGTCGGTACATGAATTGCCGATGCAGTTGCTGCGCCTTGCCGGATTTGAGGTGCGTCAGCCGCTNGAGCCGCATCTGTGTTGCGGGTCTGCCGGTGTNTACAACATCCTCCAGCCGGATATGGCGGACAAGCTGAAGGCACGCAAGCTGGATCATCTGCGGCAGGCGGGCGCGCCCTGGGTGGCTNCGGGNAATATCGGATGTATCCAGCAGCTTGGCGACGACCTGCCGGTGCGCCACACGATCCGCTTTATCGACTGGGCGAGCGGGGGTCCGCCGCCTGATGATGCNGTCTAGCCGATATCAAAAAAGTCATTGCCCTTGTCATCGGTGATGATAAAGGCCGGGAAATTCTCAACCTCGATTTTCCACACCGCTTCCATGCCGAGTTCGGGATATTCCAGCACCTCGACCTTGCGGATGGATTCAAGCGCCAGTTTGGCCGCGGCGCCGCCGATACTGCCAAGATAGAAACCCCCATTGGCCTTGCANCTGTCGCGTACCTGCCGAGACCGGTTGCCCTTGGCAAGCATGACCATGGATCCGCCAGCTGCCTGGAATGTGGGCACATAGGAATCCATCCGGCCAGCGGTGGTCGGGCCAAAGGACCCGGATGCCATGCCGTCAGGGGTTTTGGCGGGCCCGGCATAATAGACCGGATGATCCTTGAAATAGTCCGGCAGGGTACCGTCAGATTCCAGCCGTTCCAGCAATTTGGCATGGGCGATATCGCGCGCCACAATCAGCGGGCCTGTCAGCGACAGACGCGTTTCCACCGGATGCTGNCTCAATGTNGCCCGTATCTGGTCCATGGGCTGGTTCAAATCGATCTGCACNACGGGCAGCTTGTCGTTGTCATCACCCCCGGCCTCGGGAAGAAAGCGNGCCGGGTCGCGTTCCAGCTTTTCGACAAAAATGCCGTCAGGTGTGATTTTCGCCAGCGCCTGGCGGTCCGCGGAACAGGATACGCCAATCCCGATCGGGCAGGAGGCGCCATGTCGCGGCAGGCGGATANCGCGCACATCATGGCAGTAATATTTGCCGCCAAACTGCGCACCGATCCCCAGATCGCGGGTNATCTGCAGGATTTCAGCTTCCCATTCAAGATCGCGCCATGCATGGCCAAGGCTGTTGCCCTCNGTTGGCAGCCCGTCCAGCGCGCGGATGGAGGCCTGCTTCACGGTCTTCAGATTGAATTCGGCCGAGGTGCCGCCAATGACAATCGCCAGNTGATAGGGCGGGCAGGCTGATGTGCCAAGTTCGAGGATCGCTGTGCGGATAAAGTCGCGCAGACCTTCGGGGTTCAGCACAGCTTTTGTCTTCTGATGCAGGAAGGTCTTGTTGGCTGACCCGCCGCCTTTCTGAATGAAGGCAAANTTGTATTCAAGGCCCTTGCCGGCATAGAGCTCAATCTGCGCAGGCAGGTTGGTGGCGGTGTTGACCTCGTCAAACATGCTGGTGGCGGTNAGCTGGGAATAGCGCAGATTGCTCTGCTGATAGGTATCATACACGCCGCGTGACAGCGCCTCGCCCTCATCCCCGTCAACCAGCACATGATCACCGCGATAGCCGGAAATAATGGCGGTGCCGGTATCCTGNCACATGGGCAACAGGCCATCGGCCGCAACCACCGCATTCTTCAGCATTTCCAGCGCGACAAACCGGTCATTCTGGCTGGCTTCCGGATCATCCAGAATGGCCCGNAGCTGGCCAAGATGGCTGCTGCGCAGCAGATGCGAGATATCTGTAAAGGCACGCGATGCCAGCAGGCGCAGCGCCTCTGGCGCGACTTTCAGGAATGTCTCACCGCCGAGATCGACCAGTTCNACGTGATCGCCTGAAATGCGTTCATATTCGGTATCGTCCGCAGCCAGCGGAAACATCGGGCTATAGGCAAAATCTGTCATGGCATGTCCGCCTTGCGGGTCTTGTCGGGAATCACAAGCGAGATATCACGAGGGCTTCCTNAAACTGTCCAGTGATACCACCTCGGCTGAGCCGCCGGCCTGCGGGTCGGCGTCGGTCTCTTCTGCCGGCGCCTCAATCTTGGGATCGGCCGTTTCGTCCAGCATTGTCTCGTCAGGCTCGAACTGCAGGCCGAAGCCGACAGACGGATCATTGAAGCTGGTGACCGCAGCAAAAGGCACGGTCATGGATGACGGCTTGCCGCCAAAGAACAGGGTGATACCGAAATGATCATCCTGTACATCCAGATCGGCGAACTGGTGCTGGATCACAATGGTGATGCTTTCGGGATGCTTGCTGCGCAGGTCATCTTCCATAATGACGCCCNGATAGCGGGTATCAAAGGCGATGTAGAAATGGGTTTCGCCCGCCAGCCCGTCCGCCTGGGCGATGCGCAGCGCCTCACGCACGACATTGCGCAACGAATCCTCAACCAGCCGTTCGTAATTCAGCCCGCCAAGATCGTCATTATGTTCGGTCATTCCGCTGGGTCCTGTCGAGGCCATAAAAGGAAGTGGAGCGCTTCTGTTGCCAGGTGCGCTCCGGAACCCCGCCGGCCCGAGCTCAAGCGGACCGGACTTTAAGATCGGTTACTCCCGCTGCCGTTAGGCTGCGATTGCGACCGGAGCAGTGTTGTCGTTTGCAACTACTACATGGCCCGATAACGGCGGGTA
>NYYG01000070.1 GCA_002686685.1 SAR116 cluster bacterium | reverse complement strand
AATGAACGGGGACATCGCGCCAGATCCGGTGCCAACAAAAGGAAGCGATGGAGCATCGCATTTCGCCGCCGGGCAGGCAAGCAGACGTTGAAACGTCCTGGCGGTCATTGCGGCTGATCTGTCAGCCTTCGATCAACAAGGTATCACGCTCAAGCGAGAAATGCGTATAGATCGGGGCAAAAGCACCTCCAAGGGCGCGCGCTTCGATGCCGATTTCAGCCTGGTAGATCTGGGGCAGATGCAGCCCCTTTGTATTATAGAACGGCAGGCGCACATGCGTCTGTTCCACCAGTTCGGCAACCCGGTCATGCGGCAAGCCCCCGGCAATGACCACAGCGTCCAGATCCAGTACAGCAGCAGTCACCGTCACCGCAAAGGCAAGACTGTCCGCCGCATTGCGTGCCCATTGCGAGAACAGTTCGGTGGTCGATTCATCCTGTTCGCCGTAATAGAAGGCATGGGGATCGCCATGACCCGCGGCGCGCGCCAGCGCCTCAAAGCCGGTCAGCGAGGCCTTTTCGATCAGCTGTGCGGCATTGCTTTCCATATAGAGGCCGGTAGGCAAAGAGCCGATTGATGCCGCGCTGCCATGTGCGCCTGTCTGCAACTGGTTTGACAGCACCAGACCGCCGCCGACAAAGCTGCCAACATAAATGTAAAAGAAATTCTGAATATTCTTGCCGACGCCAAAGCACAGCTCGGCCAGACAGGCGGCCGATACATCATGAAGCAGATAGGTAGGCGCCTTCACCAACGCCTCAATCTCGGCAGTGATATCAACATCCGCCCAGCCAGCCAGTGCGTCCGGCGGCAGGTTCATCTCGTCTTCCCAGCCCGACATGGTACGCGGCATGGCAATGCCAGCCCCCAGAATTCGCGTCTGCAGGCCCTCCGGCAAAGCGGCAATCAGCGTGGGTAACCCTTCCCTGATCAGCGCAAGGGTCGATTGCGCCTCTGGGACTGCGAAACGTTCGGTGCGGCGGTCAATCACAACCCCGTCAAAACCCATGGCAATCAAATCCAGTGACCGGCGGCCAATCTTGATCCCGATGGATACGGCCCCCCGCGGATTCAGACCAAATGGTGTGGATGGTTGACCGACACGGCCACGTTGCTTGTCGCCCTGCACCAGCAGATCATTTTCCACCAGCCGTTTGACAATGACGGTCATGGTTTGTGCCGACAGGCCGGTGTGCCGCGCCAGATCAGCCTTTGTCAGCCAGCCATGGCGGCGCAACAGCGAAATCACCAGCCGTTCATTATACTGGCCCACCGTCACCTGATTGCCACCATGCGATGAGCGTGAGCGATGATCACCGATGGAAGATTGCGGTTTCATTTCCTGACCANACCATTACAGCGGATGACGTGCCAGGNATCTGGCGCACACCATCCCTTGCTAAGACCAGAAAACCCNAGTGGAATCAATAGTCAACTATTTTTAAATCAAATTGATTTATTTATTGACAATGGCAGGGTGACAGCCTATNCCACAGNCAAGGTCAGGCCNTAGGGGACCCGTTGCNNNANCAATAACCATATNGCGGNCAANAAATGGCGGGCATATNCGAAGGGGGAANGCATCATGAAAAANATAGCCATNAACGGATTTGGCAGGATCGGACGGAATGTGNTGCGCGCCCTGCTGGAGNCGCCGCGCACCGATNTCGAGATTACGGTCATCAATGACCTTGCGCCTGCTGAAACGTCNGCCTTGCTGCTTGAGCTGGATTCGACCCATGGCCGGCTTGGCCAGCCGGTGATTGCTGGTGACGGCTTTATCGAGGTTGGCGGATCACGGATTACCTATCTTAGCGAACGCAGCCCCGAGGCATGCCGCTGGGGGGATCATGGCATTGATCTTGTCATGGAATGTACCGGCATTTTCACTGATGCGGCGGCGGCGCGCGCCCATCTTGACGCCGGCGCAGCAAAGGTCATTGTTTCGGCACCGTCGAAGGGGGCCGACGCCACGATCGTCTATGGTGTCAATGACAACAGCCTNACCCACGATATGACGGTGATTTCGAACGCGTCCTGCACCACCAACTGTCTGGCGCCCGTTGCCAGCGTCCTGCATGAACATTGCGGCATCGTGCAGGGTTTCATGACGACGGTGCATGCCTATACGGGTGATCAGAACCTTGTCGATGGTGACCATAAGGACCCGTACCGGGCGCGTGCGGCAGCGCTTAATATGGTGCCGTCAACAACCGGTGCGGCGCGCGCNGTGGGCCTGGTTCTGCCAGATCTGGCAGGCAAGCTGGACGGGGTTGCCATCCGTGTGCCAACGCCGAATGTGTCAGCTGTTGATCTTGTCTTCCAGCCGGAAAAGACCNTGGACGCGGATGCGCTGAACGCGTTGTTCGTTGCTGCCAGCCAGTCCAGCCTTGGCCGGGTGCTGGACGTCACCGACCGGCCGCTTGTCTCGACGGACTTCAATCACCATCCGGCATCTGCAGTAGTGCATCTGGACCAGACAAGGGTGATGCCCGATGGCATGACCCGCATTCTTGCCTGGTATGACAATGAATGGGGCTTTTCAAACAGAATGCTGGACACTGCNNGCGCCTTCCTTCAGATATAATTTCAGGGNAACGGCAAGATGGCCGATGACATGACAAACAGCACCGCATCCGATGGTACGAAAAACCCTTCAGTGACGCCTCTCTCAACAGGCCTCGCACCAAGCGATTATGTCATTATTGGCGGCACTGGCGATCTGGCGTTGCGGAAGATCCTGCCTGCNCTTTTCTGGCGCTATCTTGATGGCCAGATTACCNCAGATTATCGCATCGCCGCTGCGTCGCGCCGCGCCATATCGCTGGATGAATTTGCTGGCAAACTCCGCCCCTTCTGCGAGGACGCATTTGCCAGCGGCCGCGCTGACGCCGACTCATGGGACGCATTTCTGTCCATTCTGACCATGCTGACACTGGATGTNGCCTCGGGTGATGGCGGAGATGCCCTTGCGGCATTCATCGAGTCGCGGGCCGATGTAACGCGGCCAGCAATCTATTATCTGGCCATTGCACCAAGCCTGTTTGGCAAAGCCACNAACCTGCTGCAGGCAACCGGGCTGGTGACACCGCAGGCGCGTCTTGTTGTTGAAAAGCCGCTTGGGCATGACGGCGCGTCAAGCCGCGCGATCAATGCCGAACTGGCAGAGATTTTCGATGAGGCGCAGATTTACCGGATCGACCATTATCTGGGCAAGGAAACGGTGCAGAACCTGATGGCACTGCGCTTTGCCAATGTGATTTTCGAAACACAGTGGAATAACAACCATATCGACCACGTACAGATCAGCGTCGCCGAGACCGTCGGTGTCGATGGCCGGGCGGATTACTATGATTCCTATGGCGCATTGCGCGATATGGTNCAGAACCATCTNCTGCAGCTCGTCTGTCTTGTTGCCATGGAACCGCCGGCATTCTTTGACGCGGATCAGGTGCGCGATGAAAAGCTGCGCGTATTGCGCGCCATCCGTCCGGTGTTGCTGGATGAAGTGGTGTGCGGCCAGTATCAGGAATATGAGACCGAGNTGGGCCNGCCATCAAATACTGAAACCTATGTCGCAATGAAGCTGGCNATCGAAAACTGGCGCTGGGCCGGTGTGCCTTTCTATATCCGTACCGGCAAACAGCTGGCGCGCCGGGCTTCTGAAATTGTCATCACCTTCAAACAGCGCCCGCATGACATCTTCAGGCGCAATGGCAATGGCGCGATTGACAGCCAGCCGAACCGGTTGATCATCCGCCTGCAGCCAAGCGAAGGGCTGCGCCTGCAGCTGATTTCGAAACAACCCGGACCAGGCGGCNTGCGGCTGTTCCCCTCGGAACTCAATCTCAGCTTTGACGATACGTTCAACGAGCGCCTTCCCGATGCCTATGAGCGGCTGCTGATGGATACGGCGCGCGGCAATCAGACATTGTTCATGCGCCGCGACGAGGTGTTTGCGGCCTGGGATATCATTGACCCCATCCTTGAACAGCTTGCTGGTCGCAGACCGGAACTCTACCGCACCGGCAGNATGGGCCCGGCCGACAGGTTGCTGGNGGNGGACGGGCGGCAGTGGATCGACCCCTATGACGACTGATTTCAGAAGAGCAGGCCAATGACCAAGCTGCATGATCGCGTTGCCACCGTCATTGAACGGGTAAACAAACGCAGCCACGACANCCGNAGCGCCTATCTTGAAGATATCGAGGCCATGGAAACCGCGCCGGACAGTGACCGGCGTGGGTTGGCCTGTTCCAATCTGGCACATGCTGCCGCCGGTGCCGGCGAAGACCAGCAGACTGTCCTTGGCACCGCTGCCGGCACGGATGATCCTTCCGTGAATATCGGCATCATCACTGCCTATAACGACATGCTGTCAGCACATCAGCCCTTCGAGACATATCCGCAGGTGATCCGCGCCGCAGCGCGCAGCGTCGGTGCAACCGCGCAGGTGGCAGGCGGGGTGCCGGCCATGTGTGATGGCGTGACCCAGGGCCGCCCCGGCATGGAATTGTCGCTGATGAGCCGCGATGTCATCGCCATGGCAACCGCGGTCGGTCTGTCACACGGGGTTTATGATGCGGCGCTGTGTCTTGGGGTCTGTGACAAGATTGTGCCAGGGCTGGTGATTGGCGCGTTGTCTTTTGGCCATCTGCCAACCATCTTTGTGCCGGCCGGGCCGATGACGAGCGGCATGCCGAATGATCAGAAAGCCGCTGTGCGGAAGGCCTTTGCCCGCGGCGAGGCCAGCCGTGCTGAATTGCTGGAATCAGAAGCTGCCGCCTATCACGGGCCGGGCACCTGCACCTTTTATGGCACCGCCAATTCAAACCAGATGCTGATGGAGATCATGGGCCTGCATCTGCCGGGTGCCGCCTTTATCAATCCACAGGATGATCTGCGCCATGCGATGACGGTTGCCGCAACACAGCAGGCGGTGGCCATTGCGCGTCGCGGCAAGGACCCGCGGCCCATCGGGCGTGTTCTTGACGCGCGCAGCTTTGTGAATGCCATTGTCGGGCTGCACGCCACCGGCGGGTCGACCAACCATACATTGCATCTGCCGGCGATGGCAGCAGCAGCGGGCATCACGCTGACATGGCAGGATTTCGCTGACCTGTCAGAGGTGACACCGTTGCTGGCCCGCGTCTATCCGAATGGCAAGGCGGATGTAAACCATTTCCATGCCGCCGGCGGCATTGGCTTTGTCATGCGCGAACTGATTGACAATGGTCTTCTTGACGGCAGTGCCAGCACCATATTCGGTGATAGCCTTGATGCCCATGCCGCCGAACCGCGGCTGGGTGACAGCGGATTACACTGGCAGCCTGCCAGCACGACATCGCTTGATCNCGACATTCTGCGCCCGGTATCAGACCCGCATGCNGCAAATGGCGGGTTGCAGATGCTGGACGGGAATTTTGGCAAGGCGGTCATCAAAATCNCTGCTGTTGCCGCAGANCGGCAGCGGATCAGCGCACCAGCCGCCATTTTCAATGACGAAGCCGCTGTAAAAGCCGCCTATGCCGATGGCAAGCTGGATCGTGACGTCGTTGTAGTGGTGCGCGGTCAGGGCCCGCAGGCGAACGGCATGCCCGAACTGCACAGCCTGACGCCAATTCTCTCGAACCTCCAGGACCGCGGTTTTGCCGTGGCGCTGGTTACTGACGGGCGGATGTCTGGCGCATCCGGCACTGTCCCGGCTGCCATCCATGTAACACCCGAGGCGGTTGCCGGCGGGGCCATAGGGCGCTTGCAGGATGGGGACATGATCACCCTCGATGCCGTCGCAGGCCGGCTGGAAACCGATGCCGATCTTGCGACAAGGGTTGCAGCCGGACCATCAAATATGGCACCGCAACGCGGCTTTGCGCGTCCCTTGTTCCAGCAAATGCGTAACAGCGCCGCGCCAGCAGAACAGGGCGGCGGGTTGCCGCCACGAAAGGACATATCATGACATCGATTCCGGATATTCTGGCGATGGGGCCGGTCATGCCGGTCATTGTTATCGATGACAGCAGCAAGGCCGTTCCGCTGGCGCAGGCCCTGATTGATGGCGGGATCCGGACCATCGAGATTACCCTGCGGACACCGGCCGCGCTTGAGTCCATTCGCGCGGTCGCCGATGCCTGTCCGGATATTCTGATCGGGGCTGGTACCGTAACCAATGAAGCCCTTGCCACCAGCGCGCGCGATGCTGGGGCGCGTTTTCTGGTGTCGCCCGGCACCACTGATGCGGTGATCAAGGGCGCGGCTGACGCCGGATTGCCCTTATTGCCGGGGGCGGCCAGCGTTTCGGAAATCATGCGCCTGATGGATGCCGGTTTTTCGGCAATAAAATTCTTCCCGGCCGCCGCTGCCGGTGGGCCTTCATTTGTGAAATCGCTGGCAAGTCCGCTTGCCGGTCTGCAGGTCTGCCCCACTGGTGGCATCTCGCTGGACAGCGCACGAGACTGGCTCAGCCTGCCAAATGTGCCTTGTGTTGGCGGCAGCTGGATTGCCCCGCAAACAATGATCAGCGCCGGGGACTTCCGCACCATCATCGCCAATGCGCGTGCCGCAGCGGCCCTTGCTGACTGATCCAGCAATTTGGATGCTGGACGCGCAAGGCAAAGGCCCTTTAGGGTGTCGCCACAATGTTGATTCAGCGGTCCAGATTATGAATTGTCTTCTTTCCAAATCTTGGTTGGTGTGCGGGTAATGACACCGCAATTAATTGCAGGACGGCGATCGATCGCTGCCGGGTTTTTCGGCCTTGGCAGTTTTATGGGCATGTGGGGCGTGATGATCCCCGAGCGCGTGGCCAGCATCGGGTTGTCGGAACTGACCCTTGGCGTTTTTCTTCTGATTATCGGGCTCAGCCTTTGTGCCGCTATTTTCTGTGTGAACAGCTTTGCCATCTTCCAGAACCCGCCTCGGCTGATCCGCATCGCCTCGATCTTCTATGTAGCGGGGTTTGCCATCGTCCTGACAACCGGATCCTTTGCGGTGCTGTTTGGTGTCGGCATTATCACCGGCTTTGCTGCCGGGCTTGTTGATGCCGGCGTCAACAGCCAGGCATCAGAATGGGAACAGCAATCAGGACGCCGCGGCATGTCTTTCTTTCATGCGTTGTTCTCATTGGGGGCCCTTGGCGGGGCTGCCCTGCTGACATTGATCCTTGCATTAGGATTGCCAGTTGCCGGTGTGATCTATGCCAGCGCCCTGCTTGTTGGCGGCTGGCTGGCCCTGCGGCGCAGCTGGGTCACGCCGGAACAGGCAGGTGAAGACACCTCATCGCCCGCCTCCGGCGGACGCTTGCCACTGCCGGTCGTGCTGTTCCTTGGGACGTGCATTTCACTTGCCACCCTGTCCGAAGGCGGGGCCATCGACTGGTCGGCACTGCATATGAACCGCGTGATGGGCCTTTCAGTCAGCGAGGCCGGACAGACTGTTGTCCTGTTCAGCATTGCCATTACCACGATCCGGTTTGCCGGCGACTGGCTTGCCAATCGCTATCCGGTACATCTGCTTATGGGCGTTCCGATGATCCTTGCGGGCGGGCTGCTGCTGACCGCCATCATGAATGGCAACGTAACGCTGCTGATGGCATCCTATATCGTCTTCGGGCTCGCCGTGGGCAATGCCTTTCCGATCATCATTTCGCAGGCTGGCAGCGCGGGTAGCGGTCACCGGCTGCGCGATATCTCGATAATTGTCGGCTTTGCCTATGTCGGGCTGATCACCGGCCCCGCCCTGCTGGGTGTGATTGCGCATTTTCTGGGGCTGAATGCGGCCATTCTCGCCCTGTCACTGATTGCCACGCTGCTTGGATTTCTGGTTCTGTTCCTGCCGCGCTTTGTGCCGCAGGTTACAGCTGGTCGCGCTGAATAATCCGTGACGCCATATGCGGGTTTGTAAAGCCGGCTGCCGCCCCGCGCAAACCGGCATGCGGGTCAAATGACAACCAGACAGGCACCTTGTTCAGCAAGGGCGCCATCAATCCCTTGTGACGAAAGCGCGTCTGAAACGGACTGTCTGACAGAAGCGGTTGCAGCTGGGCGACAATCCCGCCCGCAATCACCACCCCGCGCCAGCATCCCATCGTCAGGACGGCATCAGCCACGGCACTGCCAAGCAGGCCCAGCATCATATTGGCGGCATCACGCTCGGCCCCGGGGCCGACAATTGCCGCCGCGCCGATATCAGGCGCAGACATTGTAGCGCCGTCATTCTGCAGCCGGTAAATGGTCTCAAGGCCGCCACCACTTATGAAATGCTCGGCAGATACATGTGACACCTCACGCCGCAGCGCGTCAAACAGAGTCATTTCAGCATCACTTTGCAGGGACAGGCAGACATGCCCGCCCTCGCCCTCCAGCGGCAGATAGTCACCACCTGTCGGCACCAGTGCCGAAACGCCAAGCCCGGTGCCCGGACCAATGACAAGCAACGGAGCCTGCGCCGCAGACATGCCGTCGATAAGCAGCATGTTGCCATGAGCGGACGGGTCGGCCTGCGCCAGCGCCTGCGCTGTAAAGTCATTGATGATCTGCAGCCGTTCAAGGCCCAGCGCTGTGACAAGACCGCTTTTGGAAAAGGACCAGTGATTGTTTGTCACCTCGACAAGATCACCCTGAACCGGGCCGGCCACGGCCACGCTGGCAGCAGTGATGGCAATCTCCTGCAGGGCTGCATAGGACTGCATCGCCGCTTCAAAGGACGGGAAGTCGCCGCACAGCATACTGCGATGCCCTGTAAGCGCACCATTATCCTGAACGATGGCAAAGCGCACATTCGTGCCCCCGATATCAACTGCAACAAGCGTCATGCAAACAATACCCTCACCGGACAGCCCTTGGCTGCCGCCAGATTCTAGCAGGCGGATTTCAGCCCTATGCGAATGATATACACGAAATTGGCGATATAAAGCGGTTTTACCCCTTTATCGATGAAATGGGGGCGTCACCGATACGGGCCCGGCAAGCCATCTGCGACACGGGACCAAACTGCCGGGTTGCAATGGCTGGCGGGGGCGTCATGCTGTTATCGTCAGACATGCAAAGGGCGACGTATCTGGCGCATATCTGGGCGGGGGACTGGTCATGGACGACACGATGACAGCGGCGGACTACAGACAGGTGATCGATGCACCCACGCGCCGTTTCATCAACCAGCTGGAAGCCTTTTATACCNACGCGACCACCGATCTGGATGCCAGTCAGCAACGCGCTGTTTATGCCGCCATGTGCAATGCGCTGTCCCANGGACGGGCGCCGGGCATTACATCAGTCGACAGGTCGTTGGCCGGCGTTCCGGCCCGCCATTACACGAAGCACTGTGCCAGCGGGTCAGGCGATTCAGACAATCATGCAGGGCAGGCAATGCGGCCGCGAATTATCTATTTTCACGGGGGCGGTTTTGTTGTTGGCGGGCTGGACAGCCATGACGATATATGCAGCGAAGTCTGTGCAGCGACCGGTCTGGATGTGTTGGCGCTGGCCTATCGGCTGGCACCGGAACACCCACATCCGGCGATGTTTGATGATGCTGTCGCTGCCACNCGCGCGATTCTTGGGGATGGCAATGGGCCGGTGATCCTGTGCGGTGACAGTGCAGGCGGCAATCTGGCCGCAGCAACCGCCCACGCGCTGCGCCATCCCGACATCATTGGCCAGTTGCTGATCTATCCGTCTCTTGGACCGGATCCGGGCACAGGCAGCTTTATCATCCATGCAGAGGCACCGCTTTTGACCCGCGACGATCTGCATTATTACCTCGCTGTCCGCCTGGATGGGCCGGACAGGNTGCAGGACCCGCAACTCTATCCGCTNGCAGACAGGGATTTTTCACGCCTGCCGCCAACCGTGGTCGTGACAGCGGAATGCGACCCGCTGCGCGATGACGGNCCGGCCTATTGCAANGCCATTTCAGCCGCCGGCGGCCGCGCCCGATGGATTGACGCGCCGGGGCTTGTGCATGGCTTTCTGCGCGCACGCGGAACGGTAGACAGGGCAGGACGCGCCTTCCGNAACATCACCGACGCNCTGGTGATGTTGGGTGANGGCGGCTGGGTTTTCAAGGAATAGACCANGAGAAGCATGACCATGAGCATCNACAATCTGCTGCCAATNACCGAACTGCCTGACATGCCGATTATCATGGCGGATGGGTGCCGCCTGTCTGCCCGCGTATGGATGCCTGCAGATGCCGAAATCAACCCGGTGCCGGCAATATTGGAATTCCTGCCCTATCGCAAACGCGATGGNACCACGGCACGCGACTGCCTCACCCACCCCTATTTCGCTAAACGCGGCTATGCCTGCATCCGCGTTGATATGCGCGGNAATGGCGACAGCCAGGGGATCATGGAGGATGAATACACACAACAGGAGCTGGATGATGCCGTGCATACCATCGCCTGGCTGGCANCACAGCCATGGTGCAGTGGCACGGTCGGCATGATGGGTATCAGCTGGGGCGGTTTCAACTGTCTGCAGGTTGCAGCGTTGCACCCGGCGCCGCTGAAGGCTGTCATCACCTTGTGCTCAACCGTTGACCGCTATGCAGATGACATTCATTACAAGGGAGGCTGCCTGCTGAACGAGAATTTTGGCTGGGGTTCAACCATGTGGTCCTACTCCTCGCGCGCGCCCGATCCGGCGCTTGTCGGTGATGCGTGGCGGGAAATGTGGCTGGACCGGCTGAAGGCAGAACCCTTTCTGCCAATACGCTGGCTGACACACCAGAATCGCGACAGCTACTGGCAGCACGGGTCCATCTGCGAGAATTACAACGCCATCACCGCTGCAGTGCTGGCAGTCGGCGGTTGGGGTGATGCCTACAAAAACGCTGTGCCCGCCCTTGTAGAAAACATTTCGTCTCCGGTGCGGGGCCTGACCGGCCCCTGGGTCCACAAATATCCGCATTTCGCCGTCCCCGAGCCGCGCATCGGCTTTCTTCAGGAAGCCCTTCGCTGGTGGGACCAGTGGCTGAAGGGCATTGATCGCGGTGTGATGGATGATCCTGACTATTGTGCCTATCTGATGGACGGGGTGCGACCACAAACCTGGTATGATACACGGCCGGGCCGATGGATCGGCATGGCCGGATGGCCAGCGGGGCCGCATTCAGCCAGCTGGCAGCTTGGCGGTGATGGATCACTGGCCCCGGTTACAGCTGCCCCAACGCAGTCAGCCATGCGCGTAACCGTGGCCTCGCCACAGGACTGCGGCATGGATGGCGGCGAATACTGCGCCATCTGGCTTGGCCCCGAAATGCCGGGTGACCAGCGTGCTGATGATGCGCGCTCCGCCTGCTTTACCTCGGCGCCGCTGGACAAGGATACCGATATCGTCGGTGCCCCGAGGATCAGCCTGCGGCTGGAGGCCGACGCACCGGCAGCGCAGATTGCCGTGCGGCTGAACCATATCCACCCCGATGGCGCGGCGACGCGGATCACCTATGGCGTTTTGAATCTGGCGCATCGTGGCGGGTTTGATAAAGCCGTGCCGCTGACCCCGGGGCAAGCTGTGGATATCACCCTTGATCTTGACCACATCGCGTACCGGGTCCCGGCNGGGCACGCTATCCGGGTGGCTGTATCATCGGCCTACTGGCCGCTGATCTGGCCGGTNCCGTCCGCGGCGAATCTCACTCTTCTGNACGGCACGCTGGACCTGCCGACACGTGCCTCGGGCGAGGCGGATGAACGCCGGTTCGAAGCACCTGAGGCTGATATAGCCTGGGCCACCGAACAAATCCGACCNGCCGCCAACAGCCGCAAGGTCATAAACGACATGAAAACTGGGCTGATGACGTTGGAGATTATCGATGATTTTGGAAGCCTTCGTGACAGCGACCACGGGCTGATCAGCGGGTCGGTTGCGCGCGAATGGTACAGCATCCACCCCGATGATCCGCTGAGCGCACGCGCCGANACACATTGGTCCACGGAAAATAGCCGCGGCGACTGGTCNGTTCGTACCGAGACCTATGCCACGATGACAGCNGATGCCACAGATTTCNATCTNANCGCACGGCTGGAAGCCTATGAAGGNGATATGCTGGTCTTTGAGAAAGAACTATCGGAGCGCATTCCTCGCGATTGCCGATAGGCCGCGGTCGACAGCGCAGCTAGCGCCTGCGGGCAGCGTTCAGGTTCGTCAGCCAGTCCGGATCCATTTCCGGCACCGACGACAGNAGCAGCTCTGTATAGGCAGGATGCGGCGGTGCGAACACATCAGCCTTGCTGCCCTGCTCGACCACACGCCCTTCATTCATCACCACGACCTGATCTGAAATTGCCCGCACCGTCGAGATGTCATGGGTGATGAACAAATAGGTCAGCCCCAGTTCGGACTGCAGGCGCAGCAGGAGTTTGAGNATGCCTTCCTGAACAATCTGGTCAAGCGCCGAGGTTACCTCGTCACAGATGATGAAATCCGGATTTGCCGCCAGCGCCCGTGCAATGCAGATACGCTGCTTCTGCCCACCCGACAGTTCCGCCGGCAACCTTTCAAGAAAGTCGGCATTCAGCTCGATCATCTCCAGCAGCTCGATCACCCGGTCGGTATTCGCCTTGCCCCGCATGCCGAGATAGAATTCCAGCGGACGGCCAATGATGTCGCGCACCGTCTGGCGCGGGTTCATCGCCGTATCCGCCATCTGATAGATCATCTGGATACGGCGTTTNTGNTCCTTGTTNCGGTCNGCCANCCTTGTCGGCAGCTCTNCNCCNTCAAACAGNACCGTNCCGGNTGATTGCGGCAACAGGCCGGTAATCACCCGCGCCGTTGTCGATTTGCCGGANCCGGATTCCCCGACCACCGCCACGGTTGACCCTCTTGGNACCTCTATATCGACACCAAACAGCACTTTGGCNGACCCATAGGCCGCATCGATGCCGCGCAGAGACATNATCGCCTCTGACGGTTTCTGGGTTTCCTTCTGCAGCGCACGCACCGACCAGAGCGATTTNGTATAAGCCTCTTTAGGCGATTTCAGCATCTTACGCGTATCGGCCTCTTCGACCTCTTCACCGTAACGAAGCACCTTGATCACATCTGCCATCTGCGCCACGACCGCCAGATCGTGGGTGATATAAATTGCGGCGGTGTTGAATTCCTCNACAATGNNCCGCATCGAGGACAGCACCTCGACCTGCGTTGTCACATCCAGCGCTGTTGTCGGCTCGTCAAAAATGATCAGATCCGGGCGCGGTGACATCGCCATGGCGGTCATCACGCGCTGCAACTGCCCGCCCGATACCTGATGCGGATAGCGATCGCCAATCCTGTCAGGGTCCGGCAGATTCAGCGCTGCATATAGCTGATGGGCATCGTTATAGGCTTCAGCACGGTCCTTGATCCCGAAACGGATGGTCGAGCTAGTAGTCTGCTCAATCAGCCGGTGCGCCGGATTAAAGGAAGCCGCCGCCGATTGTGCGACATAGGTCATCCTGTTGCCCCAGTAGCTGCGCATCTGCACATCGCTAAGGCCCATCAGATCCGCACCATCGAAGGTGATCTTTCCGCCAGTGATCCGGCAGCC
>NYYG01000069.1 GCA_002686685.1 SAR116 cluster bacterium | reverse complement strand
GATCAGTACCGTCATCACCGAGACGATAGTCGAGTTGATCAGCAGCGTGCCGAAATCATATTTGTTGAAAAGCTCGATGTAAGAGCGGAAAAGCACCGTACCGCCGACACTCGGATCAATCGAGAAATCCAGCGGATTGCCAAGCAGGCTTTGCTGGCTCTTCAGGCTGGTCATCACCATCACATAGAAGGGGATGGCGACGATGAGAACGAACATCATCAAGCCAAGGCCCCAGACCAATCGAAGATAGAATTTTTCAGCCGCGTAGCGCGCCTGTCTTGCCGGGCTCATATTGCCGATTGCCGCCGCGATGCTAAACCAGCCGGTCCCGGCCGCGATGACCAGCGTCAGCCAGCTCTGCCAGGCAGGCAGGATGGCTTTGGGATCATAGGGCGCACCGAGCGAGAACCCCCAGATCAGCACACCCATCGCCAGCACACCGCAGATATGGCGCAGCACCGTGCTTTCTGAACGGAACAGGATGGCGAACAGTCCGGCGCTAGCACCCGCCAACACCGCCGGCCCGGTCTGCAGAGACAGCCCGGCGCCGGTCGAGACGATCAGCGCCATTGTAGCCACGATCTGCCAGACAACACCCCACAGAGCACCAGCCAAAACGGATCCGAAAATGCCATGCATCCAGAACTTCATCAGCCGGCATCCTTCGGCGAGAATCTGATGAAAATGACCGAGAACATAAGCAGTAGCACGAAAATCACCACCGCCACTGCTGCCCCAGCGCCCAGGTTCGAGATGGCAAAAGCCTGTTCATATACATTGACTGTCAATGTACGCGTGCCGGCATTGCCACCCGTCAGCAAGAAGATGTCGTCGAACTTGTTGAAGGTCCAGATGAAACGCAGCAGGAAGAGCACCGCCAGAATTCCGGCGATATGCGGCAGGGACAAGAAGCGGAATTGCTGCATTGGTGTAGCGCCGTCAATCTCGGCCGCCTCATAGATGTCGGAGGGGATCGATTGCATGCGCGCCAGAATGAACAGGAACGACAGTGGAAAATAGCGCCAGACCTCGAACAATATGACCATGGTCAGCGCCATCGGCAGGTTGAAGGCCACGCCGAAAAAGCTGACCTCGATCATTCGCTGCCCGAAGAAGTTGATCGGCCCTGACGCCACATCCATCTGCTGCAGCATGGCATTGACCGCCCCGGAAAACGGATCGAACAGCACGACCCAGGAAAAGGCGACCGCAATCACCGGCGCCACATAAGGAAACAGCATCAGCCCGCGGATCACCGGCCGGCCGAAAAAGGCNTTCTGCATGANNTGCGCGGCGAACAGGCCGAACAGCAGCGCNCCAGCCGTTCCGAANACGGTGTAATAGACCGACACCTTCAGNACATCCCAAAATTCCGCAGCGGAGAAAATCTTCTGAAAATTGNCGAGGGTGAAGTCGAACGAAGTCATCACATTGTAGGCGCTGAAGGTCGCTGCCGGCACAGTCGTTCTGAAATCTGGCTTGCCCGGCGGATCGCCAGTCAGCGCCTCGATCTCGACCCGGATGCGGCCCCGTGACTTGGCTTCCAAATCGCCAAGCTCGCAGGTCAGTTTTGCGGCGCCTTCATCGATCCGGCAGACCTCATCAAGCCCAGTGACCCGCACGCCGTCAGGCAGACTGTCGGTAAAGGACACATCTCCAAGCGGGTATTTGATCGAAGAGTTGCGGAAGCGATATTCGATCCGCGCTTTGTCCCCTTCCACCTCGAGTTTGCCGCGAAGCTGTTCCTTGACGATCAGCTGTGGTGGGCGCAGGTCGGCAAGCGTGACCGGCTTAAAGGAAATCCAGAAATTCGCCAGCAACGGGAGCAGGATGACGGCGAGAACCAATGCAAATGTCGGCAGCAGCAAACTATAGGCAAGCCGCTTCTCACGGCGAGCCAGCGCTCCTTCGCTCCTGCGCCCTGCCCTATTATTCATCGTACGTCGCCATGATTTACAAATGGAACAATTGTTATGAAAGGGCAGTCAACGCCTGATGACTGCCCTAATTGTTTTTTTTACTCTATAGCTCCCAGCTCGGCATTGAGCTTGGCAACAGCATCAGAGGCACCGATCTCATCGTCGATATACTGACGGACGATACGGTTGATTACCTGCGAGTTGATCATCTTCGAAGCTAGCGAAAGCTGACCCTCGGCAACGCCCCAGCGATCTGCTGTTTCCAGACCGCTCACGATGCGGCGAATTGTTCCTGCATCATATAGATCAGAAAGTGGAGCCTTACGGTCTACCCCGACCGGCAGTTTCGACCACGCATTGATGTAGCGGGCAGTGTCCGTAACCTCGCCACGGCGGACAGGGAATTTACCCTCCGGCGCAATCGACAGGGTCGCAGTATAGCCATCCTTCATTGAGTAAGTAACAAACTCAGCTGCCACATCAGTATTCGCATCTCCAGTGATGCCAAAATACTTTATGTCGGCCCATGCCGCGCCACCTGAATTCGATGGACCGCCAAAGGTTGTGACGATGCCGGTCTTTGATGCCAGCTCTGGCGATGTCGGATCATCATTAATTGTTGGCGGAGCGGAATCACGCAAACCTGCTAACTCGTCAAGGATGAAAGGTGACCAGATAATCATGGCGGCCTGACCTGCAAAATAGACCTCGCGAGACTGCTTCCAGAAAAGTTCACCCGGAGGTGATGCCTTGGAAATCTTCTTATAGAAATCCAGAACCTCTATGGTTGCGGTCTCATCAAGGGCCGAAAAACCATCCGCACTTACAGGCGAAACCCCATTAGCAAGGAACACATGTTCCAGAACTTGGCTCATGAAGTTTTCATCAACCTTGTTCGGCGCAACGAAGCCATACATGGCAGGCGGGTTGTGCAGCGCGTCAACAGCCGCCTCAATGGCGGCGTAGCTGGTCGGAGCTGCAAGGCCGGCTTCTTTGAACAAATCCTTGCGATAGACCACCATCTGGGTCCAGCCGTCAACAGGAACTGCAGCTGTCATGCCGTCAAACTGCGCCATAGCAATAGCGCCTGGTGCGAATGTATTTTTCTGAAGCGAATCTACAATGTCAGAATTTGCTTCTACATCTAAAATTCCAGCTTCGGCCCATGGCAGGACATACTGCAGCGGATGATAGATAACATCGGGAAGATCGCCAGCAGCGAACGCAGCAGTGGCGCGGGTGCCAAGGTCCTTTTCCTCAATTGGAATTACCTCTACTCCATGACCCGTAGCCTTTTTAAACGCGTCCGCCATAGCTTGTTGCTTAGCTAGGCGGTCTGGTTGATTTTCAGTTGTCCAAAATCGGATATTCCCATGGCCATCTGCATTAGCTAAACCCACTGACATTGTAGAGATGACTAATGACGCAGCCATTACTAGTAATGGTCTCATGACTCAAAACCTCCTACATTTGAGTTGATTGATTGCCGGTGTTTTTCCCGGCCTTCTGGCACTCCCTCAAACGGAGGGTTGGCCGTGCCCCTCCGCACAAGTGAAGCGCGGAAGAGTTCCTGATTGTCGGCGGGCATGCTTTTGCCCTCGACAATTGTAATGAGCATTTCAGCAAGCCTGCTGCCTGCGGATNGCAGCGGCTGGCTCATGGTTGTAAGGGGCGGGTCAAGCAGCGATCCNATTTCCAGACCGTCATAACCGACAAGGGAAATCTCGCGACCGGGAAGGTATCCGGCGTCCCTGATGGCACGCATCGCGCCAATGGCAACGACATCCGACACACAACAAACCGCTGTCGGCGGTTCGTCCAGAGCAAGAAGGCGCTTCATCGCGGCATTGCCACCTTCAAANCTCAGTTCGGTTGNNTCNGCATANNCNGCNANNTCNTTCAGNCCGGAATCTTTCAGACCGCGNTTCCATCCNTCAGCNCGCTGTCGTGCAAAGTTNTACACGGGAGCACCNCCGATATGGGCNATCCTGCGATGACCGAGCGACGCCAGATAGGAGGTCATCTCAACAAAGGCGAGCTCATTGTCGACATCCAGCCACGCCGAGTTAGCGCTTTCGTTCGAGCGACCATGAGACACAAAGGGAATTTTGAGATCCTGAAGAATACGGAACCGCGGATCATCGATGTAAGTACGCGAAATAATCAGGCCGCTGACATGCCGCGCCCTCGCGATTTTCTTGAATATTGCCAGCTCATCCTCAGAACTCTGCGGCGCCAGAACCATCAGGTCCCAGCCACAACCAGCCAGCGTTTTAGCCATACCGGCCATGAGCTCACCAAGGAAGGTCTCAGTCAGCTGGCCATCCTGTTTAGGCAATACATAGCCGATAGTGTCCGACTTTCCTGATGCAAGACGCCTTGCATGTGTATTTGGCTCATAACCGAGCTCTTCCGCGACATCTCGCACACGTGCCTTGGTCCGGGCGGAAATATCCCGGTAATCGTTCAAGGCCCGCGACACCGTGCTCTCGGACAGGTTTAGTCGCTCAGCTATTACTTTCAGACCTTTGGGCTCCTCCATGGCAAAAAGCCTCTCCCGAAAGCGTTTTCGGTGTCAACCGAAAACGCTTTCGGTTCAACTAGAACGTCTTAAAGTCCGAAAATGCAGTATTTTTCACTATGCTGATTAAAACCCATAATCGGATAAGGCTGCCAGATAGCAATGCGGAAATGAAAGGAATCGACATCGAGAGAGATCACCAAAGCCTCGAAGACTGGCTGATCGGCCGCGCAGACTGGCCTGCCCTCGGTCTAGATGATGCCGTTGATGACGCGGCACGCCTGTGCCGTGCTTGGCTGCTCCTGCATTGCCCAAGCCATCCCGACCATGATGCCGCAAACATTTGCATCCGGAATGGCGCACCCGGACCCGTAAGTGATTTTCTCGGCACCAGCCTATCCAGTCTGCCGCAACCAGATCCTGCCAACCCGACACCATGGCACATCTTCTGCCCGTCTGCCGCCACGGCAAGCTCCGACCCGACCACCATGTCTGCCGAAATTGAAACGCGGCGGCGCCTGTCGCTTATAACCCCGCCGTCAATGCCGATGACCGATCCAGAGCGCGAACTGCTTTTTACGACCAACGCGCTGCTGTCGCCGCCACTGGATCCAAGCTCGGTGCATGTCCCTCCTTCACTCCGCCAGCAGGCGCAGCAGTTTGCTTCGAGACCACAATCTTTCTGGTACGATCACCCCGTCCCCCTTGATGCCAGTCCGGCGGAAAATGAAATCCTCTACGGCCTGTCGAAACTCGACGAAGCGCTGGCACAGGAGGTTGCCATGGGTTCGCTGACGCCTGGCGCGCGCATCGACCTGGCGATGTCGATCTCGGTGACCCATGAGGGAATGGAAGATCTTGCCTCCCGCTATGTCAGCAACCTGATCGCCAATCACCTGAAACTCCGGCATCTGCGTGTATTCCTGTTCGATGAATCACGCTGCCGCCAGATCGTCGAACATCTGTGTCCGACCGATGCCGCCGCCGCCGATGTGTTCGGCGTCAATGGCGCCTACGGCCGGCATTACAGCTTGCTGAAAGCGATACTCTTGCTGTGGCAGGCGGCGGTAAACCCGCAAGCACGTTTCACCTTTAAGATCGACCTCGACCAAGTTTTCGACCAGGCAGCGCTGCTGGCCCAGACAGGACGCAGCGCTCTGCAACTCATCGCCAATCCGCTGTGGGGCGGCCGCGCGGTGGATTATGCCGGCAGGCAGGTTGATCTTGGCATGCTGGCCGGCGGACTCGTCAACGAGGCGGATGCACCACACGGTCTCTACATTCCCGACGTGCCACGCCCTAGCACCGATCTGGTCAAAGCACCCCTCACCTCGCGCCGCCTGTTCTGCCCACAGTGGCCGCAAGCCATCTCCACCGAAGCCGAAATCCTGCAAAGAGACAGCGGCTATCAACGCATTCACGTCACAGGCGGGACGACCGGTGTCACTGCTGAGGCGTTGCGGACATGGCGTCCCTTCACCCCCGGCTTCATCAATCGGGCTGAAGACCAAGCCTATGCGATGGCTGCACTGAAGGAGGATTCATACCTGTCGCATCTTCACGCCGACGGCCTGATCATGCGCCATGACAAGCAGGTATTCGCTGGCAGGTCCATCGCCCACGCCAGCACCGGAAAAGCCATCGGCGATATCGAACGACTACTTCTCTTCAGCCGCTATGCGGAACTCCATGGACGCGGGCTAGCAGCTGTCCGCGACCATCTCTGGCCATTCACATCCTGTTTTGTGCATCCTGACGCCGGAACACTGGCCAGACTGATTTTTGCGCTGGACGGCGCGGCCCGAGGCGGCAG
>NYYG01000068.1 GCA_002686685.1 SAR116 cluster bacterium | reverse complement strand
GCGGGTGGTGATCGAGACCCGCAATCCTGCTGCCACCCGGCTGACATTGCTGCGTGATCCCTATCGGCTGGGGGTCGATATGACGGATACGGACTGGCAGGTGAACGGCGTGGCCCCGCGCGGTGCGCTGGCCAAGCCGCTGGCACGTGCCTATCGTTTCGGGACGCCGGAACCCGGTGTCGGGCGCTTGGTCATAGAGCTTGATGCGCCGTCCATTCCGGTGCGCCGCTTTGCGTTGCCGCCAGACGGGGGCGGCCATCGATTTGTACTGGATCTGGTGGATCGTGGCACCACCGCCTTTTCCGTTGCCGCCAAGGCGCTGGCGCAAGAGGCAGCCGACCAGGCCGCAGCCAGCCAGACTGCGGTGGCGCAAAATGCTGTTACCGCGCCGGCCAATCCGGCCCCGGCGACGGACGCATCAACCACAAAGCCGGTGCCAAAGCCTGCCACCGCACCATCGGCACCCGCCTCTGATGTAAAGGCAAAGCCTGCCGTGACCATCGCCGCGCCATCGAGCAATCCGCGCAAATGGGTGGTCTTTATCGATGCCGGGCATGGTGGCAAGGACCCGGGCGCGATCGGCCATTCGAAAACGCAGGAAAAACACATCACCCTGGCGGCGGCGCTGGAACTGGCCCGCCAGCTGGGGTCCACCGGAATCGTCGAGCCGGTCCTGTCGCGTGATGATGACAGATATCTGCGGCTGCGTGACCGGATCCGGCTGGCGCGCGAACAATCGGCAGATGTCTTCATTTCGCTGCATGCCGATGCCGCCCCGTCATCCAAGGCCTATGGCATGTCGGTCTTCACCTTGTCGGATACGGCATCGGACAAGGAAGCCGCGCTGCTGGCGGAACGCGAAAACAAGGCAGATCTCATTGGCGGGCCGGACCTGGCCGTCGAGGACCCGGACGCGGCGGGCGAATTGCTGCGCATGTTCCAGCGGGAATCGATGAACCAGTCTACCTATCTGGCAAGTGCCATCCTGAAACAGATCGGCGATTTACCGGGCGGCACAAAGCGTGGCCATCGTTTTGCCGGATTTGCCGTGTTAAAAGCCCCTGACATGCCCTCGGTGCTGGTCGAGATGGGCTTTGTCACCAATCGGCGGGACGAGGCTAACCTGAAAAAGGAATCCTACCGCCGAAAGGTTGTTGAAAGGCTGGCACGGGCAATTATTGCCTATCTTGTAGAGTACGGGCCGCGCCAATGAGCCGCGATGACGCGACATATGATGACAGCGATCTGGTCGAACTGACCGATATAGAAAGCGCCGGAAAACCGCGCCGCAAGGGGTTTGTGCGGCGGTTCATCGCCATGGTCGGTGTGCTTGTCAGCCTGCTGTTTCTGGGGCTGGTCGGGGCGGCGGCTGCCGTTTTGTGGGTGTTCTGGACCTATGGGAAGGGCCTGCCGGATTATCACCAGCTGGCGACCTATGAGCCGCCGGTGGCGACGCGAATCCATGCCAGCAATGGGGCCCTGCTGGCAGAACACGCCACCGAAAAGCGGGTGTTTGTACCGGTTGAAGCCATGCCGCCGCAGCTGGTCCATGCGTTCCTGTCGGCAGAGGATAAAGCCTTCTATTCGCATTTCGGGATCGATCCGCGCGCCCTGCTGCGTGCCGTTGTCACCAATGCGATGAATTACGGTACCGGGCGCCGGCCCATCGGTGCATCGACCATCACCCAGCAGGTGACGAAGAATTTCCTGCTGAACAACGAGGTGTCGATCGACCGTAAGATCAAGGAAGCCATCCTGTCATTGCGGATGGAACGTGCCTTTTCAAAGGATCAGATTCTGGGTCTCTATCTGAACGAGATTTATCTCGGCTTTGGCAGTTACGGGGTGGCGGCGGCCGCGCTGAATTATTTCGACAAGGCGCTGGACCAGCTGACGCTGGATGAAATGGCCTATTTGGCGGCGTTGCCAAAAGCACCGGCGAATTACCACCCGATACGCCGTCCCGAAAATGCGCGGGCGCGTCGCAACTGGGTGCTGGCGCAGATGGTGGAAAACGGCTTTATCTCCGAGGCCGAGGCCCGCCGCGCATCGGCACAGCCGATCACAGTGGCCACACAAACCGGCTATGATTCGACAAAAGCGCCCTTTTTTGCCGAAGAAGTGCGCCGCGACATCGTCGATAAATTTGGTGAGGATATGCTCTATACGGGCGGCCTTTCTGTGCGGACCACGCTTGACCCGGCATTGCAGCAGGCAGCACGCATGGCGCTGGAACGCGGGCTCGAGGCGCTGGACCGTCGCCAGGGCTGGCGTGGGCCGCTGGCAAGCCATGATGGCACCGGCGATATCGACACGATTCTGGCCGGGCATGAAGCCGGCATGCTGGACCGGCATTTTGCCGCGATTGTCACCGAGGTAACGCAGGACGAGGCACAGATCAGGCTGCGCAACGGACGCGGCCGTATTCCGTTCAACCTTGCATTCTGGGCCTATCCGCCGCGGCGCGAAGACGGCGTGCGCCCGCAGCCGCTGACCGATCTGCGCGATGCACTTGCGGTCGGGGACATCGTGATGGTGCAGCCGCCAGACGCAACGCCCGACCTGATCCGCGACGGGTTTGAACCCCTGCCAGATGACTGGTCGCTGTCTCAGCGCCCGCTGGTGGAAGGCGCGATTGTTGCGCTGGACCCGCATACGGGGCGGCTGCTGGCAATGAGTGGCGGCTATAATTACGGCGATTCCGAATTTAACCGGGCGGTGCAGGCGCTGCGTCAGCCCGGATCGGCCTTCAAACCCTTTGTCTATCTGGCCGCGCTGGATCAGGGATACAACCCGACAACACGGATCCTTGATGCGCCGCTGGTTGTTGACCAGGGACAGGGCAAGCCGAAATGGAAGCCTGCAAACTATACAAGACGCTTCTATGGACCCTCCATCATGCGGGTCGGGATTGAAAAATCCCGCAACCTGATGACGGCCAGGCTGGCGATGAATCTGGGGATGGAGGAAATACAGGATTATGCCAGACGGTTTGGGCTGAATGACAATCTGCCGCCGCTGCTGTCCATGTCACTCGGGGCGGGCGAGACAACGCTGCTGCGGCTGACCGCCGCCTACGGGATGCTGGTGAATGGCGGCAAGGAAATCACCCCCAGCCTGATCGACCGTGTGCAGGACCGGTCTGGCAGGACGATCTATCGCCACGACGCGCGCGACTGCAGTGGCTGTTCTGCCGCCGATGGCTGGTCGGGCCAGCCGATCCCGGTCCTGGACGATACAAGGCAGCAATTGACCGAGCCGACCTCTGCCTTCCAGATGGTGTCGATGCTCGAAGGTGTGATCAAGCGCGGCACCGGACGGCGGATTGACAAGCTGGATCTGGTGGTGGCGGGCAAGACGGGCACAACCAACGACAACACAAATGGCTGGTTTATTGGCTTTACGCCTGATCTGGCTGTGGGTGTATTTGTGGGGTATGACACGCCGCGCGCGCTTGGAAAGCGCGAGACCGGTTCAACAGTGGCGGTGCCCATCTTTGGCGATTTCATCGCGACCGCATCGGCCGGCAAGCCGGTGATCCCGTTCCGGCGGCCGGGGGGTGTCACCATCATTCCCGTCCATTCCGAGACCGGGGAACGCGTGCTGCCCGATCATGAAAAGGCAATCTTCGAGGTGTTCAAGCCGGGCCAGCGGCCTGGTGGCACGCTGATTGATGTGCCGGGCAGTTCGGCGCGCACATCGGATGATGACGAGATCGCCATCCCCGGGCTGTTCTAGGCACGCCTGGAGGGCGCAACCGGCCATTTGCAGGCCTTGTAACCTGTGCGGCGGCGCGCTAGGTATGGCGGGCACGTTTTCGGAACCGGTTTATCATGCAAGCTGAAACGCAGGCCCATATCGACACCATCTCATCCGCACTGGATCTTCTGCGCACCCATGTTGATTTCGATGCGGCATCCGCGCGGCTGGTCGAGCTGGAGGCGCTGAGCGCCGAAGGTGATTTCTGGAATGACCAGGCCGCCGCGCAGAATGCCATGCGCGAGAAAAACAAGCTGCAGCGCCAGGTTGACGTGATCACCAGCCTGCAGACCGAGCTGAATGATGCCGTCGAACTGATCGAACTTGGCGAGATGGAAGGGGATACGGATGTCGTATCCGAGGCCGAGGCGGCCATTGCCGCCCTGGTGCCGATGGCCGAAAAACGGCAGCTTGAAAGCCTGCTGTCAGGCGAGGCGGATGGCAATGACTGCTTTCTGGAAGTGCATGCCGGCGCCGGCGGGACCGAGGCGCAGGACTGGGCATCCATGCTGGTGCGTATGTATAGCCGCTGGTGCGAACGGCGCGGTTTCAAGCTGCAGATGATCGAGGAAAGCGCGGGCGAGGAAGCCGGCATCAAATCCGTGACGATGCGGATTGAGGGCGACAATGCCTATGGCTGGCTGAAAACGGAATCGGGTGTCCACCGGCTGGTGCGTATTTCACCTTATGACAGCTCGGCGCGCCGCCATACCAGCTTTGCCAGTGCCTGGGTCTATCCGGTAGTCGATGATGACATCGCGATCGAAGTCGAGGACAAGGATCTGCGCGTTGATACCTANCGGGCATCAGGTGCGGGTGGCCAGCATGTCAACAAGACGGATTCCGCNATCCGNATCACCCATATTCCGACGAATATCGTGGTGCAGTGCCAGAATGACCGCTCGCAACACCGCAACCGGGCAACCGCAATGAACATGCTNAAAGCGCGGCTCTACGAGCTGGAATTGCAAAAGCGCGAGGAAGCGGCAAATGATGCGGCATCGGCGAAAACCGATATCGGCTGGGGCAACCAGATCCGGTCCTATGTATTGCATCCCTATCAGATGGTGAAAGACCTGCGCACCAATGTCGAAAAGGGCAATGCCAATGGCGTGCTGGATGGTGATCTTGACGAATTTGTCGAGGCCAGCCTTGCTGCACGCGTCGGGGCCCAGCGCGGCAGCTGATCAGGCGGTTGCCTTATCCGCTATCCGCAGGGGGCGCGAACAGGTCATCGCGTTCCGACATCGGTTGATAAAAGGCAGCCGCAAAGCCGGCGGCCTCACGCGCGGCGATGTTGAAGGGCGGTTTCAACGGGCCGCGGAAATAGGTGCCGACAAGACGGTGCCAGCTGCTGACCGGATCCAGACGTTGCAGGCCGCAGACATAGTCAAACCATCTTTTGCCAACCCCGACATGGCCAACCTCATCATGCATGATGATGGCAAAGGCGTCGGCGCTTTCATCATCGCCCACCGCACGCAACCGGTCGATCATCGCCGGGGTGACATCCAGCCCGCGCGCTTCCAGTACCAGCGGGGCGATGGCCAGACGCGCCAGCAGATCATGTGCGGTTTCCTGTGCCGCCTGCCACAGACCATCATGGGCCGGCAGGTCGCCATAGGTGGCATCCAGCTTGGCCAGCCGGTCATTCAGCATCAGGAAATGGCGAGCCTCGTCATCGGCGACACCCAGCCAGTCGTCAAAAAAGGCGCGCGGCAGGTCGGCATCTGCATAGCGGCAGGCCATGTCGAGCGCCAGATCAATGGCGTTCAGTTCGATATGGGCGATGGCATGCAGCAGGGCAATGCGCCCGCCAGCCGACGGCCCGATACGCCGGCGCGGCACATCGCGGGGCGGTTTCAGTTCGGGCCGGGCCGGGCGTCCCGGCCGGACAGGTGGCGGGGTGGTGCCAAGGCCGGCAATGCTGCCATCGCGCCAGCCTGCCACAAGCAGGCGCGTCTGCCCGGCCTTTTCCACCGGATCGGTGATGGAAAGGGCACCGGCAAGATGCGCGGTCAGGGGCATGGCAGTGTCTGTCCGGGTCTGCATCGGGTCTAGAGGCCGCGCAGCGTGTCCAGCACCTCTTCGGCATGGCCGGCCACTTTCACTTTTGGCCAGGCCGCAAGGCAGGTGCCGTCATTGGCAAGGATAAAGGTCGCACGCTGGATCCCCATATAGGTCTTGCCATACATCGATTTTTCCATCCAGACGCCGAACTGCTCGCAGATATCGGTCGTGTCATCCGCGCCCAGCAGACAGGTCAGACCATGTTTTGCCCGGAATTTTGCCTGTTTTGCCGCGCTATCCTTGGAAATACCGATCACCCCGCAACCGGCGGCGGCAAATGCGTCAAGAAGGCCTGAAAAGGCGATCGCTTCTTTGGTACAACCCGATGTGTCGGCACGCGGAAAGAAAAATATGACGGTCTTGTCACCGGACTGGCCGGCAAGCGAGAATGATCCGGTATCGGTTGGAAGGGTGAAGGGCGCTATCTTCTGGCCGGGTTCAAGCATCGCGGCGTTCCTTTTCGTCATTTGCGGTCTGATGGCGGTGCCTCAGCAGCCGGTTCGGGGCATGGGGTGTGCGATATAGATAGGATGTTGGCGATTGATGGCAAGACAGCCCCGAATCGCCATGATACAAACATCCGAGAAGGTGCCGGATGCCTCAAGCCAGAAAGGGCGCTTTCCGGATTTTTGTTTGGTGCCGATCAGGGGAACGCGGGCCGAGGATGTCAGAAAAGAACGACCAGGCGGGCAAGCCAGACGATGGCAATGCGGACAAGACGGCGGACAAGACGCCGACGCGCGGCAGGCTGTTGCACCGCGTTATCATCGGCATTTTGCTGGTGTCTGCCATACTTGTTGCAGCGCCCCTTGTCTATCTGCAGCAGGCAGGCGGGCTGACAGGTATCATCGAGACACAATTGTCACGCCAGCTGGCAGCTGCTGGCGACGATATGTCATTGACCATCGGAGATGTCGGGCTGGAGGTGCGCCTGCCGGCGCTGCATGTCACCATCACGGCCCGGGATGTCGTGATTGACGGCGCCGATACGGTGCTGACCATCCCGGCAGCCAGCGCGGTATTCACACCGGCAGGATTGGTCGCGCAGGCCCCTTTTGAAATGGTGTTTTCCGACCTTGACCTGCAGCTGGATATTGACCCGGCCGCAGCCGATATGCGCGCATCGCCGGCCTTGTCGCTTCTCGCCGGCATGTCGGGCAGCCGCACCAGCGCGGCCGGGGTGGCGCGCGCGCAGAAACTGCGCATTGACGGTGCCACGCTGAATATCCGTGACCTGACAGGCCGGTTGGCCCCTCTGCGGTTTGACGATGTCAGTGCCAGTGGCAGTTTCGACGCCGGCACNCTGGTGACAGGCAATATCTCGGCAACGCGGATCATCGGTCAACAGGCGGCAGGCACGCTGGACCTGATGATTNTGGGCGATCCGTTGGGCGGCGATTTCCTTCTGGAGGTCAGCACCGACAAGCTGCATCTTGGCGGTCTGGTGCCNTATGCGCCGATGCTGCCCNACCCGCTGGCGTCGANCGGTGCGGTGTCCGGCCGNATGAACGCCACAATCCGCGATGGTGACATTGCGGTTGTTGATATGGATATGGCNGCGGTGGCGGGTACGCTGGCGTTGCCGGCACCCTTCCGGCCGCTGGATTATGAAACNGCCTCGATGATCATGACCTACCACCGCGACGGTGGCAGCCTGTCTGTGGCGCAAAGCGAGATCGTGCTGAGCGATGGCCGCGTGCTGTCGGTGCAGGGCAACATTGCCGATATGCATGGCGNNTTGCCAACCATCGACGGGCGCATCGATGGCAATGCCCTGTCGCTGGACAGTTTTTATGCTGACTGGCCGGATGGCATGGCCGTGGATACCAAGGCCATGCTGATGGAGCGCTTTACCGGCGGNCAGTTGAGTGATCTCGGCATCCGGCTTGCCGCTGAATTTGACCTTGTGTCGCGCCGCATCAACATCATCGCGGTGGAGATGAACACCGCTTTCAAGGCGGTCAGCGTTGATGTGGGTGCCGCGCAATATGAACGTCTGCAGGGTATCGGCGACGGCACGCTGGCGCTGCGCATCGGCATTGGCGGCATTGTTGAGGAATTGTCGGTATCAATGGGTGCCAGCAATGCATTGCTGACCCTTGCCGGGCATGAACAGCCGCTNCAGGTGGGCCGCGTCCAGGCCAACGCATCATTGCAGAATGNCGGGTTGTCGATCGAGGATATCAGCATCAACCTTGCNGATGGCGGGGCGATGGCGGTATCCGGCGAANTGGCGCTCGGACCGTCCTGGACCCTTTCCGGCGGGTCGTTAAACCTGTCGGCCAGCAATATGGATGTGCGCAAATTTCACGCCATCTGGCCAGACTGGGCAGTGACCAAAACGCGTAACTGGGTTGGTCGCAAAATGCTGTCAGGCCGGGTGGAAGATGTGCGTCTGGCGCTTGCCAGCCAGCGCCGTGACGGGCGCCTGAAAGTGACCGAGGTGGGCGGGTCCATCACCGTCCAGAATGTCGAGATGGAGCTTGGTGGCGGGGTGCCGCCGCTGCACGCGATCAACGGGCGGATGACCATNGCCGAGAACAAGGCGGAAATCATCCTGACNGAGGGAGAGGTCAACGGCATTGGCCTTGAAGATGGCAAGATCAGCATCGTGCCGGTGATCGGCGGCAAGCCGCCGCGCGCCGTGGCCGAACTTAATCTTGCCGGCGATATGGGAGACGGCATTGCCGTCGCCAAGGCGATGCGCATGATCAAGCGGCGCGGTACCGGCTATGATGCCACGACGCTGCAGGCATCGGGTCAGGCCATATTCGGCATTACCGCAGCTTTTCCGGTGCGGCCGCGCCTGACACCTGACGAGATTGATTTTGTTGCCGAGGCGCGTGTGACCGGCGGTATTTTTAGTTCGCTGCCCTTTGGTACAGAGGCGCGGGATGCGGATGTCACCATTAATGCCCGGCGCAACAATCTGCTTGTCACCGGCACCGGACAGATTTTTGGCCTGCCTTCGGATTTCCGATATCAGAGCACGCGCAGTGATTATAGCGGCACTGCAACCCTTAATCTGACAACCAGTGGCCCCCTGGCTGACTTGCGCACCCATGCCATCAATCTGGGGATTGAGGATGTTGGCGGCATCTATCTTGCCGATATCGAAATGGCCGGCACGGCGGAATTGATGGTTGCAACGCGGTTCCCGACAGGCCGGATCCTGGTGCCCGAGGATGTAGAGCTGGCCGTCGAGATGGTGGTCAGCGATGGTGAATTCGGCAATCTGCCGATCATCGGCACCGTCGAAAATGCCGATCTGGTGGCCAATTTCGATGCGTCTGGCGGGTCCCTGTCAGGCGCGGCGCAATTGTTTGACGTGCCCAGCAATTTTCTGGTCAGTTTTGACACCGCGGCAGANCGCGTCGCCATGCGGCTGAGTGCCCGGGAATCGGNCGAGCTGGCGGCATTTGTTGCATCGCGCACCGGGCTGGAGATCGGCGGCGCGCTGGGTGGCAATATCGAACTCGAAAGCGANNTGCGGCTGCAGAAGGTGGTGATCGGCGCTGATGTCGATTTTGAAGACGCCGCCGCATCGGTGCCGGCCATCGGCTGGGCGAAGCTGCCGGGTGAGCCTGGCACCGCCGCCATGAAAATCCTGCTAGAAGNNGGCAGGCTGGTGCAGATCAGCGAGATTGTCGTGGATTCAGGNAGCCTGTCAGGNGCTGGCGAAATCCTGTTCAATGGGCCGGAAGCAGGGCCGCTGGGCATTCGTGAAGCACGGTTCCAAAACCTGATATGGCCGGGGAATGACATCACCGAACTTGCCCTTAGTGCCAGCAAGGCGGATGGCTGGCAGCTGGAAGGCAGCGCNAAGCTGATTGACCTTGTGCCGCTGCGCCGGAACCGCGGTCTTGGTGCCGGCCGCGCCATCGGCTTTACCTTTCTGGCCGATCGTATCATTGCCGGTGACGGCATTTCACTCAGTGGCGAGATCAGCGGGTCAAAGCGCAGCGCCGGCGGCGGTACGGCGCAGTTTTCCGGCGATCTGTCCTTCAAGGACAGGCCGCTGATCACCGAGGCGCAGGTCAGCATCCAGTTTGGCGAAGGGCAGGANCTTCTCAAAGGNGTNGGTATCGTTGGCGGGGCNGAAACATCCATCCGTTACACGGACAGNCCNGACAACCCGGCNACACTGACCATGACGTCGGATAATGGGGGCGGNACGCTNAAGGGTCTTGGCATCACCGATACGATCCGGTCTGGCGAGATGGTGCTGAAGACGCGTTTCCGCGACGGCTACAGCAATTTTGACACCAACATCCGCTTGACCAATTTCCGCGTGGTCGAGGCNCCGCGCGCCGTCCGCGCCTTTTCCGTATTGGGCCCGGCCGGCCTTGTCGGCCTGCTGGAAGGTGAAGGCACATTCTTTGGATGGGGCGAAGCGCAGATCGAAACCCGGGGGTCGCTGGTGCGGATGACGCAGGTGGNCGGGCAGGGGCAGTCTGTATCCGTGGCCTTTGTCGGCGAATATGACCGCGAAACCCGTATGATGGATGTCAGCGGCAATCTGGTACCCGCCAGTTTCATCAGCCAGCTTATCGGTGTCATTCCGATTGTCGGTCAGATCCTGACAGGTGTCGACAAGGCGGGGCTGTTCGTCACCCAATTCAGCCTGACAGGCGATGTCGATGATCCGGACACCTCTGTGACGCCGGCATCGATTGTTCCGGGCGTGTTGCGCGATGTGTTCAGCCCGTCATGGATTGAGCGCGAGGGCGACCGGATCCTGGGGCCATCAGAGGATGGCTGATCAGCCAGTCAACATTCAGGTGATGACGATCAGCGCATGACGCTTTTTGCCAGCTGAAATNTTGGCGCGGCCATCGTCAAAATCGGCGGGCTGNAGGNNCTGGTCCTCNTCACTGACCGACACATCATTGAGGCGGGCNCCACCGCCGCGGATCAGGCGACGCGCCTCGCCATTCGATTTGGCAAACCCCACCCTGACCAGCGCGGCAACCATGCCCAGCCCGTCAGCTTCGGCGGCGGGCAGTTCAATCTGTGGCAATCCGTCACCGGCACCGCCATCGGCAAATGTCTGTTGTGCTGTCCGCATCGCCTCGGCCGCCGCATCTGCCCCGTGGCACAATGTGGTCGCTTCATTGGCGAGAATGATCTTGGCCTCATTGATGTCGGCACCTTCCAGCGCCCCAAGCCGGCGGACCTCGTCCATGGGCAATTCGGTAAAGAGTGCCAGAAAGCGTTCCACGTCACCGTCTTCGGCGTTGCGCCAGAACTGCCAGAACTGAAAGGGTGACAGCCGGTCCGCATTCAGCCAGATAGCCCCATCGGCTGTCTTGCCCATCTTTGCGCCGGACGCGGTGGTGATGAGAGGCGAGGTCAGCCCGAAAACTTCCTGCGCGTCAACGCGGCGGGTCAGGTCGATGCCCGTGACGATATTGCCCCACTGGTCGGACCCGCCCATCTGCAGCAGACACCCATAGCGGCGGCGCAGCTCCATGAAGTCATAGGCCTGCAGAATGGCATAATTGAATTCAAGGAAGGATAGNGGNTGTTCGCGTTCCAGCCGCAGCTTGACCGANTCCATACCCAGCATGCGATTGACTGAAAAATGCGGGCCGTAATCGCGCAGAAAACGGATATAGGCCAGATTGTCCAGCCATTCGGCATTATCCACCATGATGGCGTCAGTCGGGCCGTCACCAAATGTCAGATATTGTTCGAATACCCGGCGAATGCCCTGTTTGTTGTTTTCGATATCCTGATCCGACAGCAGCGGGCGTGCGGCGTCCTTGCCTGACGGGTCGCCGACCTTGGTGGTGCCCCCGCCCATCAGCACAATCGGCTTGTGACCGGTGCGCTGCATGACGCGCAGCATCATGATCTGGACAAGCGAGCCGACATGCAGGCTGTCTGCCGTGCAGTCAAAGCCGATATAGGCCGGTATAATCTGGTCGCATGCGCGTTCATCCAGCCCCACATCATTGGTGATCTGGTGGACATAACCGCGGTCGACAAAGGTGCGGATCAGCTCGGAATTATAGGCCATCTGGCGTGCGGCTTTCTATTCGAAAAGGGGTTCGGGGGCGTCTTCCGTCAGGGCGTCGTCAAGATAGCCGGACACCCGTTCGACCATCTGGTCGAGATGATCGGTAAAGAAATGATTGGCACCCGGAACGATATCAACATCAATGCTGACACCCTTCTGGATTGATACGCGTTCGACCAGCTTGTGCACNGCATCTGGCGGTACGGTTGTATCTTCCTCGCCATTTACAATCAGGCCGGATGCCGGGCAGGGGGCCAGAAATGTAAAATCATGGGTGATGGCGGGCGGGCTNATCGANATGAATCCGCGAATTTCNGGACGGCGCATCATCAGCTGCATGCCAATCCATGACCCGAATGAAAAGCCGGCAATCCAGCATTGTGTCGAGGCCGGATTCTGTGACTGCAGCCAGTCCATCGCGGTTGCCGCATCGGAAAGTTCACCTTCGCCATTGTCATAGACGCCCTGGCTGCGGCCCACACCACGGAAATTGAACCGCATCACGGCAAAGCCACGCGACTTGAAATGCTGNTANAATGCATAGGTGACGCGGTTGTTCATGGTGCCGCCGCGATCCGGTTCGGGNTGCANGATCAGNGCNGTCGGGGCNTTAGGNGCCTCGGCAGGCATNTAACGGCATTCAATACGTCCTTCCGGACCGTTGATAATCACCTCTGGCATGGTCAATCCGCTTTTCTTGTGATTTTGTGAAAAGCGCTTATATCTTAATACGATCCACAGGCCAAGCGGGCATGCGCGATGTATAGAGATTTCGCCAGCGCAGCCGCGATGTTCCGACCGGTGTAATGGGGACCGAATATGTTCGCNAAACTGAATCGTGATCTGAACGCCATCCNCGAGCGTGATCCGGCTGCTGGCGGCAAGCTGGCCGCCATGTTCCTGTATCCCAGCTTTCAGGTGATGCTGGCCTATCGGATCGCGAACCCGTTATGGAAGGCCGGCCTGAAATTTGCCGCCCGCTTTATCATGCAGCTGGCGCGGTGGTTTACCGGCATCGAGATCCACCCGGGTGCCACGATTGGCTGCGGCTTTTTCGTGGATCACGGATCAGGCGTGGTGATTGGCGAGACAACGGTTATCGGCCGCAATGTAACGCTCTATCAGGGCGTGACTCTTGGCGGCGTGCTGCCAGCCGTGGATGCCGAGGCGCAGCGGTCCGTCAAGCGGCATCCGACATTGGAAGATGATGTGATTGTCGGGTCTGGGGCGCAAATTCTTGGCAATATCANGGTGCGCGCCGGTGCGCGTGTTGGCGGTAATTCGGTNGTGACAAAGGATGTTCCGGCCTGNGCAACCGTTGTGGGTGTGCCGGCCCGNCAGCTGGCGGCACGGCCAACCGCCGAGGTTGAACCACCNTTTGCCGCCTATGGTGTCAGCAATCCGGACGATGTCGACCCGCGCGGCCGCACCATTGCCGCGCTTGTTGATGAGGTGCAGAGCCTGCGGGCACGGCTGAACGACATGGAAGACAGGCTGTCGACCACGGCCATGCATGATGATGCCGGCAAGCCGACCCTTGGTGACGACACGCCCATGCCGCCAGGCACACGCAAAAGCTGACGCCTGGCAATGGCTGCCACCACGGCTCTTTATCTGGACAATAATGCAACCGCGCCGCTGCGCCCCGAGGCGGGTGCCGCGATGCAGGCGGCTATGGGCCCGCCGTCAAATCCGTCATCGGTTCACGGCTTTGGCCGCGTGGCGCGTCTGCTTGTCGAAGGCGCACGCGAAGATATTGCCATGTTGGCCGGGTGTCGGGCGGCCGACATCGTGTTTACCAGTGGCGGGACCGAGGCCAATAATCTTGTGCTGTCCGGCTTTGAACATGTCATCACAACGGCAATCGAACATGATTCCGTGCTGCACGCAGCGGCACAGACAACGCTGGTCAATGTCGATGCGGATGGCCGCATTGATCTGGACCATCTGGCGGCCTGTCTGGCGGCGGTGCCGGATGGCAGNCAGGCACAAACGCTGCTGTCAGTGATGATGGCAAATAACGAGACCGGCGTGATCCAGCCTGTTGATGCGGTTGTGGAGATGGCGCGCGCGGCCGGCATTGCGGTGCATAGCGACATGGTGCAGATGCTGGGCAAGACGCATCTGGATTTTGCCGGCAGCGGGCTGGATTANGCCAGCATTTCGGCGCACAAGATTGGCGGGCCCACGGGTATTGGTGCGGTTCTGGTGCGGCCAGGCAACCGGCTGACAAGCCTGCTGCGCGGTGGCGGGCAGGAACAGGGGCGCCGGTCGGGAACGGAAAATGTCCTTGGCATCGCCGGGTTTGGTGCGGCGGCGCGGGCCGGTTTTGATGATGTCGGGCTGTTCCGGCAGATGGCTGGATGGCGCGACGCTTTTGAAACGCAGATGCGTACCATGCGGGATGATGTCACCATTTTTGGCAGCGGGGCAGACCGGATTGCCAATACCTCCTGTATCGCCGTTGGCGAAAAGCCGTCAGAGGTAATGGTGATGGCGCTTGATATCGCCGGTATCGCTGTCAGTGCGGGGGCGGCCTGCTCATCCGGAAAGGTGCATGAAAGCCATGTGCTGAAGGCGATGCAGGCGGGCACAGGCGCCAGTCGCGCGGTGCGTATTTCGGGNGGGTGGCAATCGCAGGCGNCTGATTTTGAAAGGCTTGCGGAAGTCCTGCGTGATCTGTAAAAGCGGGGGTCCGGGCCGGGAATAAACNGGCCCGAATACAAACCGACTGACGGGAGTGTCAGGCACATGCCAAATATTATTTTCACGACGCCGGATGGCAAGGAACATACGGTAACGGTTGATGACGGTGTGACCTTGATGGAGGCGGGCCGCGACGCCAATCTGGGCATCGAAGGGACCTGCGGCGGCTGTCTGTCCTGTGCAACCTGTCATGTCGTTGTCGACCCTGACTGGTATGCCAAGACGGGCGGACCAAGCGAGGATGAGGAAGATATGCTGGATCTGGCATTCAGCCTGTCCGAGACATCGCGGCTTGGCTGCCAGATCACCATGTCAGCAGAACTTGACGGCCTGCGGGTGACAGTACCCGACGAATTCTAGAAAGACGGGCGGGGATGACGACAGCAGCGCATCCAAAGGACATTTCAACAGACGCGACAGCGCAAAATGCCCTCGGCTTTGCGAAACCGCCATCGCAGACGCGCGTCGTCGTGGCGATGTCGGGCGGTGTTGACAGTTCGGTCACGGCTGCCCTGCTGCATGAACAGGGGTTTGATGTCATTGGCATCACCCTGCAGCTATATGACCATGGGGTCGCCATTCAGGCCAAGGGCGCCTGTTGCGCGGGTGCCGATATCCATGATGCGCGCACGGTCGCGGCGCGGCTGGGGATTCCCCATTATGTGCTGGATTATGAAGGCCGGTTTCATGACCAGGTGATGCAGGATTTCGCCGACAGCTATCTGCGCGGCGAGACGCCGATCCCCTGTGTGCGCTGTAACCAGACAGTCAAATTCACCGATCTTCTGAAGACAGCGCGCGATCTGCAGGCTGATTGCCTTGCCACNGGCCATTATGTGCAGCGCGTTGATGGTGCCAACGGGGCCGAGNTGCATCGCGGTGCCGACCCGGCAAAGGACCAGTCCTATTTCCTGTTTGCAACCACACCCGCGCAGCTGGATTATCTGCGCTTTCCCCTTGGCGGGATGAGCAAGGATGAGACGCGNGCGCTGGCGCATAAATACGGGCTGGTGGTCGCGGACAAGCCGGACAGTCAGGATATCTGTTTTGTNCCGAATGGCCGCTATGGGGATGTTGTGCGGCGGTTGCGGCCGGGCGCGGTGGAGCCGGGCGAGATCGTGCATCTGGATGGCACTGTTCTGGGTACGCATAACGGCGTGATCGACTATACGATCGGCCAGCGCCGCGGGCTTGGTATTGGTGGTCGCAAGGATGCTGATGAAGGCGACGGCCCGCTCTATGTCGTTGGTATTGATGCGGCGGCGCATAAGGTGATTGTGGGCCCGCAGGCAGCACTTGCCTGCCATGAGGTAACCTTGTCAGAGGCAAGCTGGGTGGCACAGGACGGCGCACCCGCCGCGGGCATTGCTGTGCTGGT